>CAYRDY010000061.1:6007-12714 GCA_964423195.1 uncultured Catenibacillus sp. | reverse complement strand
ACGAGCGACAGCGAAGTACGAACTTAGTGTGAGTTATACCTGGACACTTAGCGAGTCGGAGCCAAGGGCGAACGACGAGCTTAGTGAACAGGTATCATAGACAAAGAAAGTGGGCGTATGATATGGGGACAGTTGTTGTGCTGCTCATTTTGTTGATCGCTGTGGGATTCGCCGTGTATGTCATGCACAGGGACAGAAAAAGTGGGAAATCCTGTGCGAGTTGTGACGGGGGATGCAGCGGCTGCGTGGGATGCGCAGGGTGCGCGGCGTCGCGAGGGGCACAAAAAGAGCCAAAATCGCTGGCTGCGCCGAATGTGGTAGAAAATCGGGAAGCGTGAATGGCGCTGGGTTTGCAGAAGGCTCAGGATGCATGGAAAGCACTGATTTTGAAGATGGCTAGGGAAGCGCGGCCTGATCAAAAGGCGCGGATTGAGGCGTTTGCTGATGTCTGTCCGCCCGCAAAAAACAAAATAGTTAACCGTAGGTATTGGGTGTGAATACAAGGGGGACAGCCGGAGTACGCAGGTATTCCGGCTGTTGCCGGATGAAGCAAAAAGGGAGCCGGAAATGAAATGCGATAAAAAAACGATGCTTTTATACGCGGTGACAGATCGCGCCTGGACGGGAGGACAGACATTGTATGAACAGGTGGAGAGCGCCCTGAAGGGCGGGGTGACCTGCGTGCAGCTGAGGGAGAAGGCGCTCGATGCACAGAGCTTTCTCGCGGAGGCCATAGAACTTCGAGCGCTGTGCGGGGAATATCGCGTGCCGCTGATCATCAATGACAATGTGGATATCGCACTCAGATGCCATGCGGACGGCGTACACGTCGGCCAGGGGGATATGAAGGTGCGGGATGTGCGCAGAGCCGTGGGCGGGGAGATGATCATCGGCGCATCCGCGCGGACGGTGGCGCAGGCGTTTGAGGCGGAGGCGGCAGGTGCGGATTATCTCGGCGTGGGGTCTGTATTTCCGACATCGACAAAGACAGATGCCCTGCCGGTCTCACGCGATGAGCTACAGAAAATCTGTTCGGCCGTTTCCATTCCGGTGACGGCGATCGGCGGCATCAACAGAAATAATATTCTACGGCTCTCAGGGAGCGGTGTGGACGGCGTAGCGCTTGTGTCGGCGATTTTTGGAGCGGACGATATCGAGCGGGAGTGCGCCGCTCTGCGGCGGCTCTCGGAGCGGATGATCAGTGGAGAGGGGGATCAAAGAGATGAAGACAGCTTTAACGATCGCCGGCAGTGACTCCAGCGGAGGTGCCGGTATTCAGGCTGATCTGAAGACGATGACGATGAACGGAGTCTATGCGATGAGCGCTGTCACGGCGCTGACGGCGCAGAACACGACCGGTGTGACGGGAATCATGGAGGTGACGCCGGAATTTCTGGAAATGCAGATTGACGCGGTATTTACAGACATTCGGCCGGATGCCGTAAAGACAGGGATGGTCTCCTCCAGTGCGCTCATACGCACGATTGCTGCCAAATTGAAGAGCTATGCGGCGGAAAATATCGTGGTTGACCCTGTGATGGTGGCGACGAGCGGATCGCGCCTGATCGCGGACGAGGCAATCGATACGCTGAAGCGGGAACTTTTGCCGATCGCCTCGGTGGTCACGCCGAATATTCCGGAGGCGGAAGTCCTCTCCGGGATAACGATTCGCAGCGATGCGGAGATGGTCGCGGCCGCCAGAGTAATCAGTGAGACCTACGGCTGCGCCGTCCTGTGCAAGGGCGGCCATCATGTGAATGACGCCAATGACCTGTTGTACGCGCGGGGCGAAGCCGTCTGGTTCCCAGGAAAGCGCATTCAAAATCCGAATACGCACGGCACCGGCTGTACGCTGTCGAGCGCCATCGCCGCGAATCTCGCCAAGGGCTATGACCTTCAGACCGCTGTGAAGCGGGCAAAGGATTACCTATCGGGGGCGCTCTCGGCCATGCTCGACCTCGGCGCGGGGAGCGGGCCAATGAATCACGCGTTTGATCTCGGAAGCGAATTTGCGGACTGAGAGGCATAGTCTGCGAAAAAAAGGCTGTGAAAAGAGGACTGTAAAAAAGGCTGCGAAATAGGCTGTAATAAAGGCTGTGAAAAGGGGACAATCAATGCCGCCCTTTCACAGCCTTCTTTTTATTAGCCTTTGTTTATTATTCCAGTCCAAGCGCTAACCCGATCAGGCGAACGATCAGGGCGCCTATCCAGGCGATCACGCACTGGCCGACGACGATACCAAAAGCCCACCGGCCGCCCAGCTCGCGTTTGATGGATGCGGTGGCCGCCACGCATGGCGTGTAGAGCAGGCAGAAGACGAGCAGTGACATGGCGGCGAGCGGAGATAGAACGGCCAGAAGTGTCTCTGTGCTGCCGAAGAGGACGGTCAGGGTGGAGACGACGCTCTCCTTGGCCATGAAGCCGGTGATCAGGGCTGTCGATACGCGCCAGTCGCCGAAACCCAGCGGGGCGAAGATCGGGGCGATGGTGCCGGCGATGACCGCAAGGATGCTCTGCTGTGAATCCGTCACGATGTTGAGTCCGAAATCGAAAGTCTGCAAAAACCAGACCACGATGGTGGCGATAAAGATCACGGTAAATGCGCGCTGTAAAAAGTCCTTGGCTTTATCCCACAGCAGGCGGGCGACATTTTTTGCCCCCGGCATGCGGTAATTCGGCAACTCCATCACGAAAGGAACCGCCTCGCCCTTGAACGCGGTATTTTTGGAGATCAGAGCCACCAGGATGGCGGCCACGATGCCGGTAAAGTAGAGACCGACCATGATCAGCGCTCCCCTGCCCGGAAAGAAGGCGGCGGTGAAAAATGAGTAGATCGGCAGTTTGGCGGTGCAGCTCATGAAAGGCGTCAGCATGATGGTCATTTTGCGGTCGCGCTCGGACGGCAGCGTGCGGCTGGCCATGACGCCGGGGACGGTGCAGCCGAACCCGATCAGCATTGGCACGATGCTGCGGCCGGACAGACCGATCTTCCTGAGCAGTTTGTCCATCACGAAGGCGACACGCGCCATGTAGCCGCTGTCCTCCAGAATAGAGAGGAAGAAGAAGAGTACCACGATGATCGGTATAAAGCTGATGACTGTGCCGACGCCGTTGAAAACGCCGTCAATGATCAATGAGTGCAGGATTTCGTTCACCCCGGCTGCGGTGAGCGCGGTGTCGACAAGGCGGGTCAGCCAGTCGATCCCTGTCTCCAGAAGTTCCTGCAGCCAGGCGCCGATGACATTGAATGTCAGCCAGAAGACGAGTGCCATGATGCCGATGAAAGCCGGGAACGCCGTATATTTGCCGGTCAGGAATCGATCGAGTTTGCGGCTGCGCTCGTGCTCGCGGCTCTCCTTCGGTTTGACCACGGTCTGGTCACAGAGTTTCTGAATAAACGAAAAGCGCATGTCGGCGATGGCCGCGGCTCGGTCGAGACCGCGCTCCGCCTCCATCTGCTGGATGATATGCTCAAGCATCTCTTTTTCATTCTGCATCAGATTCAGTTTTTCAAGCACCAGCGTGTCGCCCTCGACCAGCTTGCTGGCGGCAAAGCGCAGCGGGATCCCCGCTCTGGCCGCGTGGTCCTCGATCAGATGCATGATGCCGTGCAGGCAGCGGTGGACCGCGCCGTTCTCGTCATTTTTATCGCAGAAATCCTTGCGGCCCGGCCGTTCCTGGTATTTCGCGATGTGGACGGCGTGGTGGACCAGCTCGCGGATGCCCTCATTTTTTGCGGCGGAGATCGGCACCACAGGGATGCCAAGCAGCTCCTCCATCTCATTGATGCGCACGGAGCCGCCGTTGCCGCGCACCTCATCCATCATATTCAGCGCAAGCACCATCGGGACATCCAGCTCCATGAGCTGCATGGTCAGGTAGAGATTGCGCTAGATGTTGGTGGCGTCGACGATATTGATAATGCCGGTCGGCTTTTCGTCGAGGATGAATTGCCTTGAGACGATCTCCTCGCTGCTGTACGGGGAGAGAGAATAGATGCCCGGCAGATCGGTGACCAGAGTCTGCGGCATATCCCTGATAGCGCCGCTCTTGCGGTCGACGGTGACGCCCGGAAAATTGCCGACATGCTGATTGGAACCCGTCAGCTGATTGAATAGCGTGGTCTTGCCGCTGTTTTGATTTCCCGCCAGGGCAAAGGTCAAAAGCGACCCATCCGGCAGCGGGTGTTCGTCGGCCTTGGCGTGATATTTGCCGCCCTCGCCCAGTCCAGGATGCGAGTGTTCCGGATGGCGCGGCGAAGTCTCCTCAGAATGTGCCGGATGATGCGGCGATGTTTTTTGCGATGATTGATTGTCTGAGGCGATTGTCTCCCGAATCTCAATTTTTTCCGCGTCGGCAATGCGCAGGGTCAGCTCATAGCCGTGAATGAGCAGCTCCATCGGGTCGCCCATCGGCGCAAATTTGATGAGCGTTACCTCTGTGCCCGGGATCACGCCCATATCCAGAAAATGCTGCCGCAGAGCGCCCTCGCCGCCGACGGCGGTGATGACCGCGGATTTGCCGATATCCAGTTCGTTTAATGTCATTTTATGATCGTCTCCTCGTATGAAATAGTCGTAGTGTTCATAGACCCTGATAAGCCTTCGTTTGTCATCAACTAGCCCTATACAACTATATACTCATTTTCCGAATTAGTAAACGTTTATTTAAAAATAAATTAAAAGCGGCATGATCCATCAGACCACACCGCTTTTCGGGTATTATTGCGAAGTTTAAGTATGATTGCAAAATTTATTCGACGTCCTGCAGGGCGGCCATGTCCTCCTCGCCGGTTCTGATCTTGACGACCTTGTCAACGTCATAGACGAAGATTTTGCCGTCGCCGATGTGGCCGGTGTAGAGGGCCTTCTTGGCGGCCTCGATCACGTCGCTCACAGGTATTTTGCTGACGACGACCTCCAGCTTGACTTTCGGCAGCAGGGTCGCGTCCATCTCGACGCCGCGGTACATTTCGCCGGCGCCCTTCTGCACGCCGCAGCCCATGACCTGAGTGACGGTCATGCCGGTGACGCCCAGATCATTGAGGGCTTTCTTGACCTTCTCATATCTGGACAGTTTGGCGATAATCGAGACCTTGTACATGCCTGTCGGCAGATGCTCCGGTTTCGGCATGACCTTGACGGCGGCATCCCTTTGGACCTGACTTGCGGTCGCGTAGTCGTCGTTGCCGAGATCCGTATTTTCATTGACATCCATGGTCATGGTGTTCGAGATATCCATGATGCTGAAGCCCGCGTAAGCGGAGGAGAGGCCGTGCTCCGTGGTGTCAAGGCCGGAGATCTCCTCGTCCGTGCTGACTCGCAGGCCAAAAATCGCTTTGATGATGGCAAATGAGATCGTCATGGTCACGGCCGTCCACGCGCAGACGGTGATAACGCCGAGGAGCTGCAGGCCGAGCTGTTTGAAGCCGCCGCCGTAGAAGAGGCCGACGATCGAATCATTGCCCGGCGCGCTGGTCGTCGCGAAGAGGCCGACGGCGATCGTGCCCCAGATCCCGTTCATCATGTGGACGGCGACCGCGCCCACAGGGTCGTCAATGTGGAGTTTGTAGTCGAGCAGCCAGACGCCGAAGACGACCAGCACGCCGGCGACGGCGCCGATGACGAGAGACCCGAGGGCGTCAGTGACGTCGCATGAGGCGGTGATGGCGACCAGGCCTGCCAGAGAGGCGTTGAGGCACATCGAGACATCGGGTTTGCCGTATTTGATCCATGTGAAGATCATGCACGTGACAGTCGCCACCGACGGCGCGATGGTGGTCGTCAGGAAAATGGATGCCAGCTGGTCGACACTCGTGGCGGCGGCGCCGTTGAAACCATACCAGCCGAGCCAGAGGATGAACACGCCCAGGCAGCCGAGCGGGATGTTGTGGCCTGGGAAGGCGTTGACTTTCGTGACTTTCCCGGATTTATCCCTGTTGAATTTGCCGATGCGCGGGCCGACCATTTTGGCGCCGATGAGCGCGGTGAGGCCGCCGACCATATGGATCGCGCAGGAGCCGGCGAAATCGTGGAAGCCGAGCTGAGACAGCCAGCCGCCGCCCCAGATCCAGTGTGCCTCGATCGGGTAGATCAGCGCCGAGATCACCGCGGAATAGACGCAGTAGGATAAAAACCTGGTGCGCTCAGCCATGGCGCCGGAGACGATCGTCGCGGTGGTGGCGCAGAAGACGAGGTTAAACACAAAGTTCGACCAGTCAAAGTTTTTATAGTTGGTGAAAATGTCAAAGCCCGGTTTGCCGATAAAGCCAAAAAGGTCCTCGCCCAGCAGCAGGCCGAAGCCGATGATGATGAACATGATCGTGCCGATGCAGAAATCCATCAGATTTTTCATCAGAATATTGCCGGAGTTTTTGGCCCTCGTAAAGCCCGTCTCCACCATGGCGAAGCCGGCCTGCATCCAGAAGACGAGCGCGGCACCGATCAAAAACCAGACCGAAAATAATTCTCCGTCTACAGCACTTAAAATTTCTTTTGTCATAATCTTTTCCTCCTCTTGCGTTTCCGGTTGTCGTTTTTAGGGAATTTTGAACGTAAAAAGTGCGTATCTCCTGACAATGGGGACGGAAATACGCACCTTTACGCTAAACCGGATATGAAGTTATGTCTGTGTTTTATTTGAGAGAACCCGAAACCACGGGCACTGCGTGTATGTTTGCAACCAAGCGCCGATCACACCGCGCCTTG
>CAYRDY010000061.1:0-5907 GCA_964423195.1 uncultured Catenibacillus sp. | reverse complement strand
ATCAGTACACTGTAAAGAGCAGCTGGTCGTAGGTCGGGTATGGCAGCATCTCGTCAGGGATTTTTGCCTCAGCCGCATCCGCGATTTTCCGCAGGTCGTCCATCGCTTTCAGCACATTGTCGTGATAGGCCATGGCGCGCTCATAGGTATCAGCAATCGCGTCAGCCTCGGCGACCGCCCGATCCAGCGCGTCCAGGCCCTCGACAATGCCCTCATAGGCTCCGGACAACTCAGTGACCAGTGATTCCTCGGCTTTGGTGCTGATCGATGGCAACAATTCCTTTCTTGAAAGCGCGGAAGCCGTGACATCATCGGCGTAAGCCATCACGGACGGCAGGAAATCCTTGACCAGCATTTCTTTCATGGTTTTGACTTCAATGCTCAGCGTCTTGATATACTGATCGAGCAGGATCTCATAGCGCGCGGAGATCTCCTCCTTGGTGAAGATGTGATACTTCGTGAAGAGCTCGATATTTTTATCTTCCATGAAGGCATGCAGGCATTCCGGTGTGGACGGCAGATTCGGCAGGCCGCGCCTGGCAGCCTCTTCAATCCACTCCTGGGTATAGCCGTTGCCGTTGAAGATGACTTTTTTATGTTTTTTGATGGCGCGCTTGATCAGCTCATGGACGGCGTGTTCCATATCCTCCGGCGCTGTGTCCTTGAGTTCCTCATAGAACTGTCCCAGCGCGTCGGCGACAGCGGTGTTGAGGGTGATGTTCGGCGTGGCCACGGATGCGGAGGAGCCGAGCATACGGAATTCAAATTTATTGCCCGTGAAGGCAAACGGCGATGTGCGGTTTCTGTCGGTGGTATCCTTTGTAAAATGCGGCAGCACGGAAGCGCCGGTCTCCAGAGGCACGCTCTCCTGGCTGTTGAAGAATGTGTCGTTCTCGATGGATTTGAGGACAGCGGTCAGCTCGTCGCCCAAAAAAATCGAGACAATGGCCGGAGGCGCCTCGTTGCCGCCCAGGCGATGGTCATTGCCGGCTCCGGCTGCGGAGACACGCATCAGATCCGCGTAGTCATCCACCGCCTTGATGACCGCCATCAGAAATACCAGGAACTGAATATTCTCGGCCGGTGTCTTGCCTGGATCGAGCAGGTTTGTGCCGGTGTTCGTGGAGACGGACCAGTTGTTGTGTTTGCCGCTGCCGTTGATGCCCTCGAACGGCTTTTCGTGGAGCAGGCAGACCAGGCCGTGCTTGTCCGCGACTTTCTTCATGATCTCCATCGTCAGCTGGTTGTGGTCGACGGCGATATTGGTGGTGTCAAAGATCGGTGCCAGCTCGTGCTGGGACGGCGCCACCTCGTTGTGCTTGGTCTTGGCCGGGATGCCGAGTTTCCAGAGCTCCTCATCCAGATCGCGCATATAGGCGGCGACCTTCGGCTTGAGTGCGCCGAAATAATGGTCCTCCATCTCCTGGCCCTTCGGCGCCGGTGCGCCGATCAGCGTCCTGCCCGTGAAAATGAGATCGCGGCGCTGTTTATATAATTCTTTATCGACGAGAAAATATTCCTGTTCCGGCCCGACGGTCGTCTTGACACTGGAGACGGAAGTGTTGCCGAGCAGGCGGAGCATTTTTAACGCCTCGTTGTTCAGCGCTTCCATGGAGCGCAGCAGCGGCGTCTTTTTGTCAAGCGCCTCGCCACTGTAGGAACAGAACGCGGTTGGGATATAGAGCGTGCCATCCTTGATGAATGCCGGTGAGGTCGGATCCCATGCGGTGTAGCCCCTGGCCTCAAATGTCGCCCTCAGTCCGCCAGACGGAAAGCTGGACGCGTCCGGCTCGCCTTTCACAAGTTCTTTGCCGGAGAAATCCATGATTATATCGCCGCTCGCTGTCGGGGAGATGAAGCTGTCATGCTTTTCCGCGGTGTAGCCGGTCATCGGCTGGAACCAGTGTGTGAAATGTGTGGCGCCGTTCTCGACGGCCCATTCTTTCATGGCGACGGCCACGGAGTTTGCCACATCGAGTTCGAGATGCGTGCCGTTCTCAATCGTTTTGCGAAGTGCCTTGTACATATCCTTCGGGAGTTTATTGCGCATGACCTTATCGTTAAAAACAAGGCTGCCATATAAAGAAGGAATATCTTTTGCCATAATTGTTGCCCCTTTCTGAAATTCTTTTCTTTTCTCTTCAATGAACAAAAAAAGGTGCCGTGGCATTCTTAAATACCGCAGCACCTTCGCTTCACATCATGCATTATACGCCTTATTTTTTGATTGTCAATAGCTTTTTTTGAAAAAATTTGAAATTCATCCTGCAAAATCACAACCGTTAGCAGACACTGGAGGCAGCGTAGTTAATGTGTACAAGCTAATTTCTATATTTTTATTTTTATTGTGCGAAATATAAAAATGCAAGAAATCGACCCAAATATGCAATTTAAGGATTTACAAACCCGTAAAAATGTTTTATAGTATGTGAGAGAAAATAGTAAATAGTGCGATGGTGACAAGGATGTCAGAGGGCGCGGCGGCTTTCTGATACTTTTTTTTATCTCAATAAAGAAAAAAGAAAGAGGGAATCGAAGTGAGTCAGGCATTTGGTTTATACGACCGTCAGTTTGAGCATGACAACTGCGGCATCGGCGCCATAGTCAACAGCAAGGGCATCAAGAGCCACGAGACGGTTGAGAACGCGTTAAAGATCGTGGAAAATCTGGAGCACCGCGCGGGGAAGGACGCGGAGGGGAAGACCGGCGACGGCGTCGGTATTTTGCTGCAGATCTCACATAAATTTTTCAAAAAAGTCTGTAGGGATGCCGGCATCAAGATCGGCAACGAGCGCGAGTACGGCATCGCCCAGATGTTCATGCCGCAGGACGAATTAAAGCGCAATCAGGCCCGAAAAATGTTTGAGGTCATTGTGGAGAAGGAGGGCATGGAATTTTTGGGTTACCGCACCGTGCCGGTCTGTCCGGAGGTGCTGGGGCAGAAAGCCCGCGTCTGTATGCCGTACATTGTGCAGGCATTTATCAAAAAGCCGGCCTATCTGGCCAAGGGTATTGATTTTGACCGAAAACTCTATATCGCCCGCCGCGTGTTTGAGCAGAGCAATGACAACACCTATGTCGTCTCCATGTCCAGCCGCACGATCGTCTACAAGGGGATGTTCCTGGTGGGGCAGCTGCGGACTTTCTTCACCGACCTGCAGGATAAGGATTACGAGTCGGCGATCGCGACGGTCCATTCGAGATTTTCGACCAATACCAATCCGAGCTGGGAGCGGGCGCACCCGAACCGCCTGATCGTCCACAACGGCGAGATCAATACCATCCGCGGCAATGCCGACAAGATGCTGGCCCGCGAGGAGACGATGGCATCCAGTCATCTGAAAGGTGAGATGCATAAGATTCTGCCGGTGGTCGAGGTCTCCGGCTCCGACTCGGCGATGCTCGACAATACACTGGAGTTTCTGATGATGAGCGGCATGGATCTGCCGCTGGCGGTGATGATCACCATTCCGGAGCCTTGGTCCAACAATCACACCATTTCCCAGGAGAAGCGCGATTTCTATCAGTATTACGCCACCATGATGGAGCCTTGGGACGGGCCGGCATCGATCGTCTTCTCGGACGGCGATCTGCTTGGTGCGGTGCTCGACAGAAACGGCCTTCGTCCGTCCAGGTATTATGTGACCAAAAACGGCGATGTGATCCTTTCCTCGGAGGTGGGCGTGCTGCCGATCCCTGAGGAGGATATCGTGCAGAAGGAGCGCCTGCACCCGGGCAAAATGCTCCTTGTCGATACCACCAAGGGGAAGATTTATGACGACGATGAGCTGAAGGAAGCCTATGCGGGCAAGCAGCCTTACGGCGAATGGCTGGACAGCAAGCTGGTCGAACTGCGCGATATCAAGATTCCGAATGTGCGCGTGGAGGACATCAGGGGCGTGCAGCTTAAAAAACTGCAGAAAGCCTTTGGCTATACGTATGAAGAATACCGCAAATCCATCTGCAACATGGCATTAAACGGCGGCGAGGACACGGCGGCCATGGGCGCGGATATTCCGCTCGCGGTGCTGTCAAAGCAGCATCATCCGCTGTTCGTCTATTTCCGCCAACTGTTTGCCCAGGTGACCAACCCGCCCATCGACGCCATCCGCGAGGAGATCGTCACCTGCACGACCATTTATGCCGGAAAAAAGGGCAATCTGCTTGAGGACACGCCGGACAACTGTCAGGTGCTGAAAATCAATAACCCGATCCTGACAAATACGGATATGCTGAAGATTAAAAATATGAAGGTGCCGGGGTTTAGCGTTGCCGTGGTGCCGATTACTTATTATAAGAGCGCCAATCTGAAGCGCGTCCTCGACCGGCTGTTTGTCGAGGTTGACAAGGCGTACCGCGAGGGCGCGAATATCCTGATTCTCTCCGACCGCGGCGTCGATGAAAACCATGTGCCGATCCCGTCGCTGCTGGCCGTCTCCGCGGTACACCAGCATCTGGTGCATACCAAGAAACAGACGTCGATGGCGCTGATCCTCGAATCGGGCGAACCGAGGGAGGTCCACCATTTTGCGGCGCTGCTCGGCTACGGCGCCTGCGCGGTCAATCCGTACCTTGCGCAGGAGACCATCCGCGAGCTGATCGACGAGGAGCTGCTCGACAAGGATTACTATGCGGCGGTGGACGATTACAACTCGGCGATTTTGCACGGGATCGTCAAAATCGCGTCGAAGATGGGGATCTCCACGCTTCAGTCCTATCAGGGGTCGAAAATGTTTGAGGCCATCGGCATTTCTAAAGAAGTGATTGACACCTATTTCACCGGAACGGTCAGCCGCGTGGGCGGCGTGACGCTGGAGGACATCGCCGCGGACACGGACAAACTGCACTCCGAGGCCTTTGACCCGCTGGGACTGGAGACCGACCTGACGCTGAACAGCGTCGGGCGCCACAAAATGCGCAGCGGCGGCGAGGAGCATCTCTATAATCCGAAGACCATCCATCTGCTGCAGCAGTCCGCGAGGACCGGCGATTATCAGCTGTTTAAGGAGTATACGGCGACAGTGGACCGCGAGAGCAGCGGCAACCTGCGCAGCCTGATGACATTTAATTTTCCGGCTCAGGGCGTGCCGATCGACGAGGTGGAGAGCGTGGACAGCATTGTGCGGCGCTTCAAGACCGGCGCTATGTCCTACGGCTCCATCTCGCAGGAGGCGCACGAGACGCTGGCCCTGGCCATGAACATGCTCCACGGCAAGTCCAATACCGGTGAGGGCGGCGAGAGCGATGAGCGCCTGGACAGCGCGGGCACGGATAATGACCGCTGCTCGGCCATCAAGCAGGTGGCGTCGGGGCGCTTCGGCGTGACCAGCCGCTATCTGGTCAGCGCCAGGGAGATTCAGATCAAGATGGCGCAGGGCGCGAAGCCGGGCGAGGGCGGCCATCTGCCGGCCAAGAAGGTCTATCCGTGGATCGCCAAGACCAGGCATTCCACACCGGGCGTGAGCCTGATTTCCCCGCCGCCGCACCATGACATCTATTCGATCGAGGATCTGGCGCAGCTCATCTACGATCTGAAAAACGCGAATAAATACGCCGATATCTCTGTGAAGCTGGTCTCGGAGGCCGGTGTCGGCACAGTGGCCGCTGGCGTGGCCAAGGCCGGCGCCCAGGTGATTTTGATTTCCGGCTATGACGGCGGCACGGGCGCCGCCCCGGAGAGCTCGATCCACAATGCCGGCCTGCCGTGGGAACTCGGCGTGGCGGAGACGCATCAGACGCTGATCATGAACGGACTGAGGAACCGCGTGCGGATAGAGGCCGACGGCAAGCTGATGAGCGGCCGCGACACGGTGATCGCCGCGCTGCTCGGCGCCGAGGAGTTCGGTTTTGCCACGGCGCCGCTGGTGACGATGGGCTGCGTGATGATGCGCGTCTGCAACCTGGACA
>CAYRDY010000060.1:0-12901 GCA_964423195.1 uncultured Catenibacillus sp. | reverse complement strand
CTCAGGAGTTCGGAAAACTATGCGGTGATCTCGGCATCGGCGTGGGCAACCTGCCTGGAAGTATCGAGAACGACATCGTAAAATCAAATTGATTTTTGAGAAAAATTTCATGGGGACGGCCTTGGGCCGTCCCCATTTAATATGTCTCTCATCTATCCTTTCGATAAATGCGGGTTTTCATTTTTATTGACTCTTGAGAATTCGAGGACTATAATGATGACAGCACGATTGGCCGGTGGGCAGTACATGGAAAAGGGGCGATAGGATGCCGTCTTATCAGGCGTTCAGAGAAAAATATCCTGAGTTTTTGTACCATGGATATCAGATCGAGGAGGATCGGGAAAAGATCAGGATTCAGTACCATTTTGAGATCACAGGCCTGTCAGCGTTTACGCCATACTGGGTTTTCCCGAAAAAAGTGGGGTCAGACAGACAGTTTAAAGGGGATCGCACCTTTGAGCAGCTGGTTTTCTCTCTCGGTCTTGTGGAATTGGTCAGCTACTGGAAGATCACCTGTTCGCCGAGGGTGCGTGTACTCTGCGGCACGCTGAATGAAGCCCAGATCCGATGGTGGAAATCGCTGTACTTCAACGGTCTCGGAGAATTTTATTATACCAACGGTATCTCTGATACCGAGGAAGCATTTATGCGGATTGAGGCGGCGCCCAGATTCGATGCAAAAACAGGAGCGGCCGCGCAAACGCCATCCGGCACAGAAACGGGCGACAGTGATCTAGCGCCGCGACCATCTGAAGCTGCGCGCGGCTGCCTGATTCCGGTGGGCGGCGGCAAGGATTCCGCGGTCACACTCGATCTTCTGAGGGCATCCAGGGCGGACAATAAGTGTTTTATCATTAATCCGAGAGGCGCGACGCTGAATACCGTTGACGCGGCGGGTTATGACCGCGATACGCAGCTCGTGGCGGTCAAGCGCACGCTCGACGCTCGAATGCTTGAGCTGAACAGGCAGGGTTTCCTGAATGGACACACGCCTTTTTCGGCGATTGTGGCGTTTTCCTCGACGATCGCGGCGTATATGTATGGCCTGAAATACATTGTCCTGTCCAATGAATCCAGCGCCAACGAGAGCACTGTATCCGGGAGCTATGTCAATCATCAGTATTCAAAAAGTTTTAAGTTTGAGAAAGATTTTCACGAATATGAGGCCGAATATATCCAAAGCGGCACCTTTTATTTTAGCCTCCTGCGGCCGCTGAGCGAGTTTCAGATCGCGGCGTATTTTGCGAAATGCCCGCAGTATCACGATATTTTCCGAAGCTGTAATGCCGGAAGCAAGCAGGATATCTGGTGCGGCCAGTGTTCAAAATGCCTGTTTGTCTTTCTGATATTGTCGCCGTTTATCGCGCATGAGCGGCTGACGGAGATTTTCGGGACGGACATGCTTGAGGATCCGCGGATGCTGACGTATTTCGCGCAGCTGATTGGCCTCACCGAGGAAAAACCGTTTGAGTGCGTGGGCAGCCGTGACGAGATCAATACAGCCATCTGCATGACGGTTGACCACATGAATAGGGACGGGGAGCCGTTGCCGTATCTCCTAAAATATTATATGACGACGGGACTCTATGAAAAATATCATCGGGACAAATGCCCTTATGATGACTATTACGATGAGGAAAATTTGCTGCCGGAACCGTTTGAAAAAATAGTGCGCGCGGGCTGTCTCAGGAATCGGGACATTTAGAGAATGCGAAGATGTTCGGGCTTTGGGGCGTTTAGAGAGTGCGAAGATGCGATAAAAAGTTTTTATACTCAGCGGGAGGAAGTTGTGACAGAGACACTGAGCGCGCTGATCGCGGGGAAAAAGGTATTGATTCTCGGATATGGGCGCGAGGGAAAATCATCTTTAAAGAAAATACAGGAGGTCGGAGGCTACGCGGATGTGGCGGTCTCCGACAAAAATCCGGTCGACGCGGGGCGCGTGCGTGTCATCAGCGGCAGCCGTTATCTGGATGTGCTGGATGATTTCGAGATTGTATTTAAGTCGCCGGGGGTGGTGCTGCCGCGGCCCGCACAGAGTTATGCCTGTGAGATTGTGTCGCAGACGGAAATCTTTTTTCGGCGTTACAGTCAGCAGATCATCGGCATCACCGGAACCAAGGGCAAGAGTACGGCCACGACCCTATTGTATCACATCCTAAAATCTGCCGGCATCAAGACGGCGCTGGCAGGAAATATCGGCATTCCGGTATTTGATATCGCGGATGAGATCGAGCCGGAGACAAAAATCGTCGTCGAGCTGTCCTGCCATCAGCTGGAATATATGACGTCGGCGCCACATTTCGGCGTATTGATGAATATATTTGAGGAACACCTCGATCATTACGGGACAATGGAAAAATATGTGGCCGCCAAGGAAAAAATTTATCGCAACCAGACGGAGGGAGACATTCTGCTGTGCAATGTGCATCATCTGCCACAGGCGGGAACGTGCAGGGCGAGCGTCATCTCTATCGGGATGGCGCAGCCAGGCGCGGGTTCTGGAATGGATGACGCGGTGGCGCGGGCTGAGGACACAGTTTTGGTTGGCTGTGAGGCGCGGGACGCAGATGTCTTCGTCGGGGATCACGAGATCGACTGTATGGGGCATCGGTTTGTCATCCCCGAAGACGAGATCAAACTTTTCGGGCGACACAATTTTTTTGATATCGGGATTGTGTATGCGATCTGCAGGCAGCTGGGGATGTCGGACGAGGATTTCAGGGCCGGCCTGTGCAGCTATGAGCCGCTGCCGCATCGTCTGCAGTATATCGGGACCGTGGACGGCGTCAGATATTACGACGACTCGATCTCGACGATCGGGGAGACGACGATTCAGGCGTTGGAAGGCCTACAAAATGTCGGTACAGTCCTGATCGGCGGCATGGACCGCGGCGTGGATTATCATGAGCTGGAAAAATATCTGGATGGATCAGCGGTTGATCACATTATTTTGATGGCGGCGACCGGAGCGCGTATTGATGAGGAGATCCGCAGGGATTTTCCGAATTTCAGGCGACCGGAACGGCTTGTGCGCGTGGACACGCTGGCGCAGGCGGTGGGAAAAGCCCGCGAACTCACAAAACCGGGCAAATGCTGCGTGCTCTCCCCGGCGGCTGCCAGCTATGGCATTTTTAAAAATTTTGAGGAGCGCGGAGAAGTCTTTGCGAAATATGTCCTGGAGGGCAGGGAATAAACGCGTGATAGACGGCCGTTCGCGGGAGGCGCTTGACTTACAAGATCAATGAACGTCTGGACTTGGGGTAAACGCGTGAGAAACGGCCATTCGCTGAGGCGGAAAACGGATATATCCGGCATATATATGGGAGATTGTTGATTATGATGGAGCAAATGTCACTTTTTGGCGGCAGTGAGGCCTTTCAGCCTTTGGCCGCGCGTCTGCGTCCGGCGAATCTCGACGAATTTGTGGGACAGACGCAGCTCTTGGGAAAGGGAAAGATTTTGCGGCGGCTGATTGAGAGCGACCAGATTTCGTCGATGATTTTCTGGGGACCGCCGGGCGTGGGCAAAACCACGCTGGCGCGCATTATCGCCAATCACACGAGAGCCGCGTTCATCGATTTTTCGGCGGTGACCAGCGGCATCAAGGAGATCCGGGCGGTCATGCAGCAGGCGGAGAACAACCGCCGTTACGGCGAGAAGACGATTGTTTTTGTGGATGAGATTCACCGCTTTAACAAGGCGCAGCAGGATGCCTTTTTGCCGTTTGTGGAAAAGGGAAGCATTATTCTGATCGGCGCAACCACGGAGAACCCCTCGTTTGAGATCAACGGGGCGCTGCTCTCCAGGTGTCGGGTTTTTGTGCTGCAGGCGCTAAAAAAAGAGGAGCTTGTGTCGCTGCTTGAGCGGGCGCTCTCTGACCCGCGCGGTTTTGGCGATCAGCAGGTGCAAATCACTGAGGATATGCTGGAGATGATCGCCGTCTTTGCGAACGGCGACGCGCGCACGGCGCTGTCTGTGCTGGAAATGGCCGTGCTCAACGGCGATCTGGACAGCGACGGGATCATTACCGTCTCAAGGGAGACGCTGGAGCAGTGCACGTCCAAAAAATCCCTGCTTTACGACAAAAACGGCGAGGAACACTATAATCTGATCTCGGCGCTGCACAAGTCGATGCGAAACTCAGACCCGGACGCGGCTGTTTACTGGCTGGCGCGCATGCTTGAGGCCGGCGAGGATCCACTCTATGTGGCACGGCGGGTGACGCGCTTCGCCAGCGAAGATGTCGGGCTGGCTGATCCGCATGCGCTGGAGGTGGCGGTGGCCGCATACCAGGCCTGCCATTTCATAGGGATGCCGGAGTGCACCGTTCATCTGACGGAGGCTGTCGTCTACATGGCGCTGGCTCCGAAATCCAACGCGCTCTATATGGCTTATGAGCATGCCAAAACCGACGCCGTGCGACAGCTGGCCGAGCCGGTGCCGCTGGTGATCCGCAACGCGGTGACCGGGCTGATGCGGGATCTGGATTATGGAAAGGGCTATCAGTACGCGCACGACACGAAGGATAAGCTGACCAATATGCAGTGTCTGCCGGATTCGCTGCTTGGACAGCGTTATTATGAGCCGACCGAGCAGGGGCAGGAAGCCGACTATAAGAAACGTCTGGAGGAGATCGAGGCCTGGAAGCGGGAACACAGTAGATAAAATAATTCAGCGCGCCTGAGCACTTTTGGGAGTGCAGTATGCCGCAGCGCAGAAAAACAGACGATTGGCCATGGCGCAGCGCCGCGTATCGCGGGGCGTCCGGAACGTATCTTGAAAAGTGTATTTTAGACAGCGAGAAAGCCGATCATCTGACCGGCTTTCTCTGGAGAAGGTATTTTTTGTTTCTTATGGGGTGTAACAAAAAACTATATAATGTATTGGGGGGTTTACGAGTATTATATTAGCATATCCTATTAAATAAGTGTTCACAAAAATTAAAAAAATTACGATTGTTTTTTGTAAAAAATGTAAGTTTCAGAACAATTTGAGCAGTCAAAGGACAAAATAAAGAACAAATTAAAAAAGATAAAGGGCAGGTGAGGGATGAAAGGGGTAAAAGAGAATAAAAAGGAATGTTAGTAAAATTAAAAAAGGGGGAGAAATTACGGCCTGAAGTGATATAATAGATAGGTCAGTAATATAAATAACACAAGGAGGTCTTTTTAATGGGATTTGCAATGCGCATGAATCTGAATGGAGAGATTGTAAAAAAAGATTCATTTAAGAGCCTGTACATTAACGGCCGGAAAAACGGGTTTGAATTTGATGTGCAGCTCGGTTATTACCGCGGGCATTATCTGTCAGATATTGATGTGCTTGAGGTCTATGTGGACGGCGAGAAGATGCCGCAGGAGGCTGTGACATTTGAGCTGAACGGCAAAGAAATGCCGGTCTATAAGCTGAGCTGGGCGGTGACGGAGTTTTGGAGCCAGGTGACGCCGGCAAAGATACGTGTCATCAAAAAGGGCGGCCTGGACACCGGCGAGCATGAACTTGAGCTGAAACTGATGTTGCGCGTGCCTTATATGAACATTGGGCCGGGACATTCATATATGCCTTTGGACAGCGGAGACAAGGTCACCGTGGCGATTGACGATTAAGGAGGGACAAATCATGAGCAGCATTAAATTGGGAGCGACATTATTTTGCTATGGAACAGAATATGCAAGGTATCAGTACGATTTTGAAGAATGCGTGAAGCAGGCGGCAATGGCCGGCGCGCAGGGATATGAGATCGTCGCCACGCAGATGATCCCGTCTTATCCGAATGTCAGCGATGAATTTCTGGGCTTAGTGACGCAGCTCAAAGATAAATACGGCATCGGGCCGGTATGTTACGGCGCCAATAATGACCGCGGGATGAGATGTGACCGCGATCTGACGGACGACGAGATGCTGGCTGATACGATCATTGACCTCAAGGCGGCTAATAAGCTGGGCTGTAAGGTTATGCGTTCACAGTATATGCTTTCGCCGGAGGCGTTTGAGCGGCTGGCGCCGTATGCCGAGCTTTTCGACGTCAAGGTCGGGATTGAGATTCATAATCCGGAAACGCCGCTCTCTGAAAATATGAAGAAATATCTGGCTGTGATCAGGAAGACAGGTTCCAAATATCTCGGTTTTGTGCCGGATTTCGGCTGTTTTGCCGTGCGGCCGAACAAGCCGAAGTGGGACAAGGCGCTGGCAGCAGGCGTTAAGGAAGAACATTTGCAGATGGCGGCTCAGATGCGGCTGGACGGCGTATCTCAGGATGAGGCCGCCGAAAGACTGATGGCGGCGGGCGCAAATCCGGCGATCATGGAAGCATTGTCGGGAATGTACGGATTTGTGCAGTTCCGCCCGGAATCTGAATTGCCGCGGCTTTTGGCTGAATTAAAAGAAATTCTGCCGTATTCATTTGAAATGCACGGCAAGTTTCATTATCTGGATGAGAACTGCGTGGAAGCGAGTATTCCGTATGACAAGCTGTTCGCATTTCTCAAGGAAAATGATTTTGACGGCTATCTGATCTCAGAGTACGAGGATGAATTAAACTGCGGCGGCACGGAATTTACCAGGCGTCATCTGGAGATGGGCCGGCGGCTGCTGGATTTGTAGGAAATGGCCGGCAGCCGCTGGATTTGTAGGAGATGGCCGGCAGCTATTGGACTTATAGGAGGCAAAAAAATGATCGTTCAGACAAAATATGGAAAGATGTCCGGTGTGGACATGGGCAGTTATGTGGAGTACCGCGGCGTTCCTTACGCAAAGCCGCCGGTGGGCGAGTTGAGATGGCAGGCGCCGCAGCCGCCGGAGCCGTGGGACGGTGTCTATGAGGCCACGGGTTTTAAAAATGAGTGCATGCAGCATCATATGGGCGAGGAGCCTTTTCTGAAAGATTTTTACAGCAATCCGGATTTTGTGCGGCCGATGAGCGAGGATTGCCTCTATCTGCAGATCTGGGCGCCAAAGGAAGGAAAAAAGATGCCAGTGGCGTTCTGGATGCACGGCGGCGCGTTTATGGGCGGATTCAGCAGTGAACTCGAATTTGACGGCAGGGCCTATGCGGAGCGCGGGGTCATCTTGGTCAGTGTGGAGTACCGCTGCAACATCTTTGGATATCTGGCGCACCCGTGGCTGTCCGCCGAGAATGAGGATCACATTTCCGGAAATTACGGCAGTCTGGATCAGATCGCCGCGCTGAAATGGGTGTACGAAAATATTGAGGCCTTCGGCGGCGACAGGGATAATATCACGGTCTTTGGCCAGAGCGCGGGTGCGATGAGCGTCCAGACGCTGGTCTCATCGGAGCTGACCGGCAATATGATCGCCAAGGCGATCCTGCAGAGCGGCGGCTCCTATGGCGGTGGCTTGCATCGGGATATGCCGCTCGCTGAGCAGGAGAGCTACGGCGAGGTGTTCTCGGAGGTGCTGGGCGCAAACAGCCTTGAGGCCATGCGGGCGAAATCGGCGGAGGAAGTGCTGGCAGCGCTTGATCCTTTCATGGATAAGGTGATGCCGAGGGCTCAGGGCTTGTTCCTGACACCGACGATCGACGGGAAACTGCTGGAGGGCGGCTATTATGAGCTGATGGATCAGGGCGCGATCAAGGACATCCCTTATATGCTTGGCACGACGAAAAATGATATTATGGTGACGCCCGAAAATATTGAAAACCACACCTTTTCACCGCTGTATGAGGGCTGTATCGCTTTCAGCCAAAAGCTGGAGGAAATGGGCCGCGCTCCGGCGTATGTGTATTATTTTACGCGCGATCTTCCGGGCGATGATCTCGGCGCGTGGCATTCCTCGGAGCTCTGGTATATGTTTGGCACGCTGGATCGGTGCTGGCGTCCGTGGACAGACCATGACCGTGAATTGAGCGCCCGCATGATCGATTACTGGGTAAATTTCATGAAGACAGGCAATCCAAACGGGGACGGCGCGCAGGCGTGGCAGCCGTGTACCAAAGAAAATCCGGTGGTATTTGAACTGAATTAAACAGTAAAGAGAGGGATATCTATGGGCAACATTCCTGAGATTAGATATGACGGCGGCATCCCTACGCTGTATGTCAACGGGGAGCCGTTTTTTGCGCTGGCGGGCGAGATTCACAATTCCAGCGCCAGCAGCCTGCGGTTTATGGCTGAGGAGGTCTGGCCGAGACTTGAGGGGCTGAATATGAACGCGGTGATCGTGCCACTCTACTGGGAGGTCATCGAGCCCGCGGAGGGCGAGTATCATTTTGAGCTGGTGGACGGCCTGATCGCGCAGGCCAGGGAACATGGGATGAAGCTGATTTTTTTGTGGTTCGGACTGTGGAAAAACGCCGAATCCATGTATGTGCCGGCGTGGATGAAAAGGGATACAGAGACCTATTTCCGCGCGCGAAAGGTGAACGGCGAGCCGATCAACACCATCTCACCGCTCTGCGCGGCGGCCGTGGAGAAAGACGCGGCCGCGTTTACGAATGTCTTAGCCCATATCAAAGCGGTTGATGAAGAGGAATCGACGGTCATCGTGATGCAGGTGGAAAATGAGATCGGCCTGATGGGGACGGTGCGCGATTACGGTGACTTGGCCAACGAGGCGTTTGCCGGCGCGGTGCCGGCGGAGCTGGCAGAGATGATCGACAGTGCGATGCCGGCGGATCCGGCGGAAAAGACATGGAAAGAGGCCTTCGGCGATGATGCGGAGGAATATTTCATGGCTTATCATTTTGCGAGGGCTGTGGAGCGGATCGCCTCGGCCGGCAGAGCCGTCTATCCGCTGCCATGCTATGTCAACGCCTGGCTGTACCAGTATCCGTGGTACGCGGGCTCCTATCCGAGCGGTGGCCCTGTGAAAAAAGTTCATAAAATATGGAAGAAGATCGCGCCGTCGCTGTTTGCCCTGGGACCGGACATTTATGTGCCGTATGTGGCGAAAATTCTGGATGAATATGCCTATGAGGGCAACCCGCTGATGGTGCCGGAGGTGCGCAAGGATGCCGTGACGTCGTCCTACTGTCTGTATGCTTTCGGGCAGCACCACGCGATCTGCTATTCGCCGTTCGGCATCGAGGAGCTGGCGATGGATCCTTCGGAGATCGACAAGCCGCCGATGGAAGTGATGGCTGCCCTAAATATCGACCCGTCGGCCTTTGAGACGGCGGGCAGCAAGGATTATCTGGCGCGGACTTATCAGCTCATCAATGACATGAAACCGCTGCTGCTTAAGTACCGGGGAACCGCGCACCAGAAGGCTTATGTCAGGAAAGACGATACGGATTACGGCGCGTTTCTGAGATTTGAAAATTATGATCTGCAGGTGGCCTACGCGCCGAAAATGCCTGAGAAGCCTTTGGCGGCCGGCGTGATCTTTGAGCTGTCGCCGGATCGCTTTTTGATTGTCGGCATGATGAGCACGCTCACATTTATGCCGAAATGTGGTGAGAACCTCCACGTAGATTTCCTGCGCCTTGAGGAGGGTGAGCTTGAGGACGGCGCGTGGAAGGCCGGGCGGATATTCAACGGCGATGAAAAAATGTCGCTGCAGCTGGGCGATATGCCGTGCTGCTACATGGCAGAATTATATAAATATTGATCTTCTCTGAAAAAGTGCGAAAGACCTGTTCAAATTCGGTGTTTTTCGCATTTTTTTATTGACAGTTTTCGCCTGATATATTATGATGATATGAGTTTCAAAAGGTCATTTTGAGCTTTCGTCTGCTGCGGGCGAAGGCTTTTTAGTTTCACATGATAGCCAATCAGGCGGAATGGAGATTTTTATGTACGAGAAAGTTGATCCGACACTGAATTTTGTGGACCGCGAGAAGAAAATCCGGATGTACTGGAAGGAAAATCATATTTTTGAGAAAAGTATTGAATCCAGAAAAGACGGCCCGACATTCACATTCTACGACGGGCCGCCGACGGCCAACGGCAAACCGCATATCGGCCATGTGTTGACACGTGTCATCAAAGATATGATTCCGAGATACAAGACCATGAAAGGCTACATGGTGCCGCGCAAGGCCGGCTGGGACACGCACGGGCTGCCGGTGGAGCTGGAGGTTGAGCGGGAGCTTGGCCTTGACGGGAAGGATCAGATCGAGGCCTACGGGCTGATTCCGTTCATCGACAAGTGCAAGGAGAGCGTCTGGAAATATAAGGGCATGTGGGAGGATTTTTCCGCCACCGTCGGTTTCTGGGCGGATATGGACAATCCTTATGTCACCTACCACGATGACTATATCGAGTCCGAGTGGTGGGCGCTCAAAGAAATCTGGGAGAAGGGACTGCTCTACAAGGGCTTTAAGGTTGTGCCTTACTGTCCGCGCTGCGGCACGCCGCTCTCCGCGCAGGAGGTCGCCCAGGGCTATAAAGATATCAAAGAGCGCTCGGCGATCGCCCGCTTCAAGGTCAAAGATGAGGACGCGTATTTTCTGGCGTGGACGACCACGCCGTGGACGCTGCCGTCCAACCTGGCGCTGTGCGTGAATCCGGACGAGACTTATTGCAAAGTGAAAGCCGCCGACGGCTACATCTACTATATGGCACAGGCGCTGCTTGACACGGTGCTCGGCGGCATCAAGCGGGAAGAGGGCGCGCCGGCCTATAAGGTGCTTGAGACTTTCACGGGACGCGATCTTGAGTATAAAGAATATGAGCCGCTCTTTGAGTGCGCGGGCGAGGCCGCGGCGAAGCAGCACAAAAAGGCGTTCTATGTCGTGTGCGACAACTATGTCACCATGGACGACGGCACCGGCATCGTCCACATCGCGCCGGCTTTCGGCGAGGACGACGCGAGAGTCGGCCGCAATTACGATCTGCCATTCGTGCAGTTTGTGGATTCCAAGGGTCTGATGACTGAGGAGACCCCATTCGCGGGCGTCTTTGTCAAAAAGGCGGATCCGATGGTGCTGGAAAACCTGGCGGAGAGAGGGCAGCTCTTCTCGGCGCCGAAATTTGAGCACAGCTATCCGCACTGCTGGCGCTGCGACACGCCGCTGATCTACTATGCGCGCGAGTCATGGTTTATTAAGATGACAGCGGTCAAGGATGACTTGATCCGAAATAACAATACCATCAACTGGATTCCGGAGAGCATCGGAAAGGGCCGTTTCGGCGACTGGCTGGAGAATGTTCAGGACTGGGGCATCAGCCGCAATCGCTATTGGGGCACGCCGCTCAACATCTGGGAGTGCTCCTGTGGCTATCAACATGCCGTCGGCAGCCGGCAGGAGCTCTATGAGATGAGCGGCGATGAGGCGGCAAAGACGGTCGAGTTTCACCGGCCGTACATCGACGAGATCACGCTGAAATGCCCGAAGTGCGGCGGGGTGATGCACCGCGTGCCGGAGGTGATCGACTGCTGGTTTGATTCCGGGGCGATGCCGTTTGCGCAGCACCACTATCCGTTTGAGAATGAGGACTTATTTAAGGCGCAGTTTCCGGCGCAGTTTATCTCCGAGGCGGTCGATCAGACCAGAGGATGGTTTTACTCCCTGCTCGCGGAGTCGACGCTGCTCTTCAACCGGGCGGCTTATGAAAACGTGATTGTGCTCGGCCATGTTCAGGATGAGAATGGCCAGAAGATGAGCAAGTCCAAGGGCAACGCGGTCGACCCGTTCGAGGCGCTGGCGACTTACGGCGCGGATGCCATTCGCTGGTATTTCTATATCAACAGCGCGCCGTGGCTGCCGAACCGTTTCCACGGCAAGGCCGTGATGGAGGGGCAGCGCAAATTTATGGGCACACTGTGGAATACCTACGCGTTCTTTGTGCTCTACGCGAATATCGATCAGTTTGACGCGACGCAGTATACATTAGAATATGATCAGCTGAGTGTGATGGATCAGTGGCTTCTGTCAAAACTGAATTCCGCGGTCAAAAGCGTGGACGACAATCTGGCCAATTACCGCATTCCGGAGGCGGCGCGCGCCCTGCAGGATTTTGTGGACGACATGAGCAACTGGTATGTGCGCAGAAACCGTGAGCGTTTCTGGGCCAAAGGGATGGAACAGGATAAAATCAATGCTTATATGACGCTCTATACCGCGCTGGTGACGATCTCCAAGGCGGCAGCGCCGATGATTCCGTTTATGACGGAGGCGATCTATCTGAATCTGGTCAGGAGCATTGACAAGTCCGCGCCGGAGAGCATTCACCTCTGCGATTTTCCGGAGGTCAATGAGGCGTGGATCGACAAATCGCTGGAGGCGGACATGGATCTGGTGCTCAAAGTGGTCGTCCAGGGCCGTGCCTGCAGAAATGCGGCGAATATCAAGAACCGCCAGCCGATCAGCCGGATGTACATCAAGGCAGGATTTGAGCTGTCGCCGTATTTCAAGGGGATCATCGCGGATGAGCTGAATGTGAAGAAGGTCGAGTTTACGGATGACGTCAGCGCGTTCACATCCTACACATTCAAGCCACAGCTCAAGACGGTCGGCCCGAAATACGGCAGGCTGCTGGGGAGGATCCGCGGCGCGCTGTCGGTGATCGACGGCAACAAAGCCATGGCCGAGCTGAAAGCCAAGGGGGTGCTCAGCTTTGACTTTGATGGGAATCAGGTGGAGCTCTCGGAGGAGGATCTGCTGATTGACGCGGTTCAGGCGGAGGGCTATGTGTCCAACACAGAATATGACGTGACGGTCGTGCTCGACACCCATCTGACGCCGGAGCTGATTGAGGAAGGCTTTGTGAGAGAATTGATTTCAAAGATCCAGACCATGCGCAAGGAGGCCGGCTTTGAGGTCATGGATCACATCGAGGTAGGGATTACGGGTAATGAAAAGATAGAAAATATCGTCAGGGACAATGAGGCGACCCTGAAGGGAGAGGTCCTGGCGGAGGCGATTTTCTACGACACAGAAAATGAGGCCCGCGGCGCCGAAGGCGCATTGGATACGGGATGCCCGAAAGGGTAT
>CAYRDY010000059.1:9247-13084 GCA_964423195.1 uncultured Catenibacillus sp. | reverse complement strand
TCCCGCAGGTCTTCGGCTGTCCGCGGCGCGGTCTCCGCACGCTCTGATGTCCTGCCCGCATCCCGCAGGTCTTCGGGCAGCACCCACAGGATATGCGGGCCGTCGGCCAGCAGCCACACGCCATCGCGCACGCTCGCCGGCATTTTGTCGTCGATCATGACGCGGCGCAGAAGCTTTTTCCTGCCCTCCGGCGCGATCGCCATAAAATCACCCGCCAAGCGGTGTCTCAAATTTAAACCGGATTTTATTTTATCATAATCAAACCATTTCGTACAGATATTTTGTGGAAAACTTTCATTTTCTTTTCGCTCTCTGAGCTCAAAGGAGATCTGTGATCCGCTGTCCGGCAAAAGAATTGTCTGACCTGTCCTCACCGCGATCGTCTCATTTTCCGCCCTCGATCCAATGCTGGCATCCGCGCCGGCGGGATCCCGAAAACCGCAATCCTCCCGCCTCTTTTCCAGACAGAGTTGCCCGTCTCTTCGCACGACCGTCACTCTGTGGGGCAGATGGATGCATTTCCCGTCCGGCTTTTGCATCAACGACCGGACGCTCTCGATGTGTCCGGCGGTCACGTCCCTTAGCTTTCCCGTGTCTCGCTCAAGCCATAGCCGGATGATCTCTCTCTGCAGGACCGGATCCAGCGATGAGAGCCGCGCCGTGTCAAGATTTCCCGCCGCGTCCGCGCTTTGAATCAGCGCTTCCTCAGCCTGCTCACGGATAAATGTGTAGGCCTCGCGGACAGCCCCGGCCGCCTCCGCGATGTGGGCAATCGCCCCCGCGTTGATGTGTTCCGTGACATAAGGCAGCAAATCCAGCCGGATGCGGTTCCTCGTGTACGCCGTATCAAAATTGCTCTGATCCGTCCGCCAAGTCACCCCCTCCGCCCGCAGAAAATCCTCGATCTCCCCGCGCTCCAGACAGAGCAGCGGCCTGATCAGGGCGCCGCGCACCGGCGCTATGCCGCCAAGGCCCGAAAGGGCACTGCCGCGAAACAGATTGAAAAGCACCGTCTCGGCCTGATCCCCAAGATGGTGTGCCACCGCGATCCTCCGGGCATTTTTCTTTGCGCGCACCCGCTCAAAGCATTCATAGCGATATACCCGCCCCGCCTCCTCCTCGCTGAACTTCCTCTCTGCGGCCATCGCACGGATATTCGCGTGAAAATGGACGCATTCGACGCCGAGGTCCTGGCACGCCTGCTCGACAAAAGCCTCATCCGCGTCGGCATCCCCGCCGCGCAGGCCGTGATTGACATGAACGGCTGTCAGCGAAAGCCGATACCTCTCCTCTAGCCTGTGCATGACATAGAGAAGACACATCGAATCCGCGCCGCCGGAAATGCCCAGGATCACATGATCCCCGCACTGAAGCATTCTGTTGCTCTCAATAAAATGAATCACTTTTTTCAACATCTGCCCATATCTCCCAGCCCAAGTATATCATCACCGTTAAAGGGTCGCAATCATTTCTTTTCCACGGGAATAAAAAGGGCCGAGAGAATCTCAGCCCTGAAAATATACTTTATCCGTCACTCTAAAATATCAATGTTCCTCTTTCTGAAAAATGATCTCGTTTGGCTTGACAAGTCCCAGCTTATCCCTGGCAATCTGCTCGATGTATTCCTCGGTCTTGATATACTCGCTCTCCCTCTCAAGCTCTCTGGACTCCTCCTGCTGCTCTTCGATCTGAGCCTGAAGGCTCCTCGCGACGGCGTCATATTCGTCGACGCGGTCGCGCAGTCTGAGGCTCCCAAACATGAGTACCAGACAGAGGAGCGCCGCGGCGCCGCCGACAGTCATCATTCCCGTCGCATGCTTTTTTTCATTTTTCGGTCTCTTCTGTCCCGCCATGTGTCTCACCCGCTCCCTCAAAATACCCGGCCCCTCGTCTCATGGGATCATATGGTTTTATACATCTCCCTGGCCTCATCTTTTTTGGTCGTCTCCCTGACCTCAGTCACCTCGACTCTGACCGTCCGCGTGCCGAAACTGATCTCAATGATGTCACCGACTTTCACCTCGTAGGAAGCCTTGGCGACTTTTCCGTCAACCTGCACACGGCCCGCGTCACAGGCCTCATTGGCCACCGTGCGGCGCTTGATCAGCCGCGACACCTTCAAATACTTGTCTAATCTCATCTTCTCATACCTGACCCGCAAGCAAAATATCCCGGATAAAATAAAGATATATTAAAAAGCCGCCAGCAGATCCGGCAGCCTTGTCATGTTCAACTCGCTCTGTGTATCAACAAAAATATTTACAGGGCAATCCCTTTCACTGCTACGCGTTGATCGCATCCTTCAACGCTTTGCCCGGTCTGAACTTCGGTGCCTTGGATGCAGCAATCGTCATCGTCTCACCGGAACGAGGATTCCTTCCCTCTCTCTCGCCCCTCTCGACGACCTCAAAAGTACCGAAACCGACAAGCTGAACTTTCCCGCCCGCCTTCAGTTCATTTGTAATGACATCGACCAGTGATTTGATTGCTTTTTCTGTGTCTTTCTTGGACAGCTCCGCTCCGGCTGCAACAGCAGCGACCAACTCTGTTTTGTTCATAAAATAAATCCTCCTACTATTTAACTAAATGTTCCGGCTCAAAAATTCGGGCTGCAAATGTCCGGCGCTGCCGCCGCCATTCGCCCGCATAATACCCCTTCTCACAACATAAGCCCAATAACACTACAAATCTATTTATAAACTTTTCTCCCCTGTTTGTCAAGCGATTTTAAATATTTCTCTCAAAAATCATAAAACTTTTGTAACAATTCAGAAAAGCCTGAACCGGTCCAAACTTTTGTCCCCCGCGTCACCTGAAACATATCAACTGGAGCCGTCGGGAAACGACGCATTGACAGGTCTTGTCAGAAACACCTGAAAGCTCGGATCCGCCTGTTTCAAATAGCTGCAGGCGCCCCTCGCCGCGCGCTCATGGTCAAATATTCCAAAGACCGTAGGCCCGCTGCCGCTCATCAGGGCGCCCAAGGCGCCGCGGCTGACCATCATTTCCTTGATCTCGCCGATCACGGGATAATCTCTCGCCGTGACTTCCTCAAGCGTATTGCCGAGCTTTCCGGCGATACCGCAGAGATCACCGTCCCTGACCGATGCGACAATGCCGTCGATATCCGGATGCGTCATGACCGGCCTGAGATCCAGCCGCTCAAAAACATGCCTCGTGGAAACGCTGACCCTGGGTTTGGCAATCACGATCGCACACTTCGGCAGCGGCGGCAGCGGCGTCAGTATCTCGCCGATCCCCTCAGACAGAGCGGTCGAGCGCAGCAGACAGTAGGGCACATCGGCGCCCAGACGCACGCCGCGTTCCATCAGCTCCCTCTTCGACAGCCCCAGTTTAAAGAGTCTATTCACGCCGTACAGCACGGTGGCCGCATCCGAGCTGCCGCCGCCCATACCGGCCGACACCGGAATATGTTTGTCCAGCTTGATATGCACGCCCTCGGCGATATGAAATTCGTCAATCAGAGACTGCGCCGCCCTATACGCGAGATTGTTCTCATTTGTCGGCAGAAAGCGCAGATTGGTCGCCAAGCGAACGCCCTGCGAACGCGTCACGGATATCTCAATCCTGTCATACAGGTTCACCATCTGCATGACCATCCGCAATTCGTGATAGCCGTCCGGACGTCTGCCGACGACATCCAGTCCAAGATTTATCTTTGCCATTGCATTCAGCTGTATCTGATTCATATGCTCCTCCCCGGTATCGACTATTATAAATGAAAAACCGTCGATTTTCAACACGAAATCGCAAACAGACAATCACTCCGAAATGCCGACCAAAGCAGCGCTATACGCGTGCCACCGGCACGCAGCG
>CAYRDY010000059.1:0-9147 GCA_964423195.1 uncultured Catenibacillus sp. | reverse complement strand
GCGCTATACGCGTGCCACCGGCACGCAGCGCTGTATTGCATAGATCCTATTGAGGGTCCGGTGGCCATGCGGCGAGTCCGCATGGCCACCGCCCACGGCTTTCTCACTGTTCGGGGTCTCTCTAAAGAGGTCAAATGGCTCAGCGAACGTGTCTATTCTTTTTTCTAAACACGATCAGCGTAATGGCTGCCGCGGAGACAAAGAACATCAGGGCCGCGGCGCGCAGAAAGATTGCCGGTACACTGTCTCCCGTCTGAGGCGTTCCGGTCCTCTGCTGTGGGGGCTTGGACTCAGGCGGTGTCTGCGTCACAGGTGTGGTGTCTGTCTCGGTTTCCGTCTCTGTCTCCGTTTCGCTTTCCGTCTCCGTCTCTGTTTCCGTTTCCGTCTCTGTCTCCGTCTCTGTCTCGGTTTCCGTCTCTGTCTCCGTTTCTGTCTCCGTCTCTGTCTCGGTCTCTGTCTCCGTTTCTGTCTCGGTCTCTGTCTCCGTTTCCGGCGGCTTTTCCCTGACTCTTATCGTCTGTCCTGTATCCTCCAAATCCTCATGGACCGCGACGAGAATTTCCGTGTCCGCGTCCTGATACAGCGATTCAAACACGACGACGTCGTGTCCGGCAAGCGCACGGCTGTCAAAAGTAAAATGGACCTCCGCCGTGCCATCCTGTTCCTCAGGGATAAACGTCGTCTGCGCCGTCACCTGTCCCCCATCATTCTCAACCGACGTCCGCGTCTCCTTGTCCATCAGGACACCAAAAATCCTGTATTCGGCGCCCGGAACTAAATTTTGATATTCCACCGTGTCCACGATTTCCGCCGTTTCCTGCGCCTCAATCTCCTTATCGCCGTCGGCGCCGTCGCCCGCGGACGTTCCAATCCTCGGAAAATAGACGGTCTGATGCTCATCCTGGATATCGGCATGCACGGCGAGCTCCCCGCCCGCGTACTGAAGGGATTCAAATGCGACCACGGTGCTGCCGCCAAGACTGCTGCCGTCAAATGTGAATGTCACCTCCGTCTCCCCGTCCGGCTCCGCAGGCACAAATGTCGTCTCCGCCGTCACAGCCTTGCCGTCAATCTCCAGCGGCTTCTCCGTCTCTTTGTCCATCAGGGTTCCCTTAACTGTATATGAGCGCCCCGGCACCAGATTTTTATAGGCGACCGTATCTCTCAAAACCACATCCTCGACGGCACAGGCATGATCGGTTCCGGTCTGGCCGTCAATGATCGTCGTCCCGATCTCAGGGAAATATATCGTCTGATCCTTATTGTCAATATCCGCGTGGGCGACCAGCATTTGATCATCCGCATATAGTTCCTCAAAAATGACGACCGTCCTGTCGGCCAGAGACGACGCGTCAAAAGTAAAGACGACCTCCGTCGTTCCGTCCGGCATGGCCGGCGTGAAGGTTGTCTCAGCCTTGACCGGCTGCTCGCCAACGACAATCGGCTCTTTCGCCTCCACGTCCATCAGAGTCCCCCTCATGATATACTCGCGGCCTTTCGTGAGTCCACTGTAATCGACTTCGTCAATGATCGTCACGATCTGATCGGCCTTGCCCATGTGGCTCTCCGTATCCTCATCCCTGGCCACGGTGCCGATGTCGATATAGTTGTCCGTGAGCGTCCCCAGATCCACAGTCACGGCTTCCTTATATATCGTCACCTCAAATTTCAACAGATTCAGGCCTTTGTTCGACTCACACCGCTGTTCCTCGATCTCATAAGTGTCATAGATCAGCGCCCCCTTGGTGTCGTCGGGCTCCGTCGTGCCAAACCAGACGCCATCCTCACTGGTCTCTCCACGGTTGGTATTGTGGCTGTGTTTATTCCAGTCGGACGATGTACTCACATATCCATTTTTATCCGTCACAACGGTATGTACCTCTCCCGTCGTGACCGACGTGATCGTAAAAGGCACATTCGCAAGGCGGCTGCTGTCCCCCTCACTGATCTTGACAAACTCAAGGTCGCCGCGAATGACCTGATTCAGGATAGACTGCTCTATGGCCGTCAGATCGACGATCTCGCCATCAACCGCGATATCAAATTCGGCGGTCAGCTTTCCCTTATTCAGATACCCTTCTGGCGCCTCCGTCTCGGTTATTTTATAGTGTCCGAACGGCAGGGCGTCCGCCGTGGTCTGCGCCAGGCCGTCCTTGTCAGTCACGATCGCCTGTACTGTCTGTCCGTTCTCATACAACTGATCGCCCACAAGCACCGGATGGCTGCTCATATTGATGATGGCAAACACGGCACCCTCAAGCGTGGCACTGCCCTGGGCTTTTGTCTCTGTCGTCTCAAGATCCCTTTTCTGAATCTTCACGCCGCCGCGGATGACCTGATTCGCGATAGACTTCTCCTTTGACGTCATGTCCACGATCACGCCGTCACTGACGATATCGAATGCCCTCGTCTGCGCGCCCTCGGCCAGATAACCGATCGGCGCCTTCGTCTCCGTTATCTCATAATGGCCGAATGGCAGGGCATCCGCCGCTGTCTGCGCCAGGCCGTTCTCGTCTGTCACAATCGTCAGCACGACCTCGCCCTTTGGGTATGGCTTTCCGTTCACAATGACCCGATGCTCACTCTGATTGGTAATCGTGAATTTCGCGCCCTCCAGGGTGGCGTTGCCCTGCGGAACGATATCCTGTGTCTCAAGATCACGCTTGTGAATCTTCACGCCGCCGCGGATGACCTGATTCGCGATGGACTTCTCCTCTGGCGTCATGTCCACAATCACGCCGTCACTGACAATATCAAATTCTCTCTCCTCGGCGCCTTCGGCCAGATAGCCGTTCGGCGCTTTCGTCTCCGTTATCTTATAATGGCCGAACGGCAGCGCATCCGCCGCTGTCTGTGCGAGTCCCTTTTCATCCGTGATCACGGTCAGCACAACCTCACCCTTTTTGTATGAATTGCCGCCGACGATCACCGGATTTGCACTCTGGTTGGTGATCTCAAACGCCGTGCCCTTTAAGACGGCGTTGCCCTGTGGTACCGTCTCCATCGTCTCAAGATCCCTCTTTTGAATCTTCACGCCGCCGCGGATAATCTTGTTGGCAATAGCATTCTCCTCGCTGGTCAGGTCAATGACCACGCCATCGTGAATAATGTTAAACTCCCTCGGCACCGCCCCCTTGGACAGATAGCCGTTTGGCGCCTTTGTCTCCTCGATCCTGTAGTGTCCATACGGCAGATCCTTTAATCCGGTCTGAGCGAGTCCCTTTTCATCCGTGACAATCGTCATCACGACCTCGCCTTTCGGGTAGGACTTTCCTTTCACAAATACCGGATGCGTGCTCAGATTGGTGATCGAAAATTCCGCGCCCTTTAAAGTGGCATTGCCCTGCGGCGTCGTCCCCAATGTCTCCAGATCACGCTTCTGAATCTTCACGCCACCGCGGATGACCTGATCCGAGATGACTTTGTCACCGGACGTCAGATCCACGATCTCCTTCTCGCGGATCACATCAAACTCTTGAGTGGTCTCTGTATTCAGCAGATAACCCGTCGGCTCCGAAGTCTCAACAATCTTGTAATGGCCGTATGGCAGCGCCCGATCCGCGGTCGACGCGACCCCCTGCGCGTTGGTCTTTATCTTCAGCACGGTCTGTCCGGACTGAAACGATTCGCCGCTGACGACGACGGGATTCTCATTCAGGGAGATGATGGAGAAAACCGCTCCCTCAAAAGTGCCGTTTCCCTGCGGCGTGACACCGGTCTCCGCATCCGTTTTTTGGATCCTGACGCCGCCGCGGATGACCTGATTCCCCACGGCATTCCCTTTGGAAGTCAGGTCAATCATCTCCCCATTCCAGGTGATCTTGAACTCGGCGGATTGCGTGCCCGCCTTTAGATACCCCTTCGGCGCTGAGGTCTCCTCAATGCGATACCGGCCGAATGGAAGCGCATCGCTCGCGGTCGACGCCAACCCCTGTCTGTCAGTCTTGATCGTCATCACAGTCTGTCCCGAAGCGTAGGATTTTCCCCCGACAATGACCGGCACGTCATTTAGGGTCACAATTGAGAAAACCGTATTCTCAAGCGTAGCCCCGCCCTGCGGCCTATTTTCCCCGGTCTCAAGGTCAAGTTTCTGGATCCTGACGCCGCCGCGGATGACCTTGTCAGAAACCTGCGGCGCCTGATAGACATTGACCGTTTCCGACGACCCGGAAGCCGTGATCTTTCGGATGAAAAGCTCACTGTTGAGCTGATAGCCGGTTGGCGCTTTTGTCTCCTGGACGGTGACCGTGCCGAGCGGAAATACGATTTTCCCGCCAACGGTATAAAACGCCCCGCCCGATACCAAATGCGCCTGATCCAGATATGCCCTTCCGGTCTCATCTGTCCGAATGACCCACTGACGCGCGGCTCTCGCCCCTTTGAGGGAAGTCGCCGTGCTGTAATAGCCGGCATAAAACCTTACCGTAAACTCGGCGCCGGCCAAAGAGGCCATGCCCTGCGGCTGATTTCCCGCACTGCTGTAGGTCTTATCCGAATCATATTTTGCGACGGCGATATTCACCGGATTGGTCTGCGGTTCATCGGCCACTGTCACAACGGCCGACTGGCCATTTCTCAGCGTCGCCGTATAGACCGACGTGTTCAGCGCGAATCCCTGCGGGGATTTGATCTCCTTCACATAATAGGTCCCCTCGTCGACCTCGACCATATTCGTATTGCCTGTCGAATCCGTCGTCATGACGGTGATGCGATCCGTGCACCCAATGTCGCGGTAGAGGCCATATTGGGCGCCTGCCAGGGAATAAGCGGCATTTCCGTCCGAAATCTGCGGAGTGGCGGATTTCTTTACAATTCTCACGAAGCCGCCCGTATCTATCTGCTCACTCGAACTGATCAGCATCGGATTGCTCTGTCCGTTCGCGCCGCTGCGCACATCCACCGTATACACCTTTCGATCCAGAAAATAACCGCTCGGCGCTTTTGTCTCCTTGACATAATAGAGGCCCGGCTCGACTGGAATCAAGCCCGTATATGAATCCGACTCAATTCTGAAGCTGCTCTGCCCATTTGAGAGATACGGCGTCGCATACGGTATTCTGCACGCCGAATCCTTATAGATACCGTAAATGGCAGCGTCCGTGTTCGGATTATAACCCGCGGGCATGCCGCCCTCAAAAGTCTTGTGTACGCGCAAATACGTGATTTCCGGCTCCTTCGGCGCCAACGGAAAGACATAATAGGTGCATCCCGCGCATTTAGCATTGATATTCGACAGCTGAGTGCCCGGACTGATCACTGTGGATCCAAGACCGTTTGTCACATGCGTCGCATTCCAGTAGACAAGGGAGTTTACATCAATGTGGCCGCCGCCCTCGTTCCAGTAATAACCGATATGGCAGTCAATGTAATTGCCGAAGGAATCCCGGTTCCTCACGCCGCCCGAATAAAAATCCACGTTCGGCATCGTCGCGATGATGGCGCCGGAGCTGATCAGCTTCTGGTCGATCAGCTGGTTGATACCGACGACACATTCCTCCCGGCTGCCGTACTCGTAATGCACATATTTGTCCTTATTTGGCGCATAGAAAAATTCATTGAACAAAACGCCCATATCCGCGGGGTTATAGTCATGGGTCTGCCCTTCCGCAAGTCCCTTGGCCTTGAACCATTCGCGGTAATTGCCCAGTCCCCCGGGGCTCCCCGCCGCCTCAAAGATGGATCTCATGACAAAACCGCTGCAGTTCAGGCCAAATCCGCGGGCATAATTCGCGGTATCGCCCTTCGGTGTGTTCGCGGAGAGCAGATCACCGGTACTGGTGACGCCGACATAGCGGGTGCCTGTATAATAGCCGTCATTCTCATGAATTTTCAGATGCGTATACAAAACGCCCTGATCAAGTCCGAAAAACGTATCGAAATAACTCTTGCCCTCAAGACTGACCGTGTCAATGCCGTCGTCGCTCCCCTGCAGTCGCGACGGATCATAATCCCGGCTCACCGAGCCAAAGCCCTCAGCGCCGGTCTCATCCTGTCCGGCGCCTTGACTCTCAGGGTCTTCCTGCACATCCCCGGATGACACGCCGCCACCGCTCTCACGCTCGGTGTCCGCGTCCGGTTTTGTGCTCTCGCCGCTCTGCGGCGCTGTGTCCGGGTTTGTGCCCGCGCCGCTCTGCGACGCGCCGTCCGGTTTTGTGCCCGCGCCGCTCTGCGACGCACCGTCCGCGTTCGTGCCGGCGCCGCTCTGCGGCGTGCCGTCTGGTTTTGTGCTCGCACCGCTCTGCGGCGCACTGTTCGCGTTCGTGTCGGCGCCGCTCTGCGACGCCCCATCTGGATTTGTGCTCGCGCCGCTCTGCGGCGCACCGTTCGCGTTCGTGCCCGCGCCGCTCTGCGAGGCGCCGTCTGGTTTTGTGCTCGCGCCGCTCTGTGACGCGCCGTCTGGTTTTGTGCTCGCGCCGCTCTGCGGCGCACCATCTGGATTTGTGCTCTCGCCGCTCTGTGACGCTGTGTCTGATAAAATCCGGCTGTCCGCCGTCCCCTGCGATGTCTGTCCGGACGCTGTCTTGTCCGCGAAATCCGCCGTCCCTCGTCCGTCATTTTTTCCGGACGGATCCGCAGGATCCGCCTCACCTCTCAGTCCTGAAATACGCCAAAGCCCAGCCTCCGCCGGAAAGACCGGAATAATAGAAGTGACAAGCATTGCCGCTGCCGTCAGCCCGACAAGTACCCGACGGGAAAATCTGTTTTTCTTTTTCATTAAAAATGACCCCCTAAGCCTGGCAGGCGCGGCTATGAGCGCGCAAAAGCCGCCATAGCCGCTGTGCCACAAATTTTTAATAAAATTTTTAGTTTCAAAAAAATTTCTCTTGAAATTCCCGACGAATGTACTATAATAGTACCTATGGAAGCATAGCTCAGCCGGGATGAGCGTTCGCCTCACACGCGAGAGGTCATGGGTTCGAGCCCCATTGCTTCCATTTTTTGTTGTCCAAAAAGGCGTTTGGATTTTTAAAAGCAGAGAAAAACAAATTGACAGAATATCAATACCTGCTTTAAAGAAAAATAAAGAAATTGTGACTCCGCTTTGAATGCGCGGAAGAGGTGAAATCAATGCATTAATTTTACGGCGTGGCCCTCCATGCAGTTCCACCGCAGCAGTCAGACAATCTGAACAGCCGCGGCCCATCCGGATGGCTGTCGGGCAATTCCTGCCGCCAATAAAAATATACCAAAAATTTGTCGATTTTTCAATCAAAACTTTTCGACAAAATTCGACATTGAAAGTAGGGAATTAATAAAAAGCGCAGTCAATCTTTTTGAATTGACTGCGCTTTTCCTCAAATCATTGTGTCGATCAACGCCATCACCGCTTTGCCGAGCTGCGCGGATTTGGCATCGGCATCCGCAAGCGATGTGCCCTTGATGCCATAATAGAATTTGATCTTCGGCTCGGTGCCGGAAGGTCTGACGCAAAGCCACGCGTCGTCATTCATATCATAGTAGAGCACATTGGAATTTGGAAGTCCGGTCGGCCGCACCTCACCGGTGGCCAGGTCGACGATCTCATCCTTCTTGTAATCCCTCGTCGAGAGAACCTGATAGCCGCCGATCTCCTTCGGAGGATTCTGCCTCAACGTCTCCATGACGGACTGAATCTTGGCCAGGCCCTCAATCCCTGAGAGTCCGATGGATTTCACGTCATCCTTGTAATAGCCGTATTTCTCATACATATCGATCAGGGCATCCCAGAGCGTCTTGCCCTGCGTCTTATAATAGGCCGCGGCGTCGCAGAGCGCCATCGTGGCCACAATCGCGTCCTTATCACGGGCGTGGGTGCCGATCAGGCAGCCGTAACTCTCCTCAAATCCGAACAGATAGGTCCCCTTGCCGGACTTCTCAAAGTTCAGGATCTGCTGACCGATGTACTTAAAGCCCGTCAGACACTCGATCAGGCGAATGTGATAATTCCTGGCGATGGCATCCGCCATGTTGGTCGTGACGATCGTCTTGATCAGAGCGCCGTCCTCCGGCAGGGCACCGTCCCTCGCCAGAATCTGGCTGATGGTATACTCGCCGAGCAGACAGCCGGACATATTGCCGGTCAGGGAGTGATACTCGCCGTCCCTGTCGCGCACATACACGCCCAGTCGATCCGCGTCCGGGTCCGTGGCAAGCACCAGATCCGCCGCCATCTCTTTGGCCATCTTTAAGCCAAGTACAAAGGCTTCCGGGGACTCCGGATTCGGATAGCTGACCGTCGGAAACTCGCCGTCCGGCAGCTCCTGCTCAGGGACGACATAGACATTTTTGAAGCCGATCTCCCTGAGGACACGTCTTGCCGGAATATTGCCCGTGCCGTGCAGCGGCGTGTAGACGATCTTCATCTGATCGCCCACTGCCCGGATGCATTCCTCATGCTTTACCTGCTTTTTAAGCTCGGCGATATATTTGTCGTCGATGGCCGCGCCGATGACCTCATAGAGGCCTGCCGCCACAGCCGCGTCTCTGTCCATGGTCTTTACCGTATTGTAATCCGTCACCGCCTCAACCTCGGCCATAATACCGACATCGTGCGGTGGTGTGATCTGGGCGCCGTCCTCCCAGTAAACCTTATACCCATTGTACTCCGGCGGATTGTGGCTTGCCGTGATATTGATGCCGGCGATGCATCCCAGCGTGCGCACCGCAAATGAGAGCTCCGGCGTCGGCCTCAGCGATTCAAAGATATACGCCTTGATGCCGTTTGCCGCCAGACATCTCGCCGCCTCGTCCGCAAACTCCGGCGACATGCGCCTTGAGTCAAAGGCGATGGCTACACCCTTTTTCTCGCCGCCCTGCTTTTTGATATAATTGGCGAGGCCCTGCGTCGTCTTGCGGATGACATAGATATTCATCCTGTTGGTGCCGGCGCCGATGACGCCGCGAAGCCCGGCCGTGCCAAACTCCAGATCTCTGTAAAATCTGTCCTCGATCTCCCGCTCATCATCGCCGATCGCGCGAAGTTCCGCTTTTGTCGCCTCGTCAAAATAAGGATTCGCAAGCCATGATTCATATACCTCTTTGTAGTCCATCGATAAAACCTCCCTTGTATGCATAGACAAAATTTAACGTAGCGTATTGATTGTGCCTGTTCACTAAGTGCTCATATTATACCATGTCCACTAAGCTCATGCTGCGCTAAAGCTTGCA
>CAYRDY010000058.1:9663-13868 GCA_964423195.1 uncultured Catenibacillus sp. | reverse complement strand
ATTGCACATTCTTCTTTACACCAACGCTTTAAAGTGGTATACTATGAGCGCTATGAATACCTGGCGAGCACAAGCGACAGCGCCGTGCGAGCCTCGTGCGACTCATACACTTAAATATTTTTCTTATTTGGAGGATTTTATCATGATTGCTAAACGCCTGCGGGCCTCACTGGACGGCGCCGTATGTATCAGGGATATCTTTGAGGAAGGAAAAAAACTTGCAGCCATCTACGGCAAAGAACATATTTTCAATTTCAGCATCGGCAATCCGAATGTGGAACCGCCGGCTATCGTCAATGAGGCATTTAAGGAAATTCTCGATTCCGAGGATCCACTGACCCTGCACGGTTATCCGGCCAATATCGGCCATCCGGACGTGCGCCGGTGCGTCGCGAGCCATTTGAATCAGGAGTTTGACATGCATTATACGGAGGACGGCATTATCATGACCAGCGGCGCTGCTTCCGCCCTCGCCATTCTATGCAACACCCTGCTGGACAAAGGGGACGAGGTGGTCACATTTGCCCCGTATTTCTGGGAATACAAAAATTATGTGGAGACACTCTACGGCAAACTGGTGCCGGCGCTCTGCGACCAGGAGACGCTGCAGCCCGATCCGGCGACTTTTGAGGCCGCCCTGTCGCCAAAGACGCGCATGGTCTTTATCAACACGCCGAACAACCCGACCGGCGCTGTGTACACGGAGGAATCCATCAAAAAAATCGTGGCCATCCTGGAGCGCAAACAGAAAGAATACGGCCATCCGATCTATCTGGTGTCTGACGAGCCATACCGACTGCTTGCCTACGGCGGCCTGAGCGTCCCATATCTCCCGAAATACTATACAAATACGATCGTGGTCTACTCCTACAGCAAGACATTGTCCATCCCCGGCGAGCGCGTGGGATATATCGCCATGCAGGATGACCTGGCGGATTTTGAGGATATGATCGCCGGCATCACCGCGTCCATCCGTTTCTTAGGCTATGTCAACGCGCCGTCGCTGCAACAGCGGATCCTGCTCAAATGCGTGGACGCATCAGTCGATACCAGCATATATGAACACAACAGAAATCTGCTCTATGAGGCTCTCACCGAGATCGGCTACGACTGCATCCACCCGGACGGCGCATTCTATCTATTTATGCGCTCCCTGGAGCCGGATGACAACGCTTTCTGCCAGAGGGCCAAGGAGGAACGCATCCTGATGGCGCCGGGCACTGCTTTCGCCGGTCCGGGCTTCGTGCGCATCTCCTACTGCGTGCCGTCCGATGTGATCGAGCGCAGCATTCCGGCATTTAAACGCCTCTATGACAAATATCAATAGTTATTGATTTTTTTCCGTCCGTATTGTATAATAAAAGTGTGATGGACATCACATAATTATTAATAAAAGTGTGATTATTATCACATAATTATTGATAAAAATGTGATCAACATCACACTTTTATTTGTGTGCTGTGATATGCCACAATATTTCTACTAATGTTTGATTGCGGAGGCGAAAATCTATGGAACGGCTGATTTTGCAGCAATTATTGCGCTGGAAGGCCTCACCTTATCGGAAACCCCTGATCTTAAAAGGGGTGCGCCAGGTGGGCAAAACATGGATTCTCAAAGAATTTGGAAATCAATCTTATGAAAATACCGCCTATTTTAATTTTGATGAACACGAGGAATATCGGCAATTTTTTGAAACGACCAAAGATGTCGGCCGCATACTCCAAAATTTAATGATGGCCAGTGGTCAGAAAATCGAGCCGGAGCGGACATTGATCATCTTTGATGAAATCCAGGACTGCCCCAAAGTGATCAATTCAATGAAATACTTTTGCGAGAACGCGCCTCAGTATCACATTGCCTGTGCCGGCTCCCTGCTGGGCATTTCCCTTGCCGCACCGTCCGCCTTCCCGGTGGGGAAGGTCGATTTTATGCGGATCGATCCGATGACTTTCACAGAATTTTTGCTGGCTGACGGCAATGAAAATCTCGCATCCTATCTGGCGTCCATCGACACGTTGGAACCCCTGCCGGACGCATTTTTCAATCCATTGTATGAGAAGCTGAAAATGTACTACATGACGGGCGGAATGCCGGAGTCCGTATTGATGTGGACGAAAGCGCGCGATATTCAGGCAATGCAGACAGTGCTGTCCGATATCAATGACGCCTATGAACGCGATTTTGCCAAACATCCCGGTATCAGCGAATTTCCAAAGATCTCTATGATCTGGAAATCCATCCCTTCACAGCTGGCCAGAGAAAACAAAAAATTTATCTATAAAGCTGTCAAAAATGGCGCACGGGCCAGGGAGTATGAAAATGCACTGCAATGGCTTGTCGATGCCGGTCTTGTGCATAAGGTTTACCGCAGCAGTGCGCCCGGACTCCCGATTGCTGCCTACGATGACCTCTCCGCGTTCAAAATATACCTCGTGGATGTCGGCCTGCTGCGCCGCCTGTCGATGCTCGCGCCGTCCGCTTTCGGGGAGGGAAACCGGCTGTTTACCGAATTTAAGGGCGCTCTGACCGAAAATTTTGTACTGCAGACACTGATCACTCAGTTCGAGGTCACGCCGCGGTATTGGAGCCAAAATAATCCGCCTTACGAGGTCGATTTTCTGATTCAGCGTGAAAATGACATCTTCCCCGTGGAAGTTAAATCAGAAGCCAACACATCCAGCAAGAGTCTGAGAAAGTTCAAAGAGCTCTTTGAAGACCAGGTGAAACTTCGCGTTCGCTTTTCTCTGAACAATCTGAGACTGGACGGCGATGTGCTAAACATTCCGCTGTTCATGGCTGACCACACGGACCGGCTGGTCGGGATGGCACTGGAACGGCAGTAAAACCTTTCATATTTTTTTATCACGAAAAAAGTGCGGCCATATTCGGACATTGATTCGAATATGGCCGCTGTTTTCATATTTCTAAAACTCTTTCCCAATGTCGTGGCGCATATATTTATTCGCGAACTGCACCCATTCCGTGGCCGCGTAGGCCTTTTTTCTGGCCTCGGACAGGTCGCCGCCCTTGGCCGTGACGCCGAGTACGCGCCCGCCGTTTGTCACGATCACGCCGTTTTCCAGTTTCGTGCCGGCATGGAAACAATAGTAATCCTCTTTCCCGTCAAAATGCTCCAGGCCGTGAATCGGCAGCCCCTTGTCGTATTTTTCAGGATAGCCGTCGGAGGCCAGAATCACGCACACCGCCGCGTTGTCCTCAAATTCCAGATCAATCTGGTCGAGCGTGCCGTCAATGCAGGCCTCAAACACATCGATGATATCCGTCTTCATCCGCGGAAGCACCACCTGCGCCTCAGGGTCGCCGAAACGGCAGTTGTACTCAAGCACCTTCGGCCCGTCCGATGTCAGCATCAGACCCACAAACAGGACACCCTTGAAATCCCTGCCCTCCTCGTGCATGGCGCGGATTGTCTTCTCAAAAATTTCTTTCTGGCAGAAATCCTGCATCTCCTCTGTATAAAAAGGACTCGGCGAGAATGTGCCCATGCCGCCGGTGTTGAGACCTTGATCGCCGTCCCTGGCGCGCTTGTGATCCTGCGCGGATGTCATCGGCTTGATGGTTCTCCCGTCCGAAAAGCAGAGGACGGAGACCTCGCGTCCGGTCAAAAACTCCTCAATCACGATCCTGTCCCCGGCGCTGCCAAACTGCTTGTCCATCATCAATGTCCGGACGCCCGCCCTGGCCTCCTCCAGGTGATTGCAGATCAGGACACCCTTGCCGAGTGCCAGCCCGTCCGCCTTCAGAACAATCGGCATCTTGGCCGTCTCCAGATACTCAAGCGCCGCCTGCGCGCTGTCAAATGTCTCATATGCCGCCGTCGGTATATGGTATTTCTTCATTAAATCCTTGGAAAATGCCTTGGAGCCCTCGATGATGGCCGCGTTCTTTCGCGGCCCGAACACCCGCAGCCCCTCGGCCTCAAAGGCATCGACCACGCCACCGACCAGCGGATCGTCCATCCCGACGACAGTCAAATCGATCGCTTTCTCCTTGGCAAAGGCCACCAGCTGATCAAACGCCATGGCTTTGATATCCACGCACTCCGCCACCTGAGCAATCCCCGCGTTGCCCGGCGCACAATAAATTTTTGAGACCCTATCGCTCTTTGCAATCTGACTGGCAATGGCATGCTCCCTGCCGCCGCTGCCCACGATCAACACACGCATCCCTTAAAATCCTCC
>CAYRDY010000058.1:0-9563 GCA_964423195.1 uncultured Catenibacillus sp. | reverse complement strand
TTCAATCCATTCAATCTTCAATCCAGGCAATTTTTCCATCCACCCGCACTCTGCCGTGGGCGATCGCCTGAATGGCCGCCGGCAAAATCTGCCACTCCGCCTGCTCCATGATCCGCCGCTGCAAAATCTCCGGCGTATCGCCGGGCAGCACTTCCACCGCTCTCTGTATAATGATCGGACCCGTGTCCGTCCCCTCGTCCACAAAATGCACCGTCGCGCCGCTGACCTTCACGCCCTTGGCGAGCGCGGCCTCATGCACGTGCAGCCCGTAAAAGCCCTTTCCGCAAAAAGAAGGGATCAGCGACGGATGGATATTGATGATGCGGTTGCGATATTTGGCGATAATCTCCGGCGCCACCACCACCATAAAACCCGCCAGAACGATCAGATCCGCGCCGCGCGCGTCGATCGCCTCAAGCAGCGCCACGTTAAACGCCGCCCGGCTCTCATAATCTTTCGGGGAAATGCACAGCGCCTCAATGCCGTGCCTTCTCGCGCGCTCCAGCGCGTACGCCTTCGGGTTGTTGCTGATAACCGCCCGAATCCGCGTATCCGTCACGGTACCGTCCGCAATCCTGTCGATTATCGCCTGTAAATTCGTTCCCGACCCGGAAACGAGAACCACAATATTCAGCATATTGTCCGCCTCCCAGCTCTGTCATCCCCTCAGGTGATCGTGACGCCCCGCTCGCCGGCCTCGACCGCGCCGATTGCATACGGCGTCTCGCCGGCCGCCCGCAGCGCCGCCATCGTCCGATTCAGATCCGTGTCAGCCACGGCTAACACCATGCCGATCCCCATATTGAACGTATTGTACATGACCTTCTCGGACACATCGCCCTTCTCGGACAGCATCCGAAACAGCTCCGGCACCTCGTAACTGTCTTTCCTCACCACCGCGCGGACGCCCTCCGGCAGCATGCGCGGAATATTCTCATAGAATCCGCCGCCTGTGATGTGGCTGCATCCCTTGATGCAAATGCCCTCCGATTTGACACGCTTTAGCGCTTTCACATAGATTTTTGTCGGCGCCAGCAGCGCCTCGCCCAGCGTCCGTCCAAGACGCGGCTCGTATCTGTTCAGCGCCTTCCCGGACATGTCAAAGATCCGGCGCACCAGCGAAAATCCGTTGCTGTGGATGCCGCTCGACGCGATGCCGATCAGCACATCCCCCGGCACAATATTTTCACCGGTGATCATATCCTTCTTGTCGACGACGCCGACGGCAAAACCCGCCAGATCATATTCATCCTCTGGCATCAACCCCGGATGCTCGGCTGTCTCGCCGCCGATGAGGGCACATTCCGCTTGGACGCACCCCTCGGCCACGCCGGATACGATCGCCGCGATCTTCTCAGGAACATTTTTGCCACAGGCGATATAGTCCAGGAAAAACAGCGTCTCGCCGCCCGCGCAGGCGATATCGTTGACGCACATCGCCACCGCGTCGATGCCGATCGTGTCATGCTTATCCAGGACAAATGCCAGCTTGACCTTCGTGCCGCACCCATCCGTGCCGGAGAGGAGTATCGGCTCCTCCATCTCCTTGATGCCGCTGAGATCAAAGGCGCCCGCAAAGCCGCCGATGCCGCCCAAAACCTCCGGGCGCATCGTCCGCGCCACATACTTTCTCATCAGGCGCACCGCCTCGTAGCCGGCCTCGATATCTACGCCGGAATTTTTATAATCCATTGACAATCTCCCCGTCAAAATATTTTTATTAAACGCACGCCGCTATACCGGTTCATTTCCGTCAAAACAGGCACTGCAGAAACCGCTGCCGTCGCCCGCGCAGGCCCTAATAAGCGCCTCAACGGTCAAAAATTTCACGGAATCCGCGCCCGTCACGGCACAGATCTGCGCCTCATCCGTCTCCGTATCACTCATGATCCGGCGATCCGGCGCCGCAGCCCCGTAATGACACAGATAGCGCACGAGCGGCGAACAGATGCGCAGATGGACTTCCCTCGCGCCGGCATTCTTTAGCGTCGAGACAAAAAACCTTGCCGTCGTCCCGTGGATCATCGAATCGTCAACCACCGCGATGCGCTTGCCCGCCACACGGCTCGTGATCGCGGAGAATTTCATATGGATGCCCTCCGCGGCCATGGCCTCATCCGGCTTGACAAACTTATTGTTATAATATCTGTTTTTGATAAATGCGTCCGCAAGCGGCACGCCCAGCCCGTCCGCATAGCCATAGGCCGCGGCCAAACCAGAATCCGGCACCCAGACCACGGCGTCGACATTGGCCGGCGAAAGCTCTGCCATCTCCTGACCCATGTGATAGCGCGCCTTGAACACTTCCACGCCGGACAGACGACTGTCCGGCCTCGAATGGCAGATGTACTCAAACAGGCAGATCGCCTGCCTCCCGGATGGCTTTACGCCAAAGACAGAGTGAATGCTGTCCTTCTCGACGACCACGATCTCGCCCGGAGCGACCTCCCGGCAAAAATCGATCCCCAGCTCGTCGAATGCGCATGTCTCCGAGGAGAAAAACCACGAATCGCCCTTTCTGCCAAGCATCAGCGGGCGAATGCCCTTCGGGTCGCGCACGCCGATCACCTTGCGCGGCGTCATCACCAGCAGCGCGTAACCGCCCTGCAGCTTTGGCATCACATCGGCGATGGCGGCCTCGATCGTCGAATGCGTATTTCTGGCGCGGGAGATCAGCACGGAGATCACCTCCGCCGCCTCCAGCGTCTGGAAAACCGCGCCCTGCAGCTCCAGCTCGTGTCTGAGCGCCTCCGTATTGTTCAGTCCGCCGTTGAGGGCGACAGCCATCTGGCCCTTTGTGTAGCGGATCACGATCGGCTGGGCATTCTCCACGGCGTCCTGGCCGGCAAAGCGCAGCACATGGCCGATGCCCATCCATCCCCTTAACGTGCCAAGCGACAGCGCGTCAAAGATGTCCGTCACCATGCCCTTATCTCTCTTATATTTGAAAAGACCGCCGTCATGCGTGCAAATGCCTGCCGCCTCCACGCCGCGGTGCTGCAGAGAAAACAATCCGTAATAGATCATTTTCGCCGTGTCAAAATCATCATTATTGTAAACGCCGAACAGACCGCAGCGATCCATCAGCTTATCCGGCATCCGGGACGTCTTTAGCATATTGTCAGGCATCGACGCTCACCCTTCCATATATTTTTTATAGCCGACCCGGTCGAGCCTCTCGGCCTTTTCCTCCACCTGCCGCTTCATCTTTTCCGAATAATCTTTGAGGCGTCCGAGCAACGCGTCATCACTTGTAGCCAATATCTTCGCCGCCAAAATTCCCGCATTCGCGCCGCCATTGATGGCCACCGTCGCCACCGGGATCCCTGTCGGCATCTGCACGATCGAATACAGGGAATCACGGCCGCCCAGGGAAGTCGTGTGCATCGGAACGCCGATCACCGGCAGCGGAAACAGCGCCGCACACATGCCCGGCAGATGCGCCGCCATGCCTGCGCCCGCGATGATCACCTTGAGCCCCCTGCCCTCCGCGCCCTTCGCATACTCAAAAAAAACGTCCGGCTCCCTGTGCGCGGATATAATCGTCATCTCATATTCAACACCGAGCTCCTCCAGAATATCTGCCGCCTTGCTCATCACGGCCATATCGGAATCGCTGCCCATCACAATTCCCACCTTCGCACTCATCGCGCAACCTCCTGACTTTTTAATTTACGGATGCCCCCGCTCTTTTTCGGCTGATTCACCGATGCCCCTCTCCGGCAGACTGTGCGTCCGCCACGGAGGCCGTATGTCCCGCCCTGATAATCTTTCTGATCCTCAGATAATTGAAAATTCTAAACACAATATAGCCGAGCCATCCGCCGAATGTATTTAAAATCAAATCGTCCACATCAAAGCTGCCCACCCGACACAAAAGCTGGATAATCTCGATCACAAGACTGAGCAGCAGCGTCAACAGGATCATTCGCAGAGCCCTGCGAAATCTCGGCGCGATGACCGGCACGAAAAACCCAAACGGCGAAAAGACCAAGACATTCCCCAGCATATTGATGATAAACGCGTCCAGGCCGATCTCGTCCCGATACGTGAAGAAACGTTTGATCTCATTGAAGGGAATCAGATTGTAGTGATATTCGGCGTAAACATTCGTCCTGCCATATTTTTCACTGAAAAAACAGACATAGGCGAGCGCCGCCATATAGACCACCAGAAAAATGGCGGAGAACACCTTCACCCTTCTCTTACTCGACAGCGTCATCAAAACAAAATTTTCCTCTTGCTGATCAGCAGCCTCGCACCGTTGATAATCGAGAAGACGCCGAAGACGACGCCGGCAGCGATCGAGATAATCCCCAGGACAAGATTGCCGATTCCGACCGCTTTCATTGTCTTATAAACTTTTTCCTGCGCAGAAATACCATTTTTATTTTTCTCATTCATGATTTTCTCACTCCATATTTTTCATAATATTTGTCAATCGACGCCTTCAGAGCATCGTCGATGATCAACGCATTGTGATAAGGCCTATTGTACAGATGCTCCACCACATCATCCATGGTAACGATCGCGTGCGCCGCAAAGCCATACCTCTCCCGGATCTCCTCCAGGGCGCTCTTCTCGCCGCTGCCCCGCTCCATGCGGTTCAGGGAGACCATCAGCCCCACGATCTCACATCTGCCCTGCGCCCGTAAAATCGGAACGGTCTCCTCGATGGATTTGCCGGAGGTCGTCACATCCTCGATGATCACAATGCGGTCACCGTCCCTGATCGGACTGCCGAGCAGAATCCCAGCATCGCCGTGATCCTTTAGCTCCTTGCGGTTGGAGCAATACCGGACATCTCTGCCGTAGAGCTCGCTGATCGCCATCGCCGTGGCCACGGACAGCGGAATGCCCTTGTACGCCGGACCGAAGAGCACGTCAAAATCCAGGCCGTAGTGATCGCGGATGGCACGCGCGTAATATCCACCCAGCCGATGAAGCTGCGAACCGGTCACATAGGCGCCCGCGTTCACGAAAAACGGAGACCTGCGTCCGCTCTTGAGCGTGAAATCACCGAACTGCAAAACCCCGCTGTCCACCATAAATTCAATAAATTCCTGCTTATACTGATCCATGTCCCTCAAATACGCCTCGCCGGGATCCGCGCTGTCCGCAAGGCGCCGAAAAACATCGCACAGCCACGCCGCGCTCGGATCCGTTTCAATCTGAAAATACTCAATTAAGTATACCATCAAATCTGATGAGTTTCAACCATCAATTCGCTATTATAAAACGACAAAAATCTGTCGTTTGCTATAACACAAAAAACTGATCACAGCTTGACAAACCATGTCCCACTATTTATACTGTCTTTCAGAATATGACGCACATCATACGGAACAAAGGTGATTTTCATGCACACATTTTTAACCTGTCTATTTCTTGTCTTAGGCTTTGTATTTCTCGTCAAGGGCGCTGACTGGCTCGTGAGCGGCAGTTCCTCCGTGGCAAGACTCCTCCGGGTGCCAAGCATCGTCATCGGGCTGACCATCGTCGCCTTCGGGACAAGCGCGCCGGAGCTTGCCGTGAGCGTCACCGCCGCGCTCTCCGGTTCCAATGACATCGCCATCGGCAATGTCGTCGGCTCCAATTTCTTCAATCTGCTGATGGTCGTCGGCATCTGCTCACTGATCAAGCCGATGAAAATACAACAGGGAATCCTGAGAAACGAGTTCCCGCTCTCCATCATCTGCGGCATTTTATTGCTGGTACTGAGCCTCGACTTCGGAAACGGCAGAATCCTTGGGCGCACTGACGGCATCATCTTTCTGCTCATTTTCATTTTCTATGTCACGCAGCAGGTGACTCATGCCCTGAAATCAAAAAAAGCCGCGGATCAATCCGCGGCCAAAAACACAGGGATGCAAACTGCCGGCGACGATCATCCGGACGGCGAGCCGTCTCCTGACAGCGAAGCCCCAGGCGAGGAGATCAAAGTCATGTCGCCTGCGGCAAGCATCCTCCTCATTCTCATCGGGCTGGCGCTGGTCACGCTCGGCGGCAAGATCGTCGTCGAATGCGCCACATCCATCGCCCGCACACTGGGATTAAGCGAGGCATTTATCGGCCTGACGATCGTCGCCTTCGGCACTTCCCTGCCGGAACTGATGACATCGATCGTCGCCTCTCACAAGGGTGAAAATGATCTCGCGCTCGGCAATGTCATCGGCTCCAATATTTTCAATATCCTGCTGATCCTCGGCGTATCCGCCGCCATCCATCCGATGAACGTGGCGTTCGCGAGCATCATCGATCTGATCATCCTCACCGTGGTCAGCGTCATCACCTTGCTGATGGCCAGACACGGCAGGGAGATCGGCCGAGGCAACGGCGCGGTCATGGTGGCCATGTACGTGGCCTATGTCGGCTACCTGCTGTCGCAGATTTAAATTTCGACGGTTCTCTGTGGGCAAAGGTCAATTCCGACACTTCTCTGAAGCACAAATCAATTTCGACGGTTCTCTGAGGGTGCAAATCAATTCCGGCGCTTCTATGTAGGCATAAAAAATCCGCAGTCTCCTCTGTCAAGGTCTGCGGATATTTTTTATCTCTCTTTTCTTCAATGCCTTGTGTGGGGAATATCAATCTTTCACGCTCCGCATGGAAATATCAATCGCTCACGCCCTGTGTGGGGAATTTAAATCGCTCACTATTTCTTTCTCGAAATCAGGGAGGATATGAGCAGCACCACGATCACCGCCGCCAGAATCAGGGTACACAGCGCGTTCATCTCCGGGGTCACGCCTGTCTTTAACTGGGTGTAGATCATGATCGGCAGGGTATTGACGCGCGGGCTGTTGACAAAGATGCTGATGACTACATCGTCAAAGGACATGGCGAAAGCCAGAATACAGCCTGACAGCACCGCAGGTGCGATCAGCGGCAGGGTGATGTCAAGAAATGTCCTTGCCGGGGATGCGCCGAGATCCCGCGCGGCCTCCTCCAGTGATTTGTCTATGCCCACCAGCCGTGACTTGACCATCATGAAAATGTATGGGATACAGAACGCGGTATGCGCCAGCACCAGAGTCACCATGCCAAACGGCAGTCTCAGCAGTGAGAAAAATGCCAGAAATATCATGCCGAGAATGACTTCCGGTATCATAATGGGCACCGTCGACAGATATTCGATCATGCCCTTCGACTTATAGTCGACCCGTGCCATGCCGATCGCGCCGAGCGTTCCGATCACTGCCGACACCGCCACGCTGACACCGCCGACGATCAGGCTGTTGATCAGAGCCTGTCCGATCGCCTTGTCTCTGAACAGCTCCTCATACCATTTCAGAGAGAAGCCTGTCCATGACACGGTCAGTTTCGACTCGTTAAAAGAAAAAATGACCACCATCAAAAGCGGTAGATAGGTGATGGCAAGCACCAGCGCCAGATAAATTTTCGACCATTTGAATTTCTTTTTTGCGCTCATACCAGACCCTCCGAATACTTCTCCCGCGCGCCCACACTGAACTTTTCGGATAATTCTCGCGCGCTCATACCAGACCCTCCAAATCCTTCACATGCGTGATGCGACGGTACAGATAGATCATCAGCGTGGTCATGGCCATCAGGATCACGGACAGCGCCGCCGCAAACGGCCAGTTGCTCCCGCGGGTCATCTGCTCCTGGATCAGGCTGCCGATGAGGACGATCTTATTGCCGCCGAGGATATCCGCGATGAAAAACAGGCCCATCGACGGGATAAATGTCAGAATGATCCCCGACAGAAGTCCCGGAAGCGTCAGCTTCAGTGTCACCGTGAAAAACGCCTTTGGCGCCGAAGCGCCAAGATCTCTCGCCGCTTCCACCAGCGACCAGTCCATTTTCTCCACGCTCGAGTAGACCGCCAGTATCATGAACGGCAGAAGGGCATAGATCATGCCAATCACAACCGCGGGATAGGAGTAAAGGATGCGCAGCGGTTTTTCGATGATTCCAAGCCCCTGAAGCACATAATTCAACAAGCCCTTGGTCTGCAGAATAATGATCCAGCCGTACATCCTCAGCAGGGAGCTGGTCCAAAAGGGCACCATAATCAAAAACATGACCACTTTTTTGCCCCGCTCCGACAGCTTTGCCATAAAATATCCGAACGGGTAGCCGATGAACATCACAAAAAGGGTCGTCACGATCGCCATCTTAAACGATTCAACAAAACATTTAATATAGAGAGCGTCCGTCATCCGCGCATAGTTATCCAGCGTAAACTGCCACGTCACGCCGTAGCCTTCATTATTGGTCGCAAAACTCAGTGCCACCATATAGATCAGCGGGCCGAGTACAAAAATCAACGTAAAGATATATAACGGCGCCACACAGAGGCCCCATCTGGTATGTCCTTTCATAGATCCGAGTCCTCCATATCCACCGGCACGGCCGTCTCCGGCGGCCATTCAAGCCAGACCTTCTCTCCGATCTCATAGCTGAAATCGATGCCGTGCCGTCGAATCACGATCTCGCCGACGTGCTCACACTTCACAGCGATGCGAAGCATCCCGCCGACAAATGACTTCTCGGTGATCACGCCCTGAATGCCATAGTCTTTCTGCTCTCGCCAGATATTCACATTCTCACTGCGCACGGCCATCCGCACCGTCTGTCCGATCTCAAATGTATAGCCATCCATGCCGCAGACAAATGTGCCGTCACCGCAGGTCAATCTGAGAAAATCCGTCCGATTTCCTCCGGCCGATTGCTTCTCTTTGGTTGCCGCGGCGACAATTTTTTCCGGCTTATCCGCTGGCTCCCCAGCGGCTTCTCCCACCGCGACAATTTTCGCTGGCCCGGCAGGCTCCTCCCCTCCGGTTGAAGGCGTCACAATCTCCGAGACCGTGCCCGACAGGACATTGGCCGAGCCGACGAATGTGGCCACATAGCTGGTTCTCGGATGATCGTATACCTCCGAAGGCGTGCCCTGCTGCTCAAAACAGCCGTCCCTCATGACCACGATGCGGTCGGACATATTGATGGCCTCCTCCTGATCGTGGGTGATATAGATAAAAGTAATACCCAGTTTTTTTTGCAGGCGTTTCAGTTCCAGCTGCATCTGGCGGCGCAGCTGCAGATCCAGCGCGCCCAGAGGTTCATCGAGGAGCAGTACCTTCGGATTATTGATCAGCGCCCTGGCGATCGCCACGCGCTGGCGCTGGCCGCCGCTCATCTCGCCGGGCATACGCTTCTCAAAGCCCGGAAGCTGCACAAGATCAAGCATAGCCAGAACGCGCTCGCGCGTCTCCGCCTTCGACACCCTTCGGATCTTCAGACCGTAGGCGATATTATTGAAAACATTCATGTGCGGAAAAAGCGCATAATTCTGGAAAACCGTATTTACCGGCCGCAGATTGGGCGACTTATCCGTCATGTCGGCGCCGTCGATCAGCACCGAGCCCCGATCCGGTGTCTCAAGACCGGCGATGATGCGAATCGTCGTCGTCTTGCCGCAGCCGGACGGCCCCAAAAGCGTGATGAACTCCCCCTGCATGACTTTGAGGTTTATATGCTTCAAAACCTCCGTCTCGTCGAAGCTCTTGGCAATATCTTTTAATTCAAGGATCACCTTT
>CAYRDY010000057.1:3646-14146 GCA_964423195.1 uncultured Catenibacillus sp. | reverse complement strand
ATTGATTCTGGGCGGCGACCATATCTACAAGATGGACTATGAGGTGATGCTCGATTTCCACAAGGCCAAGGGCGCGGACGTGACCGTGGCGTGTATGCCGGTGCCGTGGGAGGAGGCCAGCCGCTTTGGGGTTGTCGTCGCCGATGACAACAGCAATATCAAGGAGTTTGAGGAGAAGCCCGCAAAGCCGAGTTCCAACTTAGCTTCGATGGGTATTTATATTTTCAAATGGGAAGTGCTGCGCGAGGCGCTGATCGCGCTGAAGGACCAGCCGGGCTGCGACTTTGGCATGCACGTGATCCCATATGTGCATGAGAAGAGCCACAACTGCTATGTCTATGAGTTCAACGGCTACTGGAAGGATGTCGGGACGCTCGGCTCCTACTGGCAGTCCAATATGGAGCTGATCGATATCATCCCAGAGTTCAATCTCTACGAGGAATTCTGGAAGATTTATACAAATAATAATGATTCGGCGCCGCAGTATTTCGGCGAGAACAGCAGGGTGGAGCGCTGCATTATCGGCGAGGGCGCGGAGATCTACGGCGAGGTGACCGGCAGTGTCATCGGCGACGGCGTCACTGTGGGCGCGGGCAGCGTGGTGCGCGACTCCATCATCATGTCAGGGACGAGCATTGGCGAGAACTGTGTGATCGACAAGTCGATCGTCGCGGAGCATGTGACGGTGGGCAACAATGTGCGGTTCGGCGTCGGCGAATTCGCGCCGAATGTCCTCAACCCGAAGGTCTATGCCTTTGATCTGGTGACGATCGCGGAGAATTCCGTGATCCCGGACAATGTCTCCGTCGGCAAAAATACGGCGATTGCCGGCGAGACCACGGCGGAGGATTACCCGAACGGATTACTTGAAAGCGGACATTGTATTGTTAAGGCAGGTGAGATCTGATGAGAGCGATTGGTATGATTTTAGCGGGCGGAAACAGTAACAGGATGAGGGAGCTGTCCCTGAAGCGCGCGGTGGCGGCGATGCCGACGGCCGGCAGCTACAGAGCGATCGACTTCGCGCTCTCAAGCATGGCCAACTCTCACATCAAGAAGGTCGCGGTGCTGACGCAGTACAATTCAAAATCGCTGAATCAGCATCTCAACTCCTCCAAGTGGTGGGATTTCGGCAGAAAGCAGGGCGGTCTATTCCTGCTGACGCCATCGATTACGACGGACAACAGCAGCTGGTACAGGGGCACGGCGGATGCCATTTACCAGAACCTCGATTTCTTAAAAGAGAGCCATGAGCCGTATGTGGTGATCGCTTCCGGCGACGGCATTTACAAGATGGATTACAACAAGCTGCTGGAGTATCATATCGCGAAGAAGGCCGACATCACGGTGGCTTACACGGAGCTGACCCAGGAGGATGACGACCTGACCAGATTCGGCATCCTAAAGATCGCCGAGGATGGGCGCGTGACAGAGTTTGAGGAGAAACCGCTGGTGGCCTCCGCGAGCTGCGTGTCGACCGGCATTTACGTCCTGCGCAGGCGCCACCTGATCGAGATGATCGAGAAGGCCAATTCCGAAAACCGCTATGACCTGGTCAAGGACATCCTGATCAGGTATAAGGATCAGAAAAAGATCTACGCGTACAAGATGGAGGGCTTCTGGAGAAATATCGCCACCGTCGAGTCTTATTATCGGACCAACATGGCATTCCTGCAAAAGGATGTCAGGGATTATTTCTTCAAGGAATATCCGCCGGTGCTGACAAAGGTCGCCGACCTGCCGCCGGCCAAATACAATCCAGGCGCGTCCGTCAAGAACAGCCTTGTCTCCAGCGGGTGCATCATCAACGGCATCGTGGAGAACTCCGTGCTGTTCAAGAAAGTTTATGTCGGCAACAACTGTGTCATCAAAAATTCCATTATTCTCAATGACGTCTATATCGGCGACAACACAGTGATTGAGAACTGTATCGTCGAGAGCCGTGATACCATCAAGGCGAATACGACCTATATCGGTAAGGACGGCGACATCAGGATTGTCATTGAGGATAGTGAGAGATATATTATCTAAACCAGTGTCATACATTGCTCAGAAGGGGGAAGACGTCATGCAGATTACGGATGTACGTGTCAGGAAAGTGAGTAAGGAAGGCAAGATGAAAGCTGTCGTGTCAATCACCCTCGATAATGAATTTGTCGTTCACGATATCAAGGTGATTGAGGGCGAAAAGGGACTCTTTATCGCGATGCCGAGCCGAAAGGCTGCTGACGGTGAATATAGAGATATTGCCCATCCGATCAACTCCGATACAAGGGAAAAGATACAGTCCATTATTTTGCAGAAGTATGAGATCGCTGCGCTGGAAAGCAGCGAAGAAGATATGGTGTGAGGCATCATAGGGAGATATGGTGCGGGACATCGCAGACTGAAGAGGATGAGATGTCAGACATCATAAATATGAAGAGGACAAGAGGCAGGGAAGCCTGCCTCTTGTTTTGTGAAAGAATGATTGCCATGTTTTTAATCGCGGGTCTGGGCAATCCGACAAAAAAGTATGAGGGCACGAGGCACAATACAGGATTTTGTGTCATAGACCGGATTGCAAAGGATTACCATATCAGTGTGGAGACAAAAAAATATCAGGCGCTGTGCGGGAGGGGCCTGATCGGGGGACAGAGCGTGCTGCTGCTCAAGCCTCAGACCTATATGAACCTGAGCGGCGAGAGCGTGCGGGCGGCGGCCGATTTTTACAGGATACCGCCTGAGGAGATTCTGGTGATCTTCGACGATGTGAGCCTTGACGTGGGACAGTTGCGCATCCGAAAGAAGGGCAGCGCCGGTGGTCACAACGGGATCAAGAGCATCATCGCCCATCTGGGCAGTCAGGATTTCCCGCGCATCAAGGTGGGCGTCGGGGAAAAGCCGGAGGGCTGGGATCTGGTGGATTATGTGCTCGGCAGGTTTGACAGCGGCGACAGGGCGAAGATGGACGAGGCCTACGCACAGGCCAGTGCGGCGGTCGGTGTGATACTGACGGAGGGTTTGGACGCCGCGATGAACCGGTTCAATGCCAGGAAAACACGAGAAAAAATCTGAAGTCGCGCTAAAGTGCGTCAGGAAAGGGGAAAATTTGAAATCTTTATCAGCACCGCTCCTCGAACTGGAGACCATCGGCGAGCTGATCGGGGATATTGCCGCCGGGCGGCTGCCGGCCGTGATCGACGGCTGCATCGACGCTGCCAGGGGACATATCATGGACACCTTATCGGCGCCGTTTAAATACCGACTGATCGTCACATACAATGATCTGAGGGCCAGGGAACTCTATGAGAATTACCGGTTTTACGATCACAATGTCCGGCTTTATCCGGCGAAGGATATGATTTTTTACAGTGCCGATGTGCACGGCGGGCTGATCGTCAGAGAGCGGCTGTCGGCGCTTCGCCGCCTGCTCGACGGCGAGCCGGTGACGGTTGTGGCGACGGTTGACGCGCTGATGGACAGCATCCTGCCGCGGGAGATGATCGCCGAAAATATTCTGACAGTCTCGGTGGGGGACATCCTTGATTTGGAGGGGATCGTCCGCCGCCTCATTTGCATGGGTTTTGAGCGCATGGCGCAGGTCGAGGGGCCGGGACAGTTTTCCGTGAGAGGCGGCATCATCGATATTTACAATGTTTCGGACGATTGCCCTTACCGCATCGAGCTGTGGGACGATGAGGTCGATTCGATCCGCAGTTTTGACGTCCAGAGCCAGCGCTCGATCGAGAACTGCGGCACATTTCGCATTTATCCGGCCTCGGAGTTCGTATTTACGGGGCCTGTCCTGGAGGCGGGGCTGCGCCGCATAAAGGACGAGGCGAAGCGTTTAGAGCAGACCTTCAGAGAACAGAAGCAGCCGGAGGCGGTCATGCGGCTGCGGCGGACCGTGGCGGAGCTGGAGGAGGATATTTCCAATTCCCTTTGCACCGTCAATATTGACAGTTATATCAATTATTTTTACGAGCACACGGTCTCATTTCTCGACTATTTTGACAATGAGGACAGCATCGTCTTTCTCGACGAGCCCAACCGCATGGAGGAGAAGGGACAGGCCGTGACTTCTGAGTTCCGCGAGGGCATGAGCGGCAGGCTGGAGAAGGGCTATATTCTGGCCGGACAGATGGATATCCTGCAGCCGATGGAGGCGCTCTGGTACAAGTTTGGGCGCCTGCGGACGGTGGCGCTGATGACGATCGCCCAGCGGCTGCGGATGATGCCGGTGAAAAAGACATACAGCATGGAGATCCGATCCATCCACGCGTACAACGGCAATTTTGAGATGCTTGAGCGGGAGCTGCGGGTCTGGAAGCGGAATAAATACAGGGTGCTTTTGGTCTCCGGCTCTCCGACCAGGGCCAGACGGCTCGCCGCTGATCTGCTCGATGACGGCCTGAATGCCTTTTTCACGGAGAATCTGGACAGGCCCGTCAATGCGGGCGAGATCATGGTCGTGGCCGGAAATCTGAGTCAGGGCATGGAGTATCCGCTGATCAAGTTTGCGGTGGTGGCCGAGAGCGATATATTCGGCGAGGAAAAGAAAAAGAAACGCGCCAGGAAGCCGTTTGACGGCGGCAAAAAGCTCCGGAGTTTTCTGGAGCTTTGCATCGGTGATTATGTCGTGCATGAGAGCTATGGCATCGGCATTTACCGGGGGATCGAGAAGATCGAGGTTGACCATGTCGAGAAAGATTATATCAAGATCGAGTACGCGAACGGCGGCAACGTGTATGTCCTGGCGACGCAGCTCGACGCGGTTCAGAAGTACGCGGACGCGGGCGCGGGAAAACCGAAGATCAACCGGCTGGGCAGCCCGGAATGGGCGAAGACGAAGAAGAGAGTCCGAGGCGCGGTGCGGGATCTGGCTTCCGATTTGATCAAGCTGTACGCGGTCAGAGCGTCGCGGCAGGGCTTTCAGTTTTCCGAGGACACCGTATGGCAGCGGGAGTTTGAGGAGCTGTTTCCCTATGAGGAGACGGATGATCAGCTGACAGCGGTGGAGGAAGTCAAGGCCGACATGGAGAGCCCGAAAATCATGGACCGGCTGCTGTGCGGCGATGTGGGCTACGGAAAGACAGAGGTCGCCATTCGGGCGGCATTCAAGGCTGTGCAGGATGAAAAACAGGTGGCCTTTCTGGTGCCGACGACTATCCTGGCGCAGCAGCATTACAATACTTTTCTTCAGCGGATGAAGGGTTATCCGATTAATATCGAGGTGCTCTCTCGCTTTCGCACGAAGGCGCAGCAGACCGAGACGATCCGAAAGCTGAAGAGCGGCCTGGTGGATATCGTGATCGGCACGCACCGCATTCTCTCAGAGGATGTGGCCTTTAAGGATCTCGGACTGCTGGTCGTGGACGAGGAACAGCGCTTCGGCGTCGCGCATAAGGAGAGAATCAAGCAGATGTGCCAAAATGTCGACGTGCTGACGCTGACAGCGACGCCGATACCCCGGACGCTGCATATGAGCATGATCGGCATCCGCGACATGAGTATTCTGGAGGAGCCGCCGCAGGATCGGCTGCCGATTCAGACATATGTGATGGAGTACAACGAGGAGATGGTGCGCGAGGCCATTCTCAGGGAGATCGCCCGCGGGGGGCAGGTTTATTATGTGTTCAATCGGGTGAAAGGCATTATCGAGATGGCCAATACCGTCAGCCGGCTGGTGCCGGAGGCGGAGGTGGCCTATGCGCACGGGCAGATGAACGAGCGCGAGCTGGAGCGGATCATGTTCCGCTTTATCAACGGCGAGATCGATGTGCTTGTCTCGACGACGATCATCGAGACGGGACTGGATATCTCCAATGTCAATACCATGATCATTCACGACGCGGACAAACTGGGTATGTCTCAGCTCTACCAGCTGCGCGGGCGCGTGGGGCGTTCCAGCCGCATGGCCTATGCCTTCCTGCTCTACCGCCGCAATACGGTTCTGCGGGAGATCGCGGAGAAGCGGCTGAGCGCGATCCGCGAGTTCAGCGATCTCGGATCCGGCTTTAAGATCGCCATGAAGGATCTTGAGATCCGAGGCGCGGGCAATCTTCTGGGCGTGCAGCAGAGCGGGCATATCGAGTCGGTCGGGTACGATCTCTACTGCAAGCTGCTCGGCGAGGCCGTCAGCGAGCTCAAGGGCGAGGTCGTGGCCAAGGATTTTGTGACGACCGTCGACATGGACATTGACGCCTACATCCCGTCATCTTATATCAGGAATGAGATGCAGAAACTGGAGATCTATAAGCGCATCGCGGCCATTTCCTGTGAGGAGGAATACGACGAGATGACAGCTGAGCTGATCGACCGCTACGGCACACTGCCGCGGCCGGCGATCAATCTCCTGCAGATCGCCTTGATCCGCGCGCTGGCGCACGCGGCCGGGATTGAGCAGCTGATCCAGCGCGGCGCCCAGACGAAATATATCATGTATCCGCAGGCGGATGTCGATATCCTAAAGATACCGCCGCTGCTGGACAGATATAAAAATGTGATGCGCTTTACGCCCGCGGATCCGCCGTATTTTACCACGTGTTTCAGGAAAATGTCGACACAGGAGCTTTTGAAATGTGAAAAAAATGTGATAATCGACATGAAAGCATTGATACAGCAGTGAAAATCAATTATAATGATCTGAGGCGTCAGACGCCTTGATCATCAAAATTGAAAGGACACAAAAGATGAAAACTTTAAAGAGAACATTATGCGGTTTACTGGTGATGGCTTTGGCGGCCCTCAGCCTCGCGGGATGCGCGAAGGATGAAGGCGGCTCTAGTGAGACGGTCGGCGAGAGCACGGGTGAGAGCAGCGCCGTCGTGGCCGAGGCGGGGACACCGCTTGAAAAGATCAATCCGGAGGACACAGCATTGACCGTGGGCGATTATACCATGTCCGCGGAAGAGCTTTTCTATCTGTACTATTCGACGAAACTGACCTATGAGCTGTCCTACGGCTTTACGGACTGGAGCGAGGCTGTCATGGAGGGATATACCTACGGTGACTATCTCAAGACCAATGTCGAGTCCCAGGCGCTGAATATGGCTTATCTGCTTCAGAAAGCGGAGGAGATGGACCTTGAGCTGACGGAGGAGGAAAAGACATCCTGCCTGGACAATGCGCAGCTCGCCATGAGCGGTCTGGATGAAGAGACGCTGGCGGCATACGGATTTACGCAGGAAGGCATGACGGCTGCCAATGAGGATATGCTCCTCGCCAGCAATGCCATGGCAAAGCTCCAGGAGGAGGCGGAGGCCAATCTGACGGAGGAAGAGAAGTCTTCCTGCCAGTACAGGGCGATCCAGCATATCCTGATTTCGACGATGGACACGGCACAGACGGGCGCGGACGGCGCGACGGAGACGATGGATTCCGAGGCCGCGGCCGAGTACAAGGAGAGTCAGAAGGCGCTGGCTGAGAAGGTGCTTGAGCGCGCAAAAGCCGGCGAGGATTTTGAGGCGCTCGCCAATGAATACACGGCCGACAGCGGCGTCGATTACTCGATCAATGCCGCGGGGCAGACGCCGGACGGCGCGACGATGGTGACGGAGTTTGCCGAGGCCGCCAATGCCCTGGGCGAGGGCGAGATCAGCGATCTGGTCGAGACCCAGTACGGCTATCACATTATCAAGTGCGTGGCGCTCAACGATGAGGAGGCCAACGCGCAAGCCATCCAGAATCTGGCCTATCAGAACACGTCGTCCGCTTACAGCGAGTGGCTGAGCGGCGTGACCTACAATTTTTATGACACATGGAAAAATTATGTGATCGTCAATCCGACCGTGCCGGAGACGGATGCGGAGAGCTCAGCGGACACGGATTTGCAGGGCGGCACAGGTGACAGTGTGCTGGGCGGTGGGGACGCCGCCGCGCAGGGCGGCGAAGGCGCCACCCCGGAGAATCCTGCGGACGAGGGCGCGCAGGGCGGCGAGAGTGCCGTCTCTGACAGCGCGGTGGACACCGCAGGGCTTAGCGGAAATTAACTCGATGTGAGACAGACGGGTAGACAGCGGGGGAAGTTTGGAGGGCAACTTCCAAATCTACCTTGATGACGCACTAAAGTGCGTCAAGAAAGAGGAAAGTATGATTTATGGCCGAAAAGAAGCGTAAAAAGAAAAAGAAAAGAAGCGTTTTCAATATCATAATCAATATCGTCCTGGTCATAGCGATCATCTGTTTTGTGGGCAGCGGTGCTTATCTGTTCAGATATTATTATATTTCCTGGAACGCGGAGAAGAATGTCGACGCGCTGCGCCTGAAGGTGACGGAGGTTGACGAGGCGAAGGAGCCGGAGACAGCCGTCGTCGATGTCAAGGGCGAGGAGGAAGTCATTGACGCCAGATATCTGGAGCTGCTCAGCGAAAACAGCGATTTTGTCGGCTGGGTCTCTATCGAGGGGACGAGCCTGAATTATCCGGTCATGTATACGCCGGAGGACAATGAATTTTATCTGCACCGGAATTTTGATAAGGAATACGAGTTCAGCGGCCTGCCTTTCGTGGACGCCAGATGTTCCCTCAAAAATCCGAGCCAGAACATTGTCATCTACGGCCATCACATGAATACGGACACGATGTTCACGGCGATGGACAATTACATGGAGGAGGATTTCTTCAAGGACAATCAGTATATCCAGTTTGATACCATTTACCGCTCCGGTACCTATCAGATCTGTTATGTCATCAAGAGTCGGGCGCTCTATGCCAACGAGGAGGGTTTCCGATATTATGATTTTATCAATGCGTCCAACGAGGCGGAGTTCGACCAGTTTGTCGAGGAGATCGAGGCGCGCAAACTCTACGATACCGGCAATTCGATTTCGATGGACGATGAGTTGATCACGCTGTCGACCTGTGAATATTCGCAGACAAACGGCAGGCTCGCGCTCATCGCGAAGCGGGTGGAGAAATGATAAGGCAAGCTCGCGCTTATCGCGAAGCGGGTGGAAGAATGATAAAGGGGGCAGTGACCTATGAATGTTCTGGTCATCAATTGCGGGAGTTCCTCGCTAAAATTTCAACTGATCAACTCTGATACGGAGGAGGTCCTGGCCAAGGGACTCTGCGAGCGCATCGGCATCGGCGGCAGCCGCATCGTCTATACGCCCGCGGGAAAAGAAAAACAGGTGATTGAGGCACCGATGCCGAACCACACCAACGCTGTCAGCCTCGTGCTTGAGTGTCTGGTGCACAGGGATTACGGGGTGATTGCGTCCCTGGATGAGATCGGGGCCATCGGGCACCGCGCTGTCCACGGCGGCGAGGCGTTTACGGGCGCCGTCCTGATCACGCCGGACGTGCGCAAGATGCTTGAGGGGACGATTGAGCTGGCGCCGCTGCATGTGCCGGCGAATCTGATCGGCATCGACGTCTGTCAGCAGCTGATGCCGGATACGCCGATGGTGGCTGTGTTTGACACGGCTTTCCATCAGACGATGCCGCAGAAGGCTTTTCTTTACGGCGTTCCTTACAGATACTATACGGATTACAGGATCCGCCGCTATGGGTTCCATGGGACGAGCCACAGCTATGTGTCCAAAAAGACAGCCCAGATCCTGGGTGTGCCGAAGGAAAATTTGAAGACGATTGTCTGTCACCTCGGCAACGGCGCCAGCATCTGCGCGGTGAATGGCGGCAAGTCCGTGGACACGAGCATGGGTTTTACGCCGATCAGCGGACTGGTCATGGGGACGCGGTGCGGCGATATTGATCCGGAGATCGTCGAGTATGTGGCGGAGAAAGAGGGCACGACCGCCCACTCTGTGATGGATGTGCTCAATAAAAAGTCCGGCATCTACGGCCTGACGGATGGGATTGTGGATTTCAGGGATCTGAGTGCCGGCTGTGACCGCGGCGACGAGGCGTGCCTGCGGGCGATGGAGGTCTTTATTTACAATGTCGCGACGAGGATCGGCGCCTACGCGGCGGCCATGAACGGCGTGGACGCGATCGCCTTTACCGCCGGCATCGGCGAGAACTCCGCGGATGTGCGCAAGGGCGTCTGCGAATATCTCGGTTATCTCGGTGTGACAATCGACGACGCGGCCAATGCGGCCGGTGAGGACAATTCGATCATTACCACGCCGGATTCGAGGACGAGAGTGCTGATCGTTCCCACCAATGAGGAGTTGATGATCGCCAGAGAGACGGTGGCGGTCGTCGGACGGCTGTCCTGAGAGATTTTTATATTTGTCACAGCCCAGAAAAGTCTGGACTGTGATATTTATTTTTAAACGATTTTGTGAGAGGGAGACGTCGATGAAGAAAAAGACAAAAAAGATACTGACCGCGGTGATAGCGATTTTGATTGTTTTTGCGATGGTGTTGAGTTTGGTTATCTCATTTTTCATTTAGCGATTGAACAATGACGGGGAAAGTAGTAGTATGATTATAGGAAAATGTCACCAGAATATCCTGCTGCGCTCGGTCCTGGAGCGGATAGAGCACAGACGCGGCGTGCTGGCAAGCGCGCCGGGCATTGGACATGGCGCGGCCGTGATCCGGCTGTCGG
>CAYRDY010000057.1:2379-3546 GCA_964423195.1 uncultured Catenibacillus sp. | reverse complement strand
CCGGAGCCAAGTGCCCTGTCGGGGGACGGCGCTCTGTCGGGGGACAGCACAAGCGTCCTGTCGGAGAATGGCCATGAGCCGGAGCCAAGTGCCCTGTCGGGGACAGATGTCCTGTCGGAGGTCGACCAAGAGACAGGGGACCACGCCGGGGCTAGCCGCGGCCGGGATTTGGCTGTACATACAGTGACGTTTGGTGGCCGCGCGGAGGAGATCGCCTCCGTGGCCATTCACGCGGCGGCGGCCGCCCTGATGATCAAGGGGGCCGCGCCGAGGGGATTTGAGACATCCATCCTGATGCCGCCGGACTGCGAGGAGCATGAACTTCGCCGGCTGGTCCGGCTGATGGATGAGGCCTGCGGGACGTATGGCGCGGAGATTGTCGGCGGCCACACGGAGTGCACACCGGCGGTCCGTGAGATCATTCTGACAGTGACGGCATTCGGGCTGACAGCGGGCGATCGCGGGCATGAGGAAAGCGCCAAACCGGCGGGGCGAGAAGCACCGGAAGGCGCCGGATCGGCGCCGTGTCAATGGGGCGGAAGTTCTGGCGAAGCCGGTCTTCGGGGGTGTGTCGGGGCGGACTTGTCGCGTGCCGGGCGTGCCCGCGCGGGCGATGAGATCATCATGACGAAGTGGGCCGGCCTGTACGGCACGGCGGTGATCGCCAACCGCAGTTTTGACGCGCTCTCCAGGAGACACAATCCGGATTTTATCTGCGAGACAAAGCGCTACATGGGACAGATTTCTGTCAAGAAAGAGATAGAGACGGCGCGGCGCATGGGCGTGACGGCGATGTATGCCGTCGACAGCGGCGGTGTCTTCGGCGCTCTGTGGGAGTTTGCCGCCGCCTCAAAGGTCGGGCTGTCTGTCGATCTGAAAAAAATTCCCATCAGGCAGCAGACGGTGGAAATATGCAATGATTTCAATATCCATCCGTATATGCTGTCCGGCTATGGCGCCATGCTTTTGTCCGCGCCCAATGGCGGTCCGGTGGTGGAGGCGCTGGGGCGAGAGGGCATCAGGGCGGCTGTCATCGGCAGATTTAATGAGAGCAATGACCGCATTGTGTCCGTGGACGGCGAGTATCGCTATCTGGAGCCGCCGCGCGGCAGCGAATTGTGGAAGTATAAGGCCGCGCTCACATATGAATTAGAGTAACACGTGAAT
>CAYRDY010000057.1:0-2279 GCA_964423195.1 uncultured Catenibacillus sp. | reverse complement strand
TGAATTAGAGTAACACGTGAATCAGAGTAACACAGGAATTAGAATACTAGGAGGAAGACAGATGAAAGAGAAGATTTTGACGATCTTGGAAAAAAACAGCAGGGTCAGTGTCGAGGATCTAGCCGCGCTGCTTGGCACGACTGTCGAGGAAGTGACGGCGGCGATCATGGAGATGGAGCATGACAAGGTGATCTGCGGTTATCACACCATTGTGAACTGGGACAAGGTCACCACGCAGAAGGTCAACGCGCTGATCGAGGTCAAGGCCACGCCGCAGAGAAATCTGGGCTTTGACAAGATTGCGGAGCGCCTTTACAATTTTCCGGAGGTCGAGAGCATTTATCTGATGTCCGGCGGCTTTGACTTTGCCATTTTTGTGGAGGGGCGCACACTTCAGGAGGTCTCGGAGTTTGTCTCGTCCAAATTATCTGTTCTGGATTCCGTCCTCAGCACATCGACGCATTTTGTCCTGAAAAAATATAAGGAACACGGCACGATCATCGCTGAGCAGCCCAAAAAAGAAAGGATGCTGATCACGCCATGAGAAATCCGCTTTCTGAAAAAATTGTAAGCATTAAACCGTCAGGTATTCGAAAATTTTTTGATATTGTCAGTGAAATGAATGACCCGGAAGTGATCTCTCTGGGTGTGGGTGAGCCGGATTTCGACACGCCTTGGCATATCCGCGAGGAGGGCATCTATTCCCTTGAACAGGGGCGGACCTTCTATACGTCCAATTCCGGTCTGATGGAGCTGCGGTGCGAGATTGACAGCTATCTGACGCGCCGGTGTAATGTCTCCTATGATCCTGCCGAAGAGATCCTTGTGACGGTCGGCGGCTCGGAGGCCATTGATATTGCCCTGCGGGCCATGCTTGATCCGGGCGACGAGGTGCTGATTCCGCAGCCGAGCTATGTCTCCTATGAACCGTGCACGGTGCTGGCGGACGGTGTGCCGGTGATCATCAGATTGAAAGAGGAGAATGATTTCCGCCTGACCGGCGCGGAAGTGCTTGAACATATCACAGACAAGACCAAGGTCTTGATTCTGCCTTTCCCGAACAATCCGACGGGTTCCGTGATGCGGCGCGGCGATCTCGAGGAAATCGCAAAAATATGTATCGAGAGAGATATCTATGTGATCTCGGATGAGATTTACGCTGAACTGACTTATGGCGGTGAGCGGCACGTGACAATCGCCTCCCTTCCGGGGATGCGGGAGCGGACGATACTCATCAACGGATTCTCCAAGGCTTTCGCGATGACCGGCTGGCGGCTCGGCTATGCCTGCGGGCCAAGGGCGATCATCAGTCAGATGACAAAAATTCATCAGTTTGCCATTATGTGCGCGCCGACGACCGCCCAGTACGCGGCGGTGGACGCGCTGCGCAACGGGGAAGATGATGTGGCCAAAATGCGCGAATCCTACGACCAGAGGCGCCGTTTCCTCGTGAAGACATTCAATGACATGGGCTTAAAATGTTTTGAGCCGTTTGGCGCGTTCTATGTGTTTCCGAGCATTCAGAGTCTGGGCATGACCTCGGATGCGTTTGCGGAGGCGCTGCTCAGGGAGGAAAAGGTGGCGGTCGTTCCGGGAACCGCTTTCGGGGACTGCGGCGAGGGGTTCCTAAGGATCTCTTACGCGTATTCGCTGGAGGAGCTCAAGGAAGCCACAGGCAGGATCGCGAGATTTGTGGCACGGCGCACATCTAATAAATAGAGGGCATGTCTGTTTTATGACTGGATGATGAGGATGATCAATATTGTACTTCACGAGCCGGAAATGCCGGCCAATACCGGAAATATCGGCAGGACCTGCGTGGCTGCCGGAGCGCGTCTGCACCTGATCGAGCCCTTGGGGTTTCGCATCAATGAGAGACAGTTGAGACGCGCCGGCCTTGACTACTGGGACAAGCTGGACGTGTCGGTCTATGACAATTTCACAGATTTCCTTGAGAAGAATCCGCAGGCTGACGGTCATCTCTATATGGCGACGACCAAGGCGCACCGGATATATTCCGATGTGACCTATCCGCAGGACTGTTATCTCATGTTCGGCAAGGAGAGCGCTGGCATCCCAGAGGAGATTCTTGTCGCGTATGAGGAGACCTGCGTGCGCATTCCGATGCTGGACCAGATCCGCTCGCTGAATCTGTCCAATGCCGTGGCTATCGTGCTCTACGAGGCTTTGCGGCAGCAGGATTTTGCCCGGATGCGGCTTTCCGGCGAGCTGCACCGGCTGCGCTGGCGGCGGGAGGAGTAGAGGGGAAGCGTGTCGGC
>CAYRDY010000056.1:11230-14263 GCA_964423195.1 uncultured Catenibacillus sp. | reverse complement strand
TCTGTCTCAAATGCAATATTCTCAAGGGCAATGCCGTAACGGTTGCCGTCTCCGGGCCTTCATCGTCCGATATCAAAATCCGCTGGCCGAACTTTGCAGGTATCATCCCGCCATTATTAGCCTCCATTCTTTAAGGTCAATGATAATACCTTAGGCCTTGCTCCTTTCCCGAATTTAAATTTTAACGCGCGTCTTACGATTTCCGGCAGGTAGTATTTATCATTCTCTATTCGCAAATAGCCTTCTTGTTTCATAAGCTTTTCCTCTGCTTGAGTAAGATCGAATGAGTCACTGGAAAATGGCAACACCTTTTTTTCATCCGGCGCATTATTTAATTTGTCAAAAATTGGTCCAAGTGCTTTAATTTCCTCTTTTATCTCGCCAATCTTTTCATCAGAACAGTCGGATACGGCTAATTTAATCTCCGCAGGCATTAATAGCCGATCCGGGTAAACAGGCTTACCCACATTAACGGTGGCTTTTTCCAAAAATCGAATAATATCGCGAGCCTGCAGCTGACCGTTAAAATCTGACAACGCGGCTAATATCCATCTGGAAGAATTTGCTTCATTAGATGTGGCCTTCCCCAACTTAATACCCCACAATTTATTGAGAGACCGATCTATTATTTCTCTTGGAGCCATTTCCAGTGGAACCTCTTCTTGATAAAATCCTTCGATCGCTTGATTAACTAACCATACTGCCAGTCTCAATGCCTCAGTGCTGGACCATTGTAATTCCACCGAACGATAAAGCGAGATGAATTGTTCATAATTTACCTCTAATGAATCTCGCACCATATCTTTCCTTAAAAATATCATCAGGCCGATATTTTTATATTTTGTCTGTACTTCTTGTACCAGATCTCTGCAGAGGGCGGAAATTGCATTTTTTTCATTTTTAGATGCAATCGAGTTTTGAAAGATTTCTTCCAGACCATCAACTAAAAAGACTATCTGAATATGTTTCTCCGCCAACTCATTCTCAAACTCATCCAGAGATTGGTATACATTATTTACAGTCTTTAATATGGCACTTCTCCAGATTTCTTTCCATTCCAATACATCGTTCTCTTTTCGCAGAGATCGTAATAAAAAATCTTTGGTATTTATATATACAGATTTGTCCATTACACCTCTCAATCCATACTGATTAAATCCTGATATTGTGCTTTCAAGGATCTCATAAAATCCACCTGCATTACTGGATGATAACAATGGGAGCATTAAGATATGATCCATTTTATCTGAGAGTCTAATCTCATTTTTCTGCATAGATGTCATAAACTGTCCCCACGATTTTTTCTTTAATATTTCTCGATATAAAAAGGTTTTTCCTGATCCCTTCGCACCCATGATCACCGTACACGGAATATTATTTTTATATTTTTTAATCAGGTTTTGAATAGACTCTGTCATCAACACTCTAAAGGATTCTCCGCTCTCGGCGCTAATTTGGTTTCCAGCAAAATAATGTATTTGTTTAATAGCTTCATCTCGCGACATTTTATATTCCGTTTTAATTGTCTGATCCGGATAGCTGTTCCTTACAATGTTTAAAATATTATTGTAAAAGTCTCTGCCATTTAAATTTTTTATTATTTTTTCTAAAGATTCCAAATGGATAAGTTCGCTTGCAAACGGGAGTTCCGTAACAATATCATCCATCAAGGAGATACTACCATCCGCCAAATACTGATCATAAACAGCAACGATCTCACTGATAATGTCTGTGACATCCTCATTTTCCTGCACCATTGTCAGTAAAATTTCAGGTATTTTTGAATTTTCGTTTAAAGGCAATCCCTTACCCAGTTGCTGCAGTAATAATTTCGTTCCCTGAACAGATTGATGGGATGTTGAAGTAACCAAATATTTTTTTACTCTCGGATCGAATAATAATGGCGCTGAAAATTCACTTAATCCAGCTCTCAAATCTACCAATACAAGTCCTGCATTTATCCTTTGACCTAATTTTGATAAAACTTCCGCAAGAATATATTTTTTAGAATAACTGTTAGCAAGACTTTCCGGACTGGCATACATGTCTAACAGTTGCTCGACATATCTGTAGGTTGGCAAAACAATATGTTCTACCATACTTTTTTCGGTTTCTATCTTAAAAGTCATATCTGACAACTTATCAGCCACTAAATCTATGACCTCATCTATACTATCCCTTTCCTGTATCATTTCTAACAGATCAAGAAAGCTGATTTGATTTTCTATTTTTTCAGAAGTAAGCCATGTGATTCCCGGTGCCTCTATGTCCGCATCAACAACAAGGAGCCTTACAGGATTATTTACCGTTTTTAGGGATGACCATGCTTTAACAAATGCAAGAAGAGATAATGTCCTGCCAACACCTCCTTTATAAGAATGAAATGCAAGCACGGGAACGCCTGGTAATTCTTTCTCTAATAATTCATTATAATATGACGATTTCTGATATATCACATTCTTGAAAAGCGGAGCTATTGCTCCGTTTTTTCCTGGATTTTCCTCTACTTCCCAGCTAACATCCATACATCTGTCAGGCAAATCCATTATTATTTTCTTTGTTTCCTGATCAAAATTTATTCCGAATATACTGTGCAATACTTCAATAGAAGCCTGTTTATCAGATGCTTTATTCAAATAGATTACAAGCTCATTTACATATGTTTCTATATCAATAATAACATCATTCCATTGATTCTTATTTAATAATAGTTTTCTTTCAACGTCCTTCCATGTATACAATAGCATTCTTGTCACATCCCTTCCTCGATCCATTCCGCAATTTTATTCAATACTTCCTCTACCTTTTTTTCTTTACTTTGATCTCCTTCTCGAATTCTGATACAATAGCGGAAAAATTGATGATATGTGTCAGGGGCAACCATATCATTGTGAATCGTTTTTAATTGTGGAAATTTGAAATTCCCTTGCTGCCCTAATTCTTTTAATATTTTCTCAAGATTATGGGATTTTAAAAGGTCTTTTTTTCTTTGATCGTTCCCCTCCATTATTTTTTCCGGATTATCTTCGCACC
>CAYRDY010000056.1:8879-11130 GCA_964423195.1 uncultured Catenibacillus sp. | reverse complement strand
TTATCCGCAATTAACACCTTTTCTCCTCCTATTCTCTACGCATGCTGAATAATGTATCCGTAAAATGAAACAAGTCTACCCACCTAGAACTGCGCTTTCAGGATCTTCTTGAATCCCTTGATATAGTATCCGCCGGCCCCCGTTCCGCCCGGGCTTCCCCGTCTCAATCGCCGATAAACATTTCCCGATAGCGGATCGACAGCAGATTGATATAGACGGCAAAGCGGTAGTCATCCAATATGCCGATCACGCCGTCAAAGCAATACATCTCGTCCACATAATTTCTGTAAATCGGATATTTGACATCCGTCAGCAGAAATATCTTCGCCCCGTGATCCCGGATCCGGCGCATCAGATCCTTCGTCTCCGTGGAATCGGCGACGGCGGGCAGCACCATAATCACCAGATCCGACGCGGTCAGTGTCTTGGCGTCCTCCATCTGGTCAATGACGGAGGTCTTGATCTCGCACGCGTGGCCGGTCATGATCAGATCACACTGAAATCGGCTCTCCGCGAACATCAGCCCGCAGGTATAGAACGAGATTTTTTCGCAGTCGTGAATCATTTTCACCTGTTCCGTCAGCTTTTCCGTGTCGAGATCCGCCTTCAGGCGGTTGATCTGCAGGCTCAGCGACTGCAGATAGGCCGTGATCATGTCGTCGTATTTTGCGGATTCACTGAGTGAAATATAGCGATTGAGAAAATCGTAATTTTTTATCGCGGAGACAAGGTCGCTCTTGAAATCCTGAAATCCCTGATAGCCCAGCTTCCGGCTGAGCCTGCTGACGGTCGTCGGGGAGACAAAACACAGATCCGCGACATCGTAAATCGTGCTTTGCTCGATCTTGTCCATATTTCTCAGAATAATGCCGACGACATCCCTGTAGATATCTCCGGTCTTCGTATAATTATAATAAGCCTGTAACTTCTCAATCGCGTGCATCTCGCTCCTCCGTATTCAGGTAATCTTTCACCGCCGCGACGACCTCCTCCTGACGCATCCCGCGCGAGCCCTTGCACAGCAGGACATCGCCAGCGCCGATCACTGACTTGAGGTATTCCGCGGCCTCCGTGTTGGTGTCAAACGCATGTGTCCGGATTTCCGGATTCGTGTCATTGACCGCACGGACAAGCGCCCGCATCATCTCGCCGACCGTGACGATCTCATCCACCGGCAGCGCCGCGACAGCCTTTCCGGTGTCATAATGGCACTGCCATGAGGCCTCGCCCAGTTCAAGCACATCCGCCAGACAGGCGATCTTTCGTCCGACATTGTCCATCGCCGCCAGCACGCGCACGCCGCTGATGATCGAATCAGGGCTTGCGTTGTATGTATCGTCGATAATCTTGATGCCATTTGCCATATGGCTGACCTGCTGACGCATGGCGATCCCCGCGTAATTCTCAACGCCCGCCTTTGCCGTCTCCGGATCGATCCCGTACTGCATGGCGATCGCCAGCGCCACGACCCCGTTATAGACATTGTGCAGCCCCAGCTGCAGCATGGAAACCTCAGTCTCACGCCCGCCGCCGACAAATGTGAAGCACTGCCGCCCGTCGCGGATATGTATATCTCTCGCGTAAAAATCCATTTTCTCGTCGGTGCCGAAAAAATATACCCGCGCCTTCTGAAGTCTCTCCAAAAGTACGGGAAGCGGCACGCACCCCGCCGGCAATTCCCCGCTGTCCTCATCAGCGCAGCGGACGCTTCCGTCTCGGACACCCGCAAGCATATCATTGTCGCCGTTTAGGTAGAGCGTATGCTCCGCGCCAAAATATCTCGCGGAAGTCAGCTTCTCGCGCAAAATGTTTTCCCTGGTCTTAAACTGCGCCAGATGCGCCACCCCAATATTGGTCACGACCATCGTGTCCGGGCGCACGATGTCCGCCAGCTCCGCCATCTCGCCGAAATCGCTGATCCCCATCTCGATCACGGCGATCTCATGCTTTCGCTCCAGGCGAAAGAGCGTCAGCGGCACCCCGATATTGCTGTTCTGGTTGCCGGCCGTCTTCAAGACATGGTATTTTGTGGACAGCGCCGCCGCGATCATCTCCTTCGTCGATGTTTTGCCCACGCTGCCGGTAATGCCGATAAATGGGATCGAAAATCGTTTCTTATAATAAATGCTCAGCGCCGCCAGCGCCTTTTCTGTATCTTCCACCAAAATATAGGCGTGCGCGCGCTGCGGCGCCCCGGACGCAATCAGCGCCTGATCCGCTGCCGTGATCACATCCCGCGGATCCATCTGCG
>CAYRDY010000056.1:7566-8779 GCA_964423195.1 uncultured Catenibacillus sp. | reverse complement strand
GCCAGCCCACGGATGTCAGCGTCGCCGCCGCGCCACTTTCAAATACCTGGCCGATGAAGATGTGTGCATCCACCCGCTCGCCGATAATCGGCACAAACAGGCTGCCTTCTCCCACTTCCCTGCTGTCAATGCAGATATTTGTGATCTCTGTATCCACATCGCCGCACAGCAGCGCGCCGCCGACGGCTCTGACGATTTCCCCGACCCTGATTGTTTCCATAGCCACTGATCCTCTCTTATCTCCCAGACATTGGTGAACCGCTTGCACGGCACGCTTTCCAAAACGAAGCCAGCCGCCCCGCGTTGTCTTTTATCATTCATTCGCAAAAAACATGGCGTCCATGTACGCCTCACTAAAATCCTTATCGCTGCCGAGGCCGATCTCCGTCGAATGTCGGATCAATTCCTCCACAATCCGAATTTGGTCCGCATCCGCGAGGCACATTCCCGCCCCTTTGAGCGATGTATTTCCGGCGATCTGAATTTTCCCCGCAAAGCACTCCGGCAACAGGCCGATACTGATCGCCTTTTCAATATTTAGCTTAAAACCGAAGCCACCGGCCAGATAGACCGTCTCGATCTCATCGAAGGAAATGCCGTATTTCTTGACAAGCACCTCCGCGCCGGCGCGCACCGCCGCCTTTGCAAGCTGTATCTCACGCACGTCCTGCTGAGTAAATATGATCGGCTCGCCGTGCTGATCCTCCGTCAGGTAAATGCCGTCGTCAAAATAGTCCTCGTCCAAAAGCCCCGTCTCGTCGACCAGGCCGCTCCTCACCAGCTCCGCCGTCATATCCAGCACGCCCGTGCCGCAGATGCCCACCGGGGCGCCGTCAGCGATCGTCGAGACCTCCACTCGGAGCGGATCCGTATCCGTGATCTTCACGGCGCATATCGCGCCCCGGACGCTGCCGGTGCCGCAGGAAATATTTCCGCCCTCAAACGCCGGCCCCGCCGCCGTCGACGTACACAGCAGTCGTTCCCCGGTGCCGAGCGCCATCTCCCCGTTCGTGCCCAGATCAATCAGCATACAGGGTTTCTTTGCCTCGGCAAATCCGCAGCACAGAATACCCGCCGCGATATCCGCGCCGACATAGGTTGAGATGCCCGGCATCACGGTCACTAAAGCCTGCCGCATTCGCCGGCACAGATGAAAACGCGCGTCGTTTGCCGCACATTCGCCTGCCCCGATATTCCCGGCCGCACGATCCCC
>CAYRDY010000056.1:4723-7466 GCA_964423195.1 uncultured Catenibacillus sp. | reverse complement strand
CGCGCCGCTGCTGGACAGCACTTCAAAATCATCCTCATCCGCCGTCATCAGCCTGATTTCTATATCTTCCCTCGGATAAGCCCTGCAGGACAGGCGCCAGCCCGCCTCAAGCTGCGCGTCATCAAAAAATTCTCTGTCCTCATCCTGTATGTCAAGATTCCCTGAGACAAGGCAGACACCGCATTTCCCACAGGCGCCGCGCCCGCTGCAGTACGCCGGAATATAGACATGCGCACCGCGCAGCGCTTCCAGAAGCGATACGCGCCCGTCTGTCTCGATGATCTTTTTCCCTTTCTCAAATTCAACCGTAATCTTCATTGAAAGCTCCCAAAACACTAAAATTTTGTAAATCCATTATATCCCGTTGCCGGGCATTCCGTCAATAAATGGTTGCAAAATGACCCGAAAATCATTTATAATAAAAGACGATAACTTATCAAAATAAATAGTGAGACAATGGGCGGTGAATTTCTGTGATCCCATATTTGTATACGCTTGTCGATCAGGAAAAATTGAAAGATATGTTCCGTACCTTCTACAGCTGCATCGGGCTGCCGATCCAGGTGATCGACGAGAACGGGATTATCCTGCAGTCCGAGGCGCCGATATGCGGCTACTGTCAGCATTTTAAAAAATTTTTGCCGGACAACGAGTCCTGTGAGCGCACACATATGTCCGCCAGCCAGCGTGCTATAGAGATCGGGGAGACCTATATCTTTTCCTGCCATTCAAACTTGAATCACATTGTCTTCCCGCTGATGAACAGAGATACCCTCTTCGGTTCTATTCTGGTTGGCCCATTTTTGATGACGCAGCCGGATTCGGTCATGATCTCCGACGTGGGCAAACGTTATCAGATCCCGACGGCTGACCTGCTTGAGCTATATGATGAGGCTCAGAATGTCCGTGTGATCGAACCACAGATGGTCAATCAGATCAGCAAACTGCTCTACTATATGTTTTCCGGGCTCATCAGCGAGAGCAAAATGCTTTTTATCGAGAAACAGGAGCGCCTGCGCCAGCAGTCCCAGATCAACGAGAGCATTCAGCTTTTCAAATCGGCCGGGATAGACGACGCCACGCCGACCTATCCGATGGAAAAAGAAAATGATTTGATCACCAAAGTCAAGACCGGCAATGTCTCCGAGGCCAAAGCCATTTTAAATGAGCTGCTCGGCTACGTTCTCTTTGCGGACGGCGGCAACTTAGACGTCATGAAATCGAGGGCGCTTGAACTCTGCGCGCTTCTGTCCAGGGCGTCCATCGAGAACGGCGGCATCGCGGAAAACATTCTGCGGCTCAACACGCAGTTCATCAAAAATATCGTCGCCTGCAAAACGCCCGACGATCTGTGCTACACGCTGCAGGAGATTGTCGTCACTTTTTCCGACAGAATGCTTGGAAAATCCTCCGTTAAGAATAAAGATCTGATCAGGAAGGCCCTCGGCATCATCGCCAAAAATTACGCCTCAAACATCACCCTCGATGATGTGGCCGGAGAAGTCCATCTGAACCCTGCCTATTTCTCGACATTGTTTAAAAGGGAAGTCGGCTATTCCTTCAAAGAATATCTCAACATGATCCGCATCGAGGAGAGCAAGCGCCTCCTGACCAACAGCAAATATGCCATCGTCGACATTGCCATCGCCGTCGGCTTTGAGGACCAGAGCTATTTCTCAAAAGTTTTCAAAAAATATACCGGTATCACGCCGAAGCAATACCGGTAGGATCCTCGCACCCGCTCGGCCGCCGCGCATGGATTGCCGGCGGCAGGCAACCCATGGCCGCCGGGGCGCCCTCATTTGACATCTCTGAATATTCGCTCTTTCTCTCCTCAACACAGCACATCTTTCGGGAACAAAATCTGTGCCGTCGTCCCCTCGCCCAATACGGATTCGACAGAGAGTCTCAGTCCCAGCCGATCCGCCGCGATCTTGGCCAGATAAAGGCCGATGCCGGTCGCTTTTTTATTGGTACGGCCATTGGTGCCGGTGTAGCCCTTCTCAAAAATTCTCGGAATATCCTCAGCGCTGATGCCGATGCCCTCATCGCGCACCATCAGCGCCCAGTCGTCGCCCTCGCTGCGCCCGTAAATCCGGATCGTGCCCTCATTTGAATATTTGAGGCTGTTGGACAAAAACTGTTCCAGGATAAAGGCCAGCCATTTTTCATCCGTATAGACCATGCGGTCAAAAAACTCGACATCGACCGACAGATGCCTGCTGCCGGAGATCGGGCTGAATTTTTCCACACTGTCGCGGGCAAGACTGTAGACGTCCGTCCGGACAAATACCGTGTCGTCCGCGATATTGCGCAGCCGCAGATACTGCAGCACCATATCGACATCCTGTTCGATCCGAAAAATTTCAGCGTAATAATCGCCCTTGTCGGCAATCGAGGCGTCGCTCTGTATCATCAGCCGCAGCGCCGAGATCGGCGTCCTGATCTGGTGCACCCACATCGAATAGTATTCCAGCTGATCATTGTAGTCCTCTCTCAGACTGTCGGCCTCCCGCAAGGCATTTTGTTCCTGTTCCCTCAAATGGCGCACATAGAGCCAGACATCGATGCCGATAGCCAGCAGGCACACGAACAGATAGAGAAATATCCCAAAAATAATGCGCGAATCTTCCCCCGGCGTCACCGCGGCGACAACCGAAAAAATCACAATGCCCAGAGCCGTCACTAAAAACAGCGGCCATCTGGATTTGATATATTGACCTGCCACAAAAATCCCCCTTCC
>CAYRDY010000056.1:3378-4623 GCA_964423195.1 uncultured Catenibacillus sp. | reverse complement strand
TTAACCATTCGCGGGTCAGGCTCATGTGCCGCTTAACCATTCGCGGAGTAGTGCGCGGGGCCGCTTGGTCACTCGGGACAGCTCTGCTCTGGCATTTAATAAAAAAATGGTCGTAAAATTTGTCATTTTTGCGGACTATGCTTTTTCCTCCAAGAATGATATAATAAATAAGATAAACTATTCGGGGATTATCCCGATTGTTATTTTAAACAAACGACAAAGGAGTGTGTACAAAATGAAAGTAATGGGTGTTGTCGCCGGACGTCACAACGGCAACAGCGAGATCCTCGTCAAGGAGGCGCTGTCAGCGGTCAGGGATGCAGGGGGTGAGGCGATCTTAATCAATCTGTTCGATTATCACATCGAGAACTGCACCGGCTGTGAGAGCTGCACCATGCAGATGGGCGAAGTCGCTATGGGCAAGGGCACGTACAAGGGCTGCGTGCTGAAAAATAAGGACGACGTCGACAAGATTATCAATGTCATGCAGACCTGCAACGGCGTTATCGTCGGATGCCCGACCTACGACCTCGCGCCGAGCGCGCTGTATATCAAATTCGCGCAGAGATTTCTGGCCTATGAACTCGCTTTCCGCATCAAGATCGGCGAGGTCAAGGAAGATCCGCACATTGTCGGCGGCCTGATCGCGGTCGGCGGTTCCTGCCATGACTGGCAGACCCTGTCGCTGGAGGTTCTCGGCGCCACCATGTTCACCCAGTCCATCAATGTCGTCGACAAGATGATGGCCACCAGAGACGGCCGTCCGGGCAACGTCCTTCTGCGTCCGGAGCAGCTCGAGCGAGCGCACAAGATGGGCGAAAATATTGTCAAAGCCATCAACACACCAGTCGAGGAGCGCGGCTGGCTCGGCGAACCGGATATGGGTATCTGCCCGAGGTGCCATTCCGCACTGATCTACAAGGGTGAGCCACACTGGAACGGCATCCAGTTCCCGTTCGAGTGCGCGGTCTGCGGCGCCGGTGGAGACATCGTGCCGGACGGCAAGGGCAGCTACAAATTTGAGCTCGCTGAGAACGGCCTGATCTGCGACAGAAATATCAACGAGGCTCGCGACAAACATCTGGACGAGATCATGGCGACCAGGATGGATTTCTTCCAGAGACAGTCGGAGATCCAGGATCTGTACAAGAAATATAAAGAAATGACATTTGAGACGGTCTAATAGACGGTCAGATGGCATTCGATCATTCAGCCCCCTGTCAGGCAGACAGGGGGCTGGCCATT
>CAYRDY010000056.1:0-3278 GCA_964423195.1 uncultured Catenibacillus sp. | reverse complement strand
CATCAGGCCCTCTTCTGAGAGGGTCTCGGCCGTCCAGCTCGGCTCAAAATCGTCGGTATCGCTGCAGATCAAACCGCCCCATTTCTCAAGCAATTCCCTCAACACTTGCACGGCGCGTGCGGCATCCTGAGTGTCAAAGCTGATCTGATAGATCGTCTGGATCCGGTGGTCGCGAATATACGCCAGATCAAGCGGATCCACAAAAAACTCCCAGGCATCCTGAAAGATCAGGGAATCCGCGTCCAGGACAACTTCCAGGAGATTCAGCTCCCGCCAGACCTCGATCTTTTCCTGGGGCACTGTCTCAATGCTCAGAGAAACGGCCTTGGCCTCCGTCTTTTGTGGAATCATATAATAAAATTCCAAAATCCTTTTCTTCTCCGTCACAGCGGATTTCCCAAGATTTTTGACATTCGCAATCTTTTTATCTTTGCTCTTTGCCTTCATGGCAAAACTGTCCTTTGCTTTCATCGCAGCTCTCCCCGTCAGAAAATGGTCGATCCATTTCTGTCAAAATGTGATTGATCCGCGGCAGCGAACCGCGCAGGATCAGCGCCGTCAGCCCCCAGATCGTGTGATTTTTCCAATAATAAAAAACCGTCTCATAGCTCCCGTGCCCCCATGGATAATTCCGTCCGCCCGGTATCCGATCATAGGGAAAATCCTCACTCATCTCAACGCACACACGATTTTTGTAAACATCCGGCGCATTTTCCTCAAACCACGCTAACGGCACCGTAAAAACCTCTGCCACCTCGGCGCGGCTATAGCTTCCCTGATAATCCGCCAATCTCGCGAGATAGGGAAATACGATCAGATCAAACGGGGAGATGAACACATCCAGCGGCGCTAAAATCTCTACATCCCTCTCCGGCAGCAAAAGCTCCTCGCAGCACTCCCGCAGCGCCGCGCGCTCGTAGGCCTCGCCGTCCTCGACGTGCCCGCCAGGAAAACAAATCTCACCCGGCTGTCGATGAAGAGAGGCCGCGCGCACCTCAAACAGCAACTGCCAGACGCCGTCTCTAAACACCAGCGGCAGTACCACCGCATACTTTCGATATTTTTCAAAACCGATCAAACCGGGGGACTTCAAAACAGCCATGGTCCTGCCCAAAATCTCATCCGATAAAAAATAATTATACAGAACTGTTTCAAATATCCTGTTAGCTATGACGGTTCTGCCATTCTCATTTTTTACAAATCCAAACATGGCAGCAATCTCAATTGCCTCATTCAAAGCATTATATGGGATCTCCCGTCCATTAAAAAGCAACTCATAAACCATCTGGTGGAGTACAGGATAATCCACCAATTTATTCCTCAGGGACTCAAATAAAGTATTGCTCTCATTGAGCAGGCGCCCAAGTGCTTCCAGAAAACCGGCTTTTGTCCAGGCAACTCCTTTTGTTGGGAACAAGTCGCTCTCTGAAATATTTTCATCGATCAATTTGCAGAGTCTCGATACCAGATACGGATATCCGGATGTGTAATCATAGATCAGTCCCGCCATCTCATCGATCGCCATTCCGGTCAGATGATCTGCCTCGTAATCCTCAAGCATTCCCGCAATCTCAGCCGCGGAAAAGCTCATTTTAACATTAAATTCAGCCGCGATATTCCACGGACTGTTCGCCTTGTGTGCTTCCCCCGGCCTTATTTTCCTCTGGATATTTTTCACATCATAGACACCGGCCAAAATGACTGACTGAAATGTAGGTATCTCTTCTCTATGGATATAATAACCGCGCAGCTGCGCAAGAAAGTCAAGAAAAACCTGATTGTTCGCGGCGCTATCCACCTCATCAACGATTAAAACGATCGGTTTATCTGCCGCGGAACATATCTTGCTCAATCCGACAAACAACTCAACCAGATCAAAATTTTCATTTAGAGTACTCGCCAGATGTCTTAATTCTAAAATTTCAGCGGTCATTTCTTTTTTTTCGGGCAAAACAGTTTGTTCCAGACTTCCACAGAAAGCATTGACAAAGGCAGTCGAAAATGAATTTTCATCACGAAACTTCGCATGGCTCATCTGCATCTGAAAGTCCAAATTAATCACATAATACTCTGAGCTCAGGTATTTTTTCAGGGCGTTTAATATTGTCGTCTTGCCATACTGTCTGGCGCGATTAATCGTGAAATACGCGCCGCGCTCCACCAATCCCTTGATTTTTTCCAACCGCCCGGTCAAATCGACCATATAATGCAGCTTTGGATTGCAAGCGCCCGCGACATTGAAATATCGTTCCATCCCTCACACCTCTCTCAGAAAAACCGCCGGCCATATGACTCAGCGGTTTTCGTCTTTTCCTCTCTCTTGCGGTGTCTCCTATTCTTCAGAAAAACTATCCTTGCCGGCGCCACAGATCGGGCAGACCCAGTCCTCCGGCAAATCCTCAAACGCGGTGCCCGGCGCAATCCCGTTGTCCGGGTCGCCCTCCGCCGGATCATACACATAACCACATGGGTCACAGACATACTTCTTCATAAATAAAATCTCCTTTGGTCAAAAATTTTCTGATTATTATCTTAACACTGTTCAATTTCCCTGTCAAACACAATGTGCCGAAACAGCAAAAAGGTCCGTCAAGTATAGAGAGGGGACGCTGATTCTTCAACGTCCCCTCTGCAACTCTTTTATTTCGTAAGCAATTCTTATCTCATCAATTTCTTTTTCTTTGCCAGAACTGCCATCATCGCCAGTATCGCTGAACACATAAACAGGCACGCGACTGGCATGATCGGCGACTCATCGCCGGTGCGCGGCGAATCTGTCGGATTGGTTGCTGCCGGCTTCGACTCGGACGGCTGTGTCTCCGTGCGGGAGCCTGTCTCATTCGGTATTATAATCACATAATCCGACGCGTGACTGAACTCAAGACTGACATTGCCATCCGGTTGAATCGATCCGGCATTGATAAATACCAGCCTGCCATCGCTGTCATAGTAATACAGATTGCCTGTCTTTCCGGCGTTCTCGCTGCCGACATTGACCGTCAGTGTTGCCTTGAACCCGAAATTTCCCTCGTGCATAAGCGACAGCTGCCGCGCAATCCCGTCGCCCGCAAGCTCGCTGATTGTCTGATTCGGAATATTTTGTGTATCCATGGTGACCTGCATATTGATATCGCTCAGCTGGCTGGCCATAATATCCATGCCGTTGATCGTCCAGGTATATCCGCCCATGTCAATCTGTACGAGCACATTTTTGCCTCTGGCAGCCTCAAGGATTTCCTTCGGCAGTATCTGATTGCCCTGCGCGGGGACATTGACAA
>CAYRDY010000055.1:0-14754 GCA_964423195.1 uncultured Catenibacillus sp. | reverse complement strand
AAGAAATTGGCAAAGAGACCATGTTACTGCAGAATGCCCGCAGCTTGATGAAAACGATGCAGTGGACAGCTGAGCAGACGCTGGAAAATTTGATGGTTTCAGAAAATGACAAAGGAAAATACGTCGCAATGCTGGAAGCAGAATAAAAAAGAAAAGAAAACCCGAAATATCCACATATTCTGTGATATTTCGGGTTTTTTGGGGCTTTATCGGGAAAAATTCCCACCAGTTTTTCGAATTTCCATTCATTGGGGCTATCAAAATTGACATTTACGTGAGTTGACATTTACGCGAGTTGACATTTACGCGAGTTGACATTTACGTGAATTGACATTTAATTGATATTTATATCATCACGGAAAACGGGATGGCTGGAATTCCGGCAGCATTATAGAGATTCACGAGATACCACTTCCCCTGGGCGAAATCAATTTTCACCGAGGATATTTCTTTGTCAACCGCAATCACCAGTGTCTCCCCGCAAGCCTCCGCCTGAAAAGTCAGTCCGGTACCGCCTGACAACACTTCAAGGGCATTGACGCGCTCTCCCTTCACCGTCAAGCCGCCGCCGGCATTTTCAAACTGAATGATGATTTTGCCGCCCTCCCGTTTCGCGCTGACGGCGCGCGGCGCGTCACAGAGCAACGGCTCGCCGTAGACATGACCTCTGGCCAGTAACGCCAGGCGCTCGCCGACCACTTTTTTATTCTTCGGGTGAATGTCTAACGCCTCGCCGGCGTCCGAGATGGAGCAGAGCCATGTGTTCGGCACATTTTTCGTCACGGCCTCCTGACAGCGGCGGATGGCCGCATAATCCAGGCACTCAACCTCCAGCCACTTTGAGAAGCCCGGCAGCTGTACGATCAAAAACGGCAGCTGATCGTCCTGCCACAGGGTGCGCCAGTCCCTGATCACGGCAGTCAGCATTCCCTCATACAAATTCTGCCGATCCGGCACATCATCGGACTCACCCTGGTACCAGATCACGCCCCGGACACTGTACGGCGCGATGGTCTTGACCATCTGCTCATATAGAATTCCTGGGATATAGTGCGGCAGCAACCCCTCCGGCATCGACGACATCCCGCCGCCCAGCTGCGCAAAAAACGCGCTGATCTCCTCCGGTGTCGGTGTCCTCGGCATCATAAAGGTCGTAAAAGGATCTGTGAGCGGATGGCTGCGGTCATTCATCGGTTCCTGTATCTGTTCCTCCAGATAAGCGTCGAAGTCTTTCTCCCTCAGCAGCTTTTCATAATCCTCCATCCAAGGCACCCCGAAACGCGCCGCCGATGACGGCGACATCCAAGCGCAGGACGGTGAGCCGCCCCAGTTGCAGCCGATGATTCCGATCGGTACACCTAGTGACTTTTGAAGCGCTTTCTGGAAATAATAGCCGACCGCTGAGAAATGATCGAGATCCGCCGCCGTCGCTTTTTGCCAGACGCCGCTTTCCGAGTAGTCAAACCTTTCAAGCTGCTGCGGGCAAAAGGCCTCCGGCACATCAAAGAAGCGCAGCTGCGCCTGCGGACAGGACTTGATCTCATCATTCCTGAATTTTTCAAAACACATCTGGAACTCCATATTGGACTGGCCACCCGCGACCCATACCTCTCCGACGGCCACATCGTCCAACACGATCTCCTCATCGCCCGAACAGATGATCATCCGCTCACACTCGGAGGCCGTGAGCGGCGGAATCTCCATCATCCACTGGCCGTCCTGCTGCACGATTGTTTTCCCGCACTGATCCTGGATTTTCGCGCTCACCACCGTGCCCGCGCGGCCCTGTCCCCAAAGCTTAATGACCTTGTCCCTCTGCAGCACCATGCCGCTCTGAAATATTTTTGCTGTCTGAAACATCCTTTGTGTCTCCCTCCTGATCTCCTAAACATCTAATCATCTTGTTGCCGCCCGCGCGGCACGCTCCACAGACTTTCCTAACACCATGCATCGATATCGCGAAGTACCTCTTTATCCGCCGCCCGCACTGCAGTCATTTCCCGTACATCCGCCGTAAAGACATAGGCCCCGCTCCCCACCGTCCGCGCGGCCTGTCCCGGCAGGCGGATCTCTGCCGTCGTATTCACCGGCACGCAGACATGGACGATCGCGCGTCCCTCAATGATCTCCCAGTCAACCGAGGCACGCCCGTATGGCGTCTCCTCGCTGACCGCCGCGCGTGTGAGGCCGCAGTCCAGGGCAGGCTCGACCAGAATCTTTCGGTATCCCGGCGCCAATGCCTTCAGCCCGCCGATTTCCCGATAAATCCACTCCCCGACACAGCCAAAGGCATAATGGTTATAGCTGTAGGTGCTGACCGCGCCGTCCTCTCCGATCGCTCCCCAGCTCTCCCACATCGTTGTCGCGCCGTGTTCAACCATATAGAGCCAGCTCGGACACTGTGTCTGGAACAAGAGCCGGTACGCGACATCCCTGCGGCCGTTTTCCGTGAGGACGTCCATCAGAAATGGGACACTTAAAAAACCGGTATCCAGACAGCCGCGGTTCCCTTCAATCATTTCGCAGAGATGAGCCGTCATCTTCTCCCGCAGCTCATCAGGCACCAGCCCGATCTTCAGCGCGATCACATAGATTCCCTGAAAATCCGCGTCCATCGTCCCGTCCTCGTGAATATATTCCTCGATGAATGCTTTGCGAATCAGCCGGTACTGCTCGCCGTAGTATGCCTGATCCTTATCTTTCCCCAGAATCCCAGCGATCTTCGCCATATTCATCGCGCTGAAAGCCGCAAACGCCGGCGCGACGATGTGCATCGTCGCAGTCGCGGTGCTGTTCATCGCCATACCGTCCGGATTGCCAAGGACGATGCTTGGAATCAGCCAGTCGCCAAAATGGAAATCCGTGTTCCACAGATAACGACTGCGCGCTTTTCGCGCCTCGTCCCAGTTCTCATAGCCTTCCGGATGGTTGTTCTCACACCGATCCTTAATATAGGCCATCCAGCGGGTCATCGCCCCATAATTTTCCTCCAAAATCCTGCGGTCGCCATACTGCTGGTAAACCGCATAGGGCACCATAATCACGGCGTCTCCCCAGCCGCAGCTGGTCTCAAACCCGAACGCGCCCGTCAGGAATTGTTTGTATGCCGGCAGATCCGGCACAATATCCGGAATTGCCCCGTTTTCCAGTTGGTCGGCGCGCACATTGTTCATCCAGCTTGTCAGAAACGCGTCCGCGCCTCGGTTGAAAGTCAGCGTCGGCGCAAAGGCCATGATGTCCCCGGTCCAGCCCGCTTTCTCGCGCTGCGGGCAGTCACTCGGAATCGAGATCGTATTGGCCACCTGGCTCCACCAGATATTTTGTGCCAGACGGTTCAGCCGCTCATCCGAACAGGAAAAAGAGCCGATATCCTCCATCTGGCTGCTGTAAATATAAATTGTAAAATCATTTGCCGAGATCCGTCCCGGCCAGCCGCTGACTTTGACATAGCGAAACCCATGGTAGGTAAAATGCGGGCAGTAGGTCTGTGTTCCGGCTTTTGTGATATAGACATCCATCTGCTCCTTATTGACGCCGAGGATGTTGTTGTAATAGTTTCCCGACTCGTCCAGAATCTCCGTGTGTTCCAGCGTGATCGTGACGCCCGCGGGCGCCGTCACGGTAAACCCGACCACGCCGGCGACCACCTGACCCACGTCGATGATGGTCTCGCCCGCAGGGGTGACAAAGACAGCTTCTGGTTTTCGCGTGCAGATCACATGGACCGGCGGCGCGTACTGTCCCACAAGATGATCCATCGGGTATACGGCTTTTTTCACCGGTTTCCAGTCCGAGTCATCAAATCCCGGACTGCTCCAGCCCGGCGTCTCCCGCCCCGCGTCGTACCGCTCCCCGACAAAGAGATCGGCGTAGACAAACGGCCCTGTGGAGGAGACGCCCTGTTCCGCGGAAATGTTTTGTGTCGTGCCATCCTGGTATTCGATCACGCCGTCCAGGAGTAGTCCGACTTTATCGCCGTACTGGCAGCAATCGCCGGTCGTACCGACGCGCCCTGCCCACCAGCCGTCCGCCACCGTGACCCCGATCACGTTTTCTCCGCCCCGCAAAAAAGCCGTCACGTCATACGTCTGATACTGCAGGAGCTTTTTGTAGGTTGTATTCTCCGGCGCAAATTTGCGCTCATCCGCTCTTCTCCCGTTGACTTCCATCTCATAGATGCCATGTGCCGTGGCGTAGACGCGCGCACGCTTCACCGGCCGGTCCAGCACAAAAGGAATCCGGATGCGCTGCGGCGGACGAAACTCTGCAAAATCCCTTGTCACCTCTCGATAGGGATTCGCCCCGTCCGCGGCCTTGCTCATATCCTTCCCCTCCATGCTGGGCGGCGTGGGAATCTGCTCCGGCTCCACCCAGCCACTGGTAAACGGTGTCCCAAGCCTGCCGGTCTCAAACCAGCTCTCGGTCGAGGCCTCGCGCCCCAGATTGTCCCAGACCCGAACGGCAATGTCGTAACGGGTCATCGGGGCAGCCTCCCAGCCCTCGATCACGACCTCGGTGCTGGCGTCACTCTCAATTCTGCCCGTATCCACGACCGGCTCCTGTCCCGCGAACATCTGCAGCCGGTACGCGGTCTGCACCACATCTCTCTCTTTGCTTCGCAGTTTCCACCCGAAGCGCGGTCTTTTGATATCAATGCCGAGCGGCGTGATCTGATGCTCCGTCACCAGACTGTCCACATACAATTGATCTCTCATCGCCTGCCCCCATTTCTAATAAATATAACACAAGATTCTTCCGCCGCCCGCGCGGCGCACTCTCCGCAGGTCCTATCTGACACCATCTATCAATATCACGAATCAATGATTATCCGCCGCCCGCGCGGCGCACTCTACAGACCTTTCTTAACACCATGCGGCGATATCGCAAAGCACCTCGTCCACCTCCTCGTCGGTGGTGGCCCAGCTTGTGCAGAAGCGCACCGGCCGCACGTTCTTGCCGGAATCTCTCTCCTCGTCGCAGATGACATACTTTCCCTCAAATTTTTTGATCACCGCGTCATCAAGCATCACAAACTGCTGATTCGTCGGGCTCTCCGCCTGGAAAGGCACGCCCTTATCCGCGAATGCCCGGCGGATGCGCATGGCCTGGGCCACGGCCTTGCCGCAGATCTCAAAGTACAGGCCGTCCTCAAAGAGTGCCTCAAACTGGACGCCCAAGAGCCAGCCCTTGGCGAGCATCGCGCCATGCTGCTTCATCATAAATCGAAAATCCTTCTTCAGCGCCTCATTGATGATGACCACCGCCTCGCCGAACATGGCCCCGCATTTGGTGCCGCCGATATAGAAGACATCACAGTCCCTGGCGATCGCCGGCAAATCGAGATCATTTTCCGGCGACGTCAGGCCATAGCCGAGGCGCGCGCCGTCCATAAACAGATAAAGTCCGTCCTCACGGCAGACGCGGCTGATCGCGTCGAGTTCCGATCGCGAATAGATCGATCCGATCTCTGTGGGGTTGGACAGATAGACCATCTTCGGCATCACGAGATGCTCATAACTGCTGTTGGTCTTGTGCGCCATGAAGGCGTCGTGGATCTGAGCCGCGGTGATCTTTCCGTCGTCACTTCGCAGGGCAAGCACTTTATGTCCCGCGGCCTCGACGGCGCCCGTCTCATGATTGTTGATGTGCCCGCTCTGCGCCGTCAAAACACCCTGATATGGCCGCAGAGCCGAGTCAATGACAGTGGCGTTGGCCTGTGTGCCTCCCATCAGAAAATGCACGTCCGCCTCCGGTGCCCGGCAGGCCGCCCTGATCAGCTGTGCGGCATGCGCGCAGTGCGCATCCTCACCGTAGCCGTCATTCGGCTCCGTATTGTATCTGATCAGGCGCTCCAGCACTTTCGGGTGCGCCCCATAGTGATAATCACAACTTAAATAAATCACTTTTTGCCCCTCCTGTGACAAATACCCCGGAAACAATTCCATTTCCGGGGCATGAAGGTTTAATTTCTTTGAAAATATCAAACTCTGGACAGATACTCTCCGGTCCTTGTATCAATCTTCAGCACGTCGCCGATCTCGACAAACAGCGGCACATTGAGCGTCGCGCCCGTCTCCACGGTGGCCGGTTTGGTCGCGCCCGTCGAGGTGTCACCCCTGAAGCCAGGCTCTGTCTCCGTCACCGCAAGCTCCACAAACAGCGGCGGCTCGACGGAGAAAATCTCGCCGTTGTGTGAGAGCATCTTCACCATCTCATTTTCCTTGACAAACTTGAGGGCATCACCGATTGCGTCCTCATTGAGCGCGATCTGGTCATAGGTCTCGACATCCATAAAATAATATAGATCGCCGTCCCCGTACAGGTACTGCATATCTTTTCTCTCAATATGCGCCTGCTCACACTTCTCAGTCGGGCGGAATGTCCTTTCAACCACGCCGCCGTTCTTGATATTCCTCAGTTTTGTACGGACAAAAGCGGCGCCCTTGCCGGGCTTCACATGCTGAAATTCAATGACCTGATACACATTTCCCTCAAGCTCGATCGTCAGACCGTTTCTAAAATCACCTGCTGATACCATAAAATGGAGCCTCCTTAATCATTCGCTTCCTCTAGTATAATTAAAAATCGAATTTTTTTCAACTGTTTTTTGGCAGATCATCACAAATGATGGGTCAATGATGATCATGGCTCAGTTTTTCGGACCGTCATCAAAATAGAACGACAGGCCATTGAAATTTTCACGCGCGGGGAATAAGCATCCCACGGGTCACTCTGCCATATATGCCTCGTAAATATCCCCGGAGACATGCTCGCGGATGGCCTCATAAACCGGCTGCGATGCCTCGCGCATCTGCTCGACGACCGCATCGTCAAGTGTCACGATCTGTGTGCCGCTGGCCTTGATCTCCTCAATCTTGTCCGCGATCCGAGCGTCCGACGCCTCTCTGGCCGCCGCACCGGCGTCTTCTGCCGCGTCCATCAGAATTTGTTGCTGTTCATCTGTCAGCTCTCCGAAAAAATCATCGCTGACGATCAGGGAGATCAGATGCGGCAGGTGATTCGTCTCCACGACGTAGTCCTGCTGCTCGTAGAGGCGGTTGGACACAATCACCTCGTATGGATTTTCCTGGGCGTCGATCGTGCCCTGCTGCAGACCGATATACACCTCGCTGAATGTCATCGGGGTCGGCGCGGCGCGGAGCGCCTTCCAGAAATCAATGTGGTACGAATTTTCCATGGTGCGAATTTTCTGGCCCTCGAAATCGTCAAAGCGCTGGACATTTTTATTGGTCGACATCACCCGAAAGCCCTGATCCGCGAAGCCGAGCAGCCGATAGCCGCCGCCCAGATAGACATCTTCGAGCAGGCTGTAAAATTTTTCCTCGTCCACCTTCGCCCGGACCTCCTCGATCGTGTCAAACCGGCACGGCAGATCAAAAATAGCCAGATCCTGCATAAAAGTCACCTGCGGCGCCGTATTCTGGATCACAAAAGGGATGTCACCGTCCCGGCAGGACTCCAAAAGCTCCCTGTCGCCGCCCAGCGTACTGTTCGGATAAACCTGAATCTTCATCTTGCCGCCGCTTCGCTCACTCACCGCCGCGACGAATTCCTCCGCGTAGATCTGAGTCACCGTATCTTCCGGGCTGGCCGTGCCCAGCGGCCAGGCATAGCGCTGGACCTCGTCACCACCGGCCGTCTTCCCGCATCCCGCCATCACGGCCGTGACGCACAGGGCCAATAGGACCCACTTGACTTTTTTCATTCGGCAGCACCCCCTAGACAAACATCAGGCTGAGCGCCGGAACGAAGGTCAGCACCAGCAGCGCGATCAGGAAAAATACGATCATCGGCATGGCCTTCCCGGCAATCTTCATCACCGGAACATCCGCCAGCGAACTGGCGACAAACAGATTGACCCCGATCGGCGGCGTCACAAAGCCGATTGCCAGGTTGACCACCATCACGATGCCGAAATGAATCGGATTCATGCCCACCGCCTCAACGATCGGCAGCAGGATCGGCGTGAGGATCAGAATGGCCGGCGTCGTATCCATGACCATTCCAACGATCAGCAGAAATACATTGATGACCAGCAACAAGACGACCTTGTTCGTAAAGTTGCTCAAAATCCAGCCGCTGACCGCCTGCGGCACCTGCATCAGTGTCAGCACGCGGGAGAATGCCACGGAAGCGGCCAGGATAAACATGATCGGCGCGTAGGTGCGCACCGCCTCCACCAGAATCGACCAGATATCTTTCAATTTAATCGATTTATAGATAAAAATGCTGACAATCAGCGCGTAAAAGACGGAGATGACCGCCGCCTCCGTCGGCGAGGCCACGCCCGAATAAATGCAGCCCAGAATAATGACCGGACTCAGCAGGGCAAAGAAGCTGTCTTTGAGGACGCGAAGAAATCCCTTCTCGTGCAGCTCATCCACGACGGCGTTGATTTTTTCCCTGTCCTCACCGTTCTTTTTACAGTAATAAATCGTGTAGGCCATCAGCAGGCCGCCGATCATCAGCCCCGGAACGATGCCGGATAAAAACAGGTCGCTCACGGACACCCCCGATGCCATGCCGTACATGATAAACGGAATGCTCGGCGGTATGATCACGCCCAGGCCGCCGGCCACCGCGACCACCGCCGTGGAGAAGACCTTGTCGTAGCCCAAGCGGATCAGAATCGGGATGGTCATACTGCCGACGGCCGCCACCGTCGCCGGCGCGGAGCCGGAAATCGCCCCGTAGAACAGACAGGTGACGATGACCGCGCAGGGCATGCCCGCCGTCCGCCTGCCCAGAAAATATGCAAAGACGTCAAATAATTTTTTGGAGATGCCTCCTCGCGCCATCAAAATGCCCGATAGCACGAACATCGGAACCGCCAGCAGCGGAAAGCTGTCAATCCCGCCCAGCATCGAGCGAATGACAAACTGTCCGGAGGCCGTGAATGACGGGTCAAATGCCCCCGGAAGCACCGAGACAACGCCGAGGGAGACGGACACCGGTATGGCGAGTGCCAGACAGAGAATGAAAATGATAAATACGACGATTGCCGACATCCGCTACGCCTCCTCCCTCTTTTTGATCAGAACCATAAAATCCGCATACCAGCGCTGGATCAGCCGCACAGCCACCATGATAAAACTGACCAGTGGCGCCGCCTGAACATAGTACATCGGGATATGGCAGGCCGGGCTGACCTGCCCGCTCTCCACCGCCGACATGAGGTATTTGACGGCAAACGGGATCAGATAGATAAAGAAAACCAACTCCAGCGTGTAGTTGATCAGCCTGAAAATCAATCTGCCATGTTTGGGAAAAAGATTGACAAACTGTTCGATCTTGATTGAAATACATTTTTTTGTGCAGTAGCTGACACTCAAAAACCCTGCCCACACAAAAATATAGCGCGTCAATTCCTCCGACCATGAGAGGGATGCGCCGAGGACATACCTTGAAAAGACCTGAATGCCCATAATGACCGTCATCAGGATGAGGCTCACAACCATCAGGCTCTCCTCAAGATTTTCATTCAGCCATGAAAGTATCTTTTTCACTGTTCTCTCCTTATCCACGTTCCACGCTTTAAAACACCGCGGGACACCGGCTCATCCGTTCTGGCTTCCGCCCGGCCCGCCGACAGCTACCCGCTTGGCGCCCGTCCAGGCAGCAATCCTATCCTCGTCAGCCGGTCTGCCCGCTGGCAGCTACTCATTTGGGATCTGTCTGACCTGTCGGCAGACTCTGATGCACCAGATCCAGAAATTTCGCGAGCTCCGACACGTCGATCTGCCCCGGCGCCGAAGCCCGCCCCGCCGAGCCAAAAGTCATGGCCGAGCCGAAAACTTCGCCGAGAAGGCGGCTGACCAGGCCGTCAGCCGACATGGACATGGTCACGATCGGACATCTCGCGTAGGCGCTGGACATCTCCCGCGTGGCCGCCAAAAGCTCCGTCACATCGCCAAAGTTTCGCGGCATGACGGCAATCTTGGCGACATCCGCGTGCATCGCCTGCATCACCCGCAGCCGCGCCACCAACTCCTCCCTGTCCGGCGTCCTCTCAAAATCATGGTTTGAGGCGATGACGGCGACACGGTGCGCATGCGCGGCGGCGATGACATCCTGCATCATCATCGCTCCGCCCACCATGCGGCTGCCGTAGGTTGCCACATCGATGTCCTGCCGGCCGAAAAAGGCTTCCACGTCGATCATATCCACTAGACCGCTGGATGACACGTCCTTTAGCATCTGTGCATACGCGTCCGACGCAATCGCCCGCTCGCCGCCCTCCGCCGATGAGCGAAACGTAAATAACAGCGGCAGTCCCCCAAGCGCCTGTCTGAGCCCTTTCAGCACCGTCCGCACCCTGTCCATGTCATCCGCACCTTCAAACCAGTCGGCGCGCCACTCGGCCACATCCACCGGCAGATTGCAGAACCCCTTTGCCGCCTCAATGATCTCCGCCTCCGTCCGCCCCACGATGGGAGCACAGATTTTCGGTCTTCCCTCACCGATCGTCACATTTCTCACAACCACTTTTACCATCACTTTTTCCTCTTTCTGGAAGTTTCCTTCCAAACTTCGCGCTATCTATTGGATTCCCAATACCTTCTTCATGTGTCCGACCGGCATCTCCCGGCCGGTCCACATTTTAAACGCCGCCGCCCCTTGAAACAACATCAGGCTGAGGCCGTTCATCGTCCGGCATCCGGCCGCCCGCGCCATCTTTAGCATTGTGGTCTCCCGCGGCGCATAGACCACATCCGTGACGATCAGATCAGGTCTGAAATACGACGCATCCGGTATGTAAGTCTTCCCCTCAAGCGGCTTCATCCCCACGCCGGTGGCATTGGTAAATATGTACGAATCCGACATCTCCGCCCTCAGCCGGTCGAGATCCGCCAGGTCATAAAGCGATACCCTGCAGTCGGTGCGCTCGCTGATCTTTCCGATCGTGGCCTGCGCGTTGCTCCAGAATTCATCCCTCACATTAAAAATAGACATCTGGGCCGCACCGTCGAGCGCGGCCTGTACCTGCAGGGCCGTCGCGGCGCCGCCCGCGCCGACAATGGTGAGTTTCTTGCCCTTGATCTCAATGCCCTGATCCCTCAGCGACGCCACATAGCCGATGCCGTCCGTATTGTGTCCGGTGAGCACGCCGTTTTCATTGACGATGGTATTCACCGAACCGGCGAGCCTTGCCGCAGGGGACAGCTGATCCAGATATTGATGCACCACGGTCTTATTCGGCATCGAGACATTGGCGCCCCGCATCTTCAGCGCGCGGATGCCCCTCACGGCATTCGCGAGGCCTTCATGTCCGACCTCAAATGCCATGTAGGCATAGTCAAGTCCCAGATATTCAAAGGCCTCATTGTGCATGGCCGGTGAGTCCGAATGTCTGATCGGATAGGCGAACAAGCCGATCAGCTCTGTCGTCCCCGTGATCCTCTCCGCCAATTTGTCCGGCTTCTCACAATCTCCCGCCTCATTCGATCTCGTCTTTTCATCTGAACTTTTTCCCTCGAATCTTATTTTCTCGTCCAATCCTGTCTCCTCGTCCAATCCTGTTTTCCCGCCAAATTCCGTGTCCTCGTCCAATCCTGTTTTCCCGTCAAATTCCGTGTCCTCATTCAATCGTGTTTTTCGCCAAATTCCGTATCTTCATTCAATCGTGTTCAATTTTCTCTTCATCCGAAATTTTCTCGCGCTGTTCTTTTGCGTAAAAGTGCAGCACGATCCTCTCAAGATAGCGCTTGAGCACGATCTGAATCTCCTCCCTCGGATCCATCGGCTTCACAAGAATATTGTACATACCCGCGCGTTTCGCGCCCAAAATATCGGTAAAAAGCTGATCGCCGACAAAAAATGTCGTCCGCAGCTCTGTCTTCATGAGTTCCATCGCCCGCAGATAATTTTTAGCATTCGGCTTTCCCGCCTTATAAATATACAGGCTGCCCACATCATCCGCAAACGGCTTCACCCGCGGCTCCTTGTTGTTGGATATCAGGCATGTCCCAAAACCGATCGCCCGCAGCCGCTTAAAAAAAGTAATGGCCCGCCCGTCTGCCGGCGCGCCGTGCGGCACCAGTGTATTGTCGATATCAAAAATGATGCCCCGATACCCCTGACTGTACAGCTTTTCATAATCAAGCCCGTACGCGGAATCCACATAGGTGTCCGGAAAAAACATCTCAAACATTCCAAGTCCCCATCTCAAAAAAATTCGCCGAGGCTGTCTCCCTCAGACGCGCTGGGCATCCAGCCTGTAGATCATCTCACGGCAGATCTCCCGCACAGTCTTACGGTCCGTCTCGATCATGACATCCGCGGCCGCCTCGTAGCGCTCACGCCGCTGTGCCATCAGCTCTGAGATATATGCCACATTCTTATGATTCTCCAAAAGCGGCCGGTCGTGATTATTTTTGACACGCGCGAAAATCGTCTCCGGACTGGCCGTCAGCAGCACGATCTTGCCGCTCTTTCTCATCTCCGCTACGTTGGCTTCCCGCATCGGCACACCGCCGCCACAGGAGACCACTCTGTTGGACTGAAAATTCAGGTCGGCCAAAAATTCTGTCTCCAGATCGCGGAAATATGCCTCCCCGTACTTTGCGAAAATATCGGGGATGCTCATGCCCTCCATCTCCGCAATTCTCTGATCCATCTCGACGACTTCCATGCCATAATTCCGGCCGAGATATCCGGCAACCGAGGATTTACCGCTCCCCATAAAGCCGATCAGAAAAATATTGTAGCCAAACAGCGGCCTTGGCTGAACATTTCTATTCATCTTATGTCTATCCCCATTCCGCCGCCCTCTTATCTGACGGCACAGATCGCTGTGAAAATATGATCTTCACATCAGACATTCCTTTTCTTTATCTGTTTAACGCAATAATGTAATATCTCAAGTACATTATACATAACCCCTTTTGTGATTGCAATAAAATCATATGAATTTGTATTTGAATTTTTCTCTCGATTATAGTATAGTATAGTTTATTATATGAGCAAAATGCGTGAAAATACATGGAAGGGAGAATTTTATGACACAGCAAATCACAGGCCATACCGTTTTATGCGGACTTCTCGGTAGTCCCGTGGCACACAGCATTTCACCGATGATGCACAATGAGGCTTTCCGCCAGCTCGGACTGGATTACGCCTATCTCGCCTTCGACGTCGGCACGGAGCATCTAAAGGAGGCCGTCGAGGGGCTGCGCGCCCTGGGCGTGCGCGGCTTCAATGTCACGATGCCGGATAAAAACATGATGACAAAGCTGGTGGACAGGCTGACCCCGGCGGCCCAGCTGACCGGCGCTGTCAACACGGTCATCAACGACGACGGCGTTCTCACCGGACACACCACAGACGGCATCGGCTATATGCTGGCCGCCAGGGACGCGGGCTTTGATCTGGTCGGCAAAAAAATGACGCTCCTCGGCGCCGGCGGCGCTGCCACCTCCATTCTGGTTCAGTGTTCGCTGGACGGCGTCTCCGAGATCCATGTCTTCAACATCAAAGACCAGTTCTGGGGACGCACGGAGATTCTGACCGAAAAGCTCAATGAGCAGACCGACTGCAAGGTCTCTCTGCACGATCTGAAAGATACGGATGCCTTAAACGAGAGCATTGCCGGCAGCGATATTCTCACCAACGCTACCAGCGTCGGCATGGCGCCCGACACCGAGAGTTGCCTGATCAAGGACACTTCTGCCTTCAGGCCGGAACTGATCGTCTCCGACGTGATCTATAACCCACGGGAGACCCGGCTGCTCAGGCTTGCCAGGGAGGCCGGATGCCAGACTTTCAACGGCATGTATATGCTGCTCTACCAGGGCGCGGAATCCTTCAAAATCTGGACAGGACATGAAATGCCGGTGGATATCATCAAAGAAAAATATTTTAAGTGACCCTAAAAATATAGAAATCCCCGCGACAAAAGCGCGGGGATTTCTGTATTTTTATTTGATTTCTATTCTTTGATTACTATCTCTTTTACTATTTCTTTGATTGCTATTTCTTTCTCTTACTTCTTCTCATTTTCCGCTATGACCTGATCAATCCTGCCCCTCACCAGCGCCGCCACCTCCGTGGTCTTCATGCCGGAGTACATCTCATAGGTCAACGGCTCCAGAAAATGGACCTGCACGGTCTCCGGCGCCAGCGACGGCCTGTCAAACGGCTTGTACGAGTCGATCAGGGCCACAGGCACAATCGGGCACTTTGCCCGCATCGCCGCCTTGAAACTGCCGCCCTTAAACTCGCCCGTCGCATTCGGGTTTTTCGCTCTCGTCCCCTCAGGGAAGATCACAAAATTGTGGCCGTTCTTCACTTCCTCGGCCACCTGACCGATCACCTTGACCGACTGCTTGATGTCATCCCTGTCAATGGCGATCGCCTTCATGACCTTAAAGACCGTCCTCAGTCCCGGAACATTCTCCAGCTCCTTTTTCATGACCACTGAAAAAGGCCGCGGCGACGCCTGGATGATCGCGAGGATATCATACATGCCCTGATGATTCGGGTAGAAAATAAAACCATCTTTTTGCGGCACATTTTTCACGCCGTGGACCTCCACCGTCACCCGCCCGCCGATATTGGCGCGCTTGTCGATAAACTTCAGCAGCCTGTACCGCTCCTCGTCCGTATACTTATCCGCGTGCCTCGCGTATTTGCACATCATAAGCCACGCGAACGGCAAGATGAGAATATTCCTCAGCATCATCATGACCATTCGTCTCATCGACCATCCCCCGCTTCCAATATTTGATCCGGTCC
>CAYRDY010000054.1:9578-14956 GCA_964423195.1 uncultured Catenibacillus sp. | reverse complement strand
AGACATTGACAACCGTGCCCGGAGCCGCCTTTTCAATATCATCGACGGCTTTTGCTACCACATCCGGCGCAAATGGCTTGCCGGATGATCCCGGATCCTGAGGCGTCACCGATTCGGTTTCTGTCTCACTCTCGGACTCGGATTCAGATTCACTCTCAGATTCAAGCTCACTCTCCGACTCGGACTCGGATTCGCTCTCGGATTCAGATTCACTCTCAGGTTCAGACTCAATCTCAGATTCGGATTCAGTCTCAGGTTCAGACTCAGTCTCAATCTCACTCTCGCTCTCAGGCTCTGTTTGAGGCTTTGACTCAGGTTCTGTTTCGCTCTCAATTCTCACACCGGTTCCGTAGAAAACCATGTGGCCTTCTACGACAAACGTATCCGTCTCCACTGGCCTGTAAGTCCAGGTCACGTCTTTATACCCTTCGAACGATGAAGGTATCGTCACAGTATCCCCGATCTCGGCGACCTGGCAGAAAAAAGTTTCCTCTCCATCCTCTGACTGGATAATATATCTGATCAGGCAATTCTCATAGACCGCATCAATTTCCGCAGGGTAATAATTAACATTATTTACACCATAAGGAAGACTCCACTCTTTAAACCTCAGGCCCGGATATGATTCAGGAACCTCCATGCCAACCTTGCCAACAATCATCTGGGCAAGCTCCTCTGATGTCATACTCTCATCAACAACTAAAACTTCTGAGTCCCAGCAATTTGATCCGTCTTCTCCTAAATAATATTTCATTAAAGATATAATATTTCCCTCAGAATATTTCGCCCCTAAATAAATCCAACTTTGAAAAGGAGGGCTGATAATATCGTCCAAATCATGGCCTAAAGAATATTCCCAACGGTCAAAAGAGTACGCCTCCGTCATATCCGCGGGTCTATAGTCTTCAAGCTCTTGAAGAATTTCTCCATAAGTCGTTCCTTTTTCTGCGGCCACAGCGCTATTTTCTGATTTTATTGTGCCATCAGAGGAAAGATAATCATAACTATAGGGCACATAGACCTTCTCATAATCCGCATAAAGTCCAATCCATGAACTTGTAGGGATAGATGAATCTTCCGTCACCGTTCTGCCTTCATCGTCCATCCAGCCAACCTGCTTCATCCCTGAGCTGTCCGGCTTTAACTCCGGAAATGTGATGCCCGCCTCCCGATATGTCATATGTCTGGAGACTTCTTTTCCGATTATAGACTCAGAATCTAATGGATTGTAGTGGAAATCGCTGCCATCCCATCTGTAAAAATGAATAGAAATCTTCTGCGGTATATCAACGTAGGTATCGCCGTTATAAACATAAATATAATAGGAATCTTCCAGAACACTGCTATCGTAGCTTGCACTATTTCCTGCTTTATCCCTTATAGTTATTCTGCTGACATACCACTCACATGGATACATATCGTCGGTAATTTCCAGAGTGCCCTGATAAATCTTCTTCTCAGCATCATATGTTAAGGTCACATCTTTAGTATTCCCCATGATAACTGCCGTTGAATGAAAATAAATCGAAGCATATTCTTCTAATCCCCGATCATCTGTTGCTGAAACAGTAATATTTACAGAATCTCCAGGGCGTACAATTTCACCATTCTTATCCAGTGAGATTGACGTGATCTCAGGCGGTTCGATATCCGGATCAGGATCCGCATTATTCTTTACAGAATATCCATAATTTTCAGGATGGTCTATACTGAAATATAAATCACCATCAGCCCTACTCGCATATATTTTATCCAGGACAAACGTCCCGTCTTTATAACCACAACCACACTCACCCTTGTAGATGCCTTCCGACGATTTCGATAATGATTTTGTTGTTCCATTATAATTGATGCTATCACTAAAATGAATATAAATATATTCATCATCCAGGTTCTTGTCTATTGTCACGGTGATTTCAAATGTTGAACCACCCTCAAAAGTCCCTCCGTTTGAAGGGAACTCAATCTTCGTGACATGGACAACTTCCTCGTCCTTCTCAATGACAAAAGTATAATCAGGATTACCATCTTCATAATCCTGTCGAATATAGTTGCCCATTTGATCTTCAACGGTAACATACGCCAGGCCGAAGGTTCCGCCGATGACATTCTTTATTTCCCATTCGCCTATGTAGCAGCCTGCCGCCTCATCATATTGGCAGAAAACGCTAGTAACATAAAAAGAAAAATAACCATTATCGCCGATTTTGCCAATTTTCGCTTCAACCCTCGCGATACCGCTATCCGCATCATAGGCACGAACTTTAATGGTCACCTTATCGCCCTCGTGCAGTGTCTTTCCATGTTCAACCAGTTCAACACTTTCAATCACAGGCTTGTTAATATCAAAGGAACCATTTTCCGAACCTGTCGTCTCCCCAGCAATTTGCTCGATTTCATCCGGCTCTGTCTCTATCGCAGTCTCCGCCGAGATGCTCTCCTGCGCATCATCCTGCAGGTTTCCCTGAGTTTCCGTCTGTTGTCTTTCCGGCGTCTCTTCCGACGGATTTCCCTGAGTCTCCTCCGGTACACTTTCCGGCGTCTCTTCCGGCAGACTATCCTGTGTCTCATCCGCTTGGCTTTCCTGAGTTTCGTCCAGAAGACTCTCCGATGTCTCAGTCTCACTTTCTTCAGCGCTTCCCACAGCCATGGCAAACACATTTTGACTGGCAAAAACCATACAAAATGCTAATGCCAGGCAAAGCAATTTTCTCCCCTTCTTTTTGTTTCTCATAAATTTACCTCCTGAAATATTGCAATGGGTGACATGTTTCATTCTGTTGCTTTTTATCATACCCCCCCTAATGCGTTTGTCAAGGTTTCATACAAACAGCGCGACAAAAATATAACAGAATGATTGCATATTTACTATCATTTGATGTATAATAGCGAGGAGATAATCATTTAATGTCTACGAAAAGCAAAGTGACCTTGTCAGTCAAACGTACAAGATAACTCTGTTCAGGCTCCTCAATCAATGTCGAAAATTTTAAAAAACGAAGAAAGCAGGTATTTTTTATGGTTTCCAGACAAATTTTAGATGACATTTCCAACAGTTCCGCGATCCGCGCCATGTTCGTGGAGGGCAAGGCGCTCGCGGAGGCGGTCGGCGCGGAAAATGTCTATGACTATTCCCTGGGCAATCCGGTGACGCCGGTGCCCGACGCATTTACCGAGTCCCTCAAATATGTGATCGACACGGAGGATTCCCTGTCGCTGCACGGCTATATGGACAATGCCGGTTATCCTGATGTGCGACAGAGTGTCGCGGACAATCTCAATGAGCGCTTCGGCACAAATTTTGACTGGCACAATATCATTATGACCGTGGGCGCGGCCGGCGCCATCAATGTGATTTTGAAGACGCTGATCGACATCGGCGATGAGATGATCGTCTTTGCCCCGTATTTTACCGAGTACAGAAATTATATCGGCAACTGGCGCGGAAAACTGGTCACGGTGGATCCGGATTACTCAAATTTTCAGCCGGATTTCGCGGATTTTGAGCGCAAGATCTCTCCGAAGACCAAGGCCCTGATCATCAACAATCCGGTGAATCCGACCGGCGTCGTCTATCCCGAGGAGACGATCCTGAAGATCGCGGATATTTTGAACCGCAAACAGCGGGAATACGGCCACGAGATTTATATCATCTCCGATGAACCGTACCGCGAGCTGGTCTACGACGGCAAGGAAACCGTTTTCCTGACCAAATATTATGACAACACTTTTGTGACTTACTCCTTCAGCAAGTCGCTCTCCATCCCCGGCGAGCGCATCGGCTACATCGTCATCCCGAATGTCATGTCCGATTTTGACACGATCATCAACGGCCTGACGATCGCCAACCGCATCTGCGGCTTCATCAACGCGCCGTCCCTGCTGCAGAAGGCCGTGGCGCGCTGCCTCAACGAGAAAACGGACATTTCTTTCTACGACCGCAACCGCAAGATGCTCTATGAGATCCTGACGCGATATGGTTTCGAGTGCGTCTACCCTGAGGGAGCCTTTTATCTGTTCCTGAAGAGTCCGGAGCCGGATGAGAAGCATTTTGTCACCGTCGCCAAAAAATATCACCTGATGTTTGTCAACGGCACGACGTTTGGCTGTCCGGGCTATGTCCGCCTGGCCTACTGCGTCCAGCCGGACATGATCGAGCGCTCCGTGCCGGCCATCGAGGCGCTGGCCAAGGAATACGGACTGTGCTGAACCGATTGTATCCATGACGGCACATCGCTTGATCGACGTATGAAAGTTTCCAGAAACGGCGCCGCTTTAGTCGCCGCTTGAAATTGCCTGAGACGGCGCCGCTTTAGTCGCCGCTTGAAAGTTTTCTAAAAAAATCATGCCCGCCCCTTTTGAGAGGGGCGGGCATTGTGTTGGTGTCTAGCCTCTGATTTGTCACTTGATCTGATCCAGCACCTCCTGGATGCTGACATGATTTTCTCTGGCAAGACGCGCCAGGTCATCATGCTCAAATTTCGATCTTGAGACGCCATACCCGGAGGAATCCTTGCGTCTGAGGACGCCGTAAGGCGTTTGGACATCCACGACATTCCTCTCGAGGACATAGCGGCGCATCACATTTTCCCGCACGCCGATCGTCGATGTGTGCTTAAAAATCAGAGAGAGCATTTTTTCCCGGTCGTCCACACGGCACATGACGCAAAGAAGGGTTCCGGTTCGGGATTTTTTCATGCCCACTGGCACCGTGTACACATCCAGCGCGCCGCCCTCAAACAGGCATTCCATGGCAAATCCCAGCTCTTCCGCTGTCATATCGTCAATGTTGCATGAGAGCTCCACAATCGTGTCCGTCCTGTCCTCGCTCTCGCCGATCATCGCCCGCACGCAGTTTGCGGCCTCAAAATCTTTTTTGCCCATGCCGTAGCCGATGGCCTCCGTGCGCATCACTGGCATTTCCCCGAATCGCGTCGCAAAATGCTTGAGCAGCGCAGCGCCCGTCGGCGTACACAGCTCGCCCTTCACACTGCCGCCATAGACGGGGACGCCCTGTAAAATATATGCTGTCGCCGGCGCCGGAACCGGCAGTGTGCCATGTGCGCATTGAACCTGTCCGCATCCCACATGCACCGGCGAGACAACGACTTCCTGCGGCGCCAACCTGTCCATCAGCAGACAGACCGCCGTCACATCCGCGATGGCATCCATCGTCCCGACCTCATGGAAATGTATGTCCGTGACCGGCACGCCGTGCGCGTGGCTCTCCGCCTCCGCGATCAGATGATAGACCTCCAGCACGTCCGCCTGCACCTTCTCCGGCAGATGCAAATCCTCAATCAGATGCTCGATCTCGTGCATCCCCCGATGCACGTGCGGATGGTCATGGTCATGATGAGGCCCGTGTTCCGGGCCGT
>CAYRDY010000054.1:0-9478 GCA_964423195.1 uncultured Catenibacillus sp. | reverse complement strand
CCCCGATGCACGTGCGGATGGTCATGGTCATGATGAGGCCCGTGTTCCGGGCCGTGGTCATGGTCGTGGTGCGGCCCGTGCTCTGGGCCGTGTTCCGGGCCGTGCTCGTGATGTGGTCCAGGCTCATGGTGCGGTTCAGGCCCCGTCTCCGGGCCGTGCTCTGGGCCATGCTCATGGTGCGGTTCAGGCCCCGGCTCTGGGCCATGCTCCGGGCCGTGCTCATGGTGCGGCCCGTGCTCTGGTCCAGGTTCCGGGCCGTGCTCTTGGTGCGGCTCAGGCCCCGGCTCTGGGCCATGCTCATGATGCGGTTCAGGCCCCGGCTCTGGGCCGTGCTCATGATGTGGACCGTGATCTGGTTCAGGCTCATGTTCGTGATGTGGCCCGTGCCCCGGGCCGTGTTCATGCTCGTGGATGACGTGCTCCTCCTCACCGTTGACTCTGATCGCCATATGTGTCCCTGTGATGCCGCATTTGACGGCTTTTTCTTTTGAATACTCGACCCCCGGAATGCCCAGCGCATTCAACTCTCCGACAAACGCGTCCGCGTCGGGCAGCAGTTCGATCAGTGCCGCGGCCAGCATATCGCCCGCGGCGCCCATGCCGCAGTCCAAATACAAGGTTCTCATATTAATCTCTCCCTCCTCAATTTTCTAAGGTTTCTATTCAGGTTATTTCGCTTCCATATGATTGATCCTGTTGGCCAGATAACCGGCTCCGAAGCCGTTGTCGATATTGACCACCGAGACGCCGCTGGCACAGGAATTGAGCATTGAGAGCAATGCCGAGAGTCCACCGAACGACGCGCCATAGCCGATGCTTGTGGGCACGGCGATCACCGGGCAGTCCACGAGACCCCCGATCACACTGGCCAGCGCGCCCTCCATGCCGGCGATGGCAATGATCACGCTGGCGCTCATAATGCAGTCCATATGCGCCAGCAGCCGGTGCAGCCCGGCCACGCCCACGTCATAGAGACGCACAACCTCGCTGCCGAGCATTTCCGCCGTCAGCGCCGCCTCCTCCGCTACCGGAATATCGCTCGTCCCGCCGGTGGCGACCACGACCCTGCCGATACCGTCCGGCGCCGGCCGCTGCCCGATCAGGCCGACACGCGCATCCGCGTGGTAATCCAGCGCGTGGACACGTCCAACCGCCGCGGCGGCCTCCTCCGACATCCTGGTGATCAGGATCGCCGTCTGACCGTTCTTCTTCATCGTGTCAATGATCCCGATGATCTGGGCTGGCGTCTTCCCCGCGCCGTAGATCACCTCCGCCGCGCCCTGCCGCACCTTTCGGTGCAGATCCACCTTGGCAAAGCCGATATCCTCAAACGGCTCTGTCTTTATTTTCAGGAGCGCCTCGTCCACAGACATCGAGCCGTCCGCGACGGCCTCCAGCACTTTTTTAACCGAACTGTCCATCCCTAGTCCTCCGATACCATTTTCTTTATCTCCGCCACAGCGCACTGCACCAGCCGGCTCACGCCAATTTCGGCCACACCGGCAATCACATGATCGCAGTGATTGTTGAACGGTATCAGCACCCGCCGGGCACTGCTCTGACCCACGGCGACCGCCATCGCCGGCGTCACTTCACCCATCAGGGCATCAGCGATCACGATGCCGATCGGTCCTGTGATAATGTCCGCCTTTCGGCACGCCACGATCACCGCATTCTCTCCGGTAGCCGCGTGGTCGGCGCCGGCCTTGAGCATCGCCGCGGCCGCCGTGCTGTTGGTGCCGACCGCCGTGATCTCCGCCCCCGGAATATTTTGTCTGATAGCGCTCACAAGCTGCCGGCCAACGCCGCCGCCCTGGGCATCAATCACCAGTATATTCATCGTCGTCCTCCAATCCGTATTCACTCTGAATGCTCCGTCAATCAGCTTTCATCCATGGTGGTGCCCCGCTTGCGGGACATGAAAGTGACACTGAATGTCGTCTATCTATCACTCATATTATACTTCTTTTTTAGATAAATTCAACAAAAATTGCATATTTATTTTGGTACATTCTTGACTTTTAGAAAAATATCATATAGTATGATTAAGGCGGCGAGCTGTCGAAGCTATGCGCTGTTTTTTGTCCAAACCATCTTGTCTGTCAAATGTCTTGGATCTGCCGCGAACTGGCTTGCGCAGGCCATTGTCGTTTGACAGCACTTTCATAAATATACTCAGGAGGTCATCTTATGTCAACAAAAGCATACTATCCGGTCAGCGAAATCGGCAAGGGCAAAGTCGGTTTCTCAAAGACACGTTCAATCATTGAGGCCGCTTTCTACGGCAATAATGTTGTCAAAGTCGGCACTTTAAAAGAGGCATACAACTTAGCCTACCATTCACCGGGAACGATCGTCACGGACATGCCTGTCTACAGAGGCGAGGAATTCGGCCTTGACAAGGACGCGAAAGTCCTCTTGTTTAATGACGGCGCGATCACCGGCCGTTACGCGACCGCGCGCCGTATCGCCGGCGAGCCGGGCGTCGACTGCGACGCGCTCGACCTGGTGGTGATGGACGCCATCTACGAATCCCGCTGGAAAAAGATGTACCACGCGGAGGTCTTCGTCGGGCTTGACCCGGAATTCATGGTCAAGGCGCATCTGCTGATTCCGGAGGGCGAGGAGAATATCATGTACAACTGGATGCTCAACTTCCAGTATATGTCCGATGAATATTCGAAAATGTACAAAAATTCCAAGCCTGTCGGCGACGGCAGGGAGCCGGACATCTATATTTTCTCCGACCCGCAGTGGCACGGCTCCGACCGCCCGAATGTCTCTCTGGACTGTCTGTCAGACCCGCAGAAAAAGACGCTCTGCTACTTTAACACCAACACCAACTGCGCCTGCATTCTCGGCATGAGATATTTCGGCGAGCACAAGAAGGGCACACTGACCATGGCCTGGGCGATCGCGAACCGCAACGGCTACGCCTCCTGCCACGGCGGTCAGAAGGAATACACACTGCCGGACGGCCGCAAGTATGTGGCCTCCGTGTTCGGCCTCTCAGGCTCCGGCAAATCCACGCTGACCCACGCGAAGCACGGCGGCAAATACGGCGTCACTGTCCTTCACGACGACGCTTTCATTATCAATACGGACACCTGCGCATCCATCGCGCTGGAGCCGACCTATTTTGACAAGACAGCGGATTATCCGACCAACTGCGCGGACAACAAATTCCTTCTGACCGCGCAAAACTGCTCCGCGACTATGGATGAGGACGGCAAGATTCAGCTCGTCACCGAGGACATCCGCAACGGCAACGGCCGCGCCATCAAGTCCAGGCTCTGGTCGCCGAACCGCGTTGACAGAATCGACGCGCCGGTCAACTCCATTTTCTGGATCATGAAGGATCCGACCCTGCCGCCGGTCGTCAAGTTAAAGGGCGCTTCCCTGGCCTCCGTCATGGGCGCGACGCTGGCGACGAAGCGCTCCACCGCGGAGCGTCTGGCTCCGGGCACCGACCCGAACAAGCTGGTCGTCGTCCCTTACGCGAATCCGTTCAGGACCTATCCGCTCTCGGACGACTACAGGAAATTCAAAAAGCTGGTCGAGGAGAAGAATGTCGACTGCTACATCATCAATACCGGCGATTTCATGGGCAAGAAAGTTCAGCCGAAGGACACGCTCGGCATCCTTGAGGCCATCGTCGAGGGTACCGCTCAGTTCAAGAAATGGGGGCCGTTCTCAGACATCGAGATCCTTGAGTGGGAGGGCTTTATCCCCGACATGAACGATGCGGCGTATCTGTCGCAGCTGAAGGCCCGCATGAACGACCGCGTCCATGAGATTGAGGCCTTCGCGACCGAAAAGGGCGGCTATGACAGACTGCCGGACGATGCCCTGGAGGCGATCAAAAAAGTTGTCGCGGAGCTGAATTAAAACAGTTTCTCGACGATTCATGCTTTCAATACTTTAATAATAAAAAAGTTCCGCCCTTTTTGCGGGACTTTTTTTCAAAGGAGTTTTTCATATGGCAGATTCACGGACCAGGGACCCTTTTTTCACCCATGACCCTGCGTTTTTCAAGACGCTTTTTAAAATGCTGCTGGTGGTCGCTCTGCAGAACCTCGTCGCCTACAGCGTCAATATGGCCGACAATATCATGCTCGGCAGCTATCAGCAGGATGCCCTGTCGGCGGCGTCGACGGTCAATCAAATTTTTTTCATGGTTCAGCAGTTTGCCCTCTCCATCGGCAACGCCCTGGTCGTTCTTGCCTCTCAGTACTGGGGCGAGGGACGGACAGCGCCGATCCGCACCCTGACCGGCATCGCCCTGAAACTGGGCGTCATCATCAGCGCCATCCTCGTCATCGTCTGCGCCGCCATTCCGGTGCAGCTGCTGAGACTCTTTACACCGGAGGAGGCCATCATCGCCGAGGGTCTGCGTTACCTGTCGCTGATCAAGTGGACATTTGCCCTCTTTATCATGAGCAATATTTTGATGTCGGCCCTGCGCAGCGTGGGCACGGTCAATATCTCATTTTATATCTCTCTGGTATCGCTGGTCGTCAATGTCGGCATCAACTATACGTTGATCTTCGGCAAATTCGGCTTTCCGGAGATGGGCGTGGCCGGCGCGGCGGTCGGCACTTTTGTCGCCCGTGTCCTCGAACTTGTCATCGTCCTCGTCTATCTGTTGAAATTTGACAAGAAACTGCGGCTTTTCTCCGGCGGCGGACTGCTAAAATCCGATGCCGGGCTGCGCAAAGATTACACAAAAGTCTATATCCCGATCATGTTCTCACAGGTGCTCTGGGGCGTATCCGTGCCGATGCAGACGGCCATCCTCGGCCATCTCTCCCCGGACGCCATCGCCGCCAATTCGGTGGCCACCACATTTTATCAATATCTGAAGGTCATCGTCCTCGCCATGTCCTCCGTCTCTGCCGTCATGATCGGCAATGCCGTCGGGCGCGGCGATATGAAGCGCATCAAGTCGGATGCCCGCACGCTGTCGGTCATCGATGTGCTGATCGGGCTGGTGCTGGGTCTTGCGCTGTTTTTGCTGCGCTATCCGCTATTGTCATTTTACAATCTGACGGACACCGCCACCACGATGGCCATTCATCTGATCGTCATCATGAGTTTCATCATGGTCGGCATGTCCTATCAGATGCCTGTCAGCTTCGGCATCATCCAGGGCGGCGGCGACACAAAGTTTACCATGAAAGTAAATATGATCAGCACCTGGCTGATCGTGATGCCGCTCTCCTTCGCGGCCGCCTTCTGGTGGAAATGGCCGGTGGAGGCCGTCGTCCTCGTCATCCAGTCTGATCAGATCTTTAAGGGCCTGCCGACATTCATCCGCTTCCGCAGCTACAAATGGATCAAAAAACTGACCAAGCCGGAGGCGTAGCGGCGCGGCACCGCCGTCGACCATACCCTCAAAGACAAAATGGAACGCCCGGCACTCGCTTGATCGTTTCGCGGCGCGCGCCGCCCACATAAACAAATAATGCTGTAATCGGCCAAATCTGGGCGGCGGCGCCAAATAATGGCGTTTTTCTGTAAAATTATGGGCCGCGTCCATTAAAAAACCTGCTGTTCCAAGAACCAGCAGGTTTTTTAATCCACTTATGAAACTTTCCTCCCACAATCCTATATACCCAATACCTCCTGCGGCGACACTATGACCCCCGCAGGATGTATCCCTTTTTACTTTCACTACACGGCTCGTCTGCCCAAGTAATTGAGAACCTCGACGGCGTTCGTATCCGGCTTCACATTTGTAAATACTTTCTCAATAATACCCTCTTCATCAATCACATATGTTGTTCTCGCAACACCCATTGACACTTTCCCGTAAAGCCTCTTCTCCTGCCAAACGTCATACGCAGAAATCGCCTGCCGGTCCGGATCCGATGCAAGGATAAACGGCAACCGGTATTTCTTTGCAAAATTCTGGTGCGATTTCTCACTGTCCTTACTGATACCGATCACTTCCGCATCTTTCAGCTTGATCGCATCGTAAGCACTGGCGAATGCGCAGGCCTGTTTCGTGCAGCCAGGTGTGTTATCACGCGGATAAAAATATAAGACAACCTTTTTTCCCAGAAAAGATGACAGCCTCACTTTGTACCCATCTTTATCCTTCAGCGTGAAATCTGGTGCTTTAACCCCTGCTTCCAGCATATAACGACCTCCTTTCGCAAAAGATGACACATTTCCATTTTGCAGGATTTGATCTTTTGGAAACTTGGAACAATTCACACGCGAAAATGTGAAATCTTTGCGTTAGTCCGCCAGAATACAACGCAGCAACCGTCCAGGTCATCTTTAGTATAGCAGTCATTTCCTTCAACTGCAACATATTTTTGAATAAAATACAAAATATTTTTAATACTTAGCCCAATATTCAAAATATTCATGTAATTTTTACTTATTTTTCGAAAATTTTCCATGAACGCGATAGACAAATCTGTTCTATTTTTGCAATCTGGCACTGTCAATATATCAAAAACTGGCTGTTTTGAAAATGACAGTTTGGGTATAGAATACATATACACCTTCCGGAAGGCAATGGATCATCTGACCGCTTGCGGGGCGACGTCGCAGGAATCCGCCCACATGCGGGAAGAGATTACAAAGGAGCTGCCCGCTTGCGAGGCGACATTAAAAAGGAGTTGATTTTTTGAAACAACATCATCTGTCTGCTGGTAAAAGCACCGCCCTGTTTGTCACCGTGAACGCGCTGGCCATTGCCCTGGTGTGTATCTCAACCATGTTTATCCAGATACCGATACCGCTCGGATACATGCATCTCGGCAATTGCTTCATTCTGCTTGCGGCCGTTTTCTTTGGCCACACCACAGGGATCCTGGCCGGCGGCATCGGTTCGGCACTGGCTGATCTCCTGACAGGCTTCCCGCAGTGGATCCTGCCGACGCTGATCATTAAATCACTGATGGGGCTGACCGCCGCCGTCATTGTGAGAAAGCCGGATGGCAGTTTTAAAATGGCTTCCGCGCGGACATTCCTCGGCGCCGCAGCTGCCGTCGCGGTCATGGTCGCCGGATATTTTATCGGCGGCACCATTCTCTATGGCAATATCGTCACCGGCGCCGCGCAAATTCCGGGGCTGGCCCTTGAGGGCATTGTCGGTATCATACTTTTTTATGTGATCGGATTTGGATTTGAGGCGGCGAAGCTGCCAAAATTGCTGGCATCTTTCCGCGGATAAGAGGAGATTTTTATGCCAAAAAAAGTCACGCCCAACCACAATCATCAGAAAAAAATCGCCGTCATCAACGATCTCTCCGGCTTTGGGCGCTGCTCGATCGCGGTCGCCCTGCCGGTGATCTCGGCGCTGAAGGTGCAGTGCTGCCCGCTGCCGACGTCCATTTTCTCAAATCACACGGGCTTTCCGAGTTTTTTCTTTGACGATTACACAGAAAAAATGCCCGCCTATATCGAGCAGTGGAAGCGGCTGGATCTGCATTTTTCCGGCATCAGCACCGGTTTTCTCGGATCCAAGCGGCAGATTGAGATCGTTATCCGGTTTTTTAAGGATTTTAAGGCAAGAGATACGCTGATCATCGTTGATCCGGTGATGGGCGATTACGGCAAGCCTTATTCGACTTATACACCGGAAATGTGCGATGAGATGAAGCGGCTGGTGTCCTACGCGGACATCCTGACGCCGAATGTGACCGAGATTTGCCTGCTCACAGACACGCCCTACAAGGAAAAATGGCGCGTCGCCGAGATCACGTCGATGGCCGAGCGGCTGTCCGCGTCCGGCCCGAAAAAAATCGTCGTGACCGGCATTATCCAGGGCGACTTCATCGCCAATCTCTGCTATGAGGCCGGCAGTCCGGTCAAAATGCTGCGCACCCATCGGGTGGGCACCCAGCGCTCCGGCACGGGGGACATTTTCGCGGCCATCATCGCCGCCGATGCCGTCAACGGCGTGCCATTCGGCCAGTCCGTCAAAAAGGCGTCAAATTTTATCAAGAAATGTATTTTGAAATCCATCGAGCTGGACATCCCGCTGACCGACGGCGTCTGCTTCGAGGAAGTGCTGCACACGCTCAAATAAACCGAGAGGAGAAATTTCCCATGATGACCATTCTCTACGAAGTCCACGACAACCTGTATGTCAACCTGACCAACCGATGTCCCTGCGCCTGCACATTCTGCCTGCGCCAGACAAGGGATCATATGGAGGATTCCGGCGTCCTGTGGCTGGATCACGATCCCTCCCTTGAGGAAGTGATCGCCGCGTTTAAAGACTTTGATATGTCGCAGTATCCGGAGGTCGTCTTCTGCGGCTTCGGCGAGCCGACGGAGGCCATCGACGTGCTGATCCCCGCCGCCCAATATATCAAGACGCATTTCCATAAGCTGATCCGCATCAACACCAACGGCCTTGGCAACCTGATCAACGGCCGTGATATCGCCCCGTCCTTTGAGGGGCTGATCGACACGGTTTCCATCAGCCTCAACACGCCGAATGCCGAGGCATATCATCGACTTGTGCGCAGTAGATTCGGCGAACAGTCCTTCGACGCGATGCTTCACTTCGCCAGGGAATGTACCCAATATGTGCCCCATGTGGTGATGACTACCGTGGCCACCACGATCTGCGGTGAGGAGGAGCAGCAGTGCCGAGAAATCTGTGAGCGTCTCGGCGTCACCTACCGCATCCGCCCGTGGGAGGACTAAAGCGGCCGAGACGCCCGACCCTCTATATCCGCGCCACCCCGCTCTCTCTGGCGGCTTTGGCCACGGCCGCAGATACCGCCTTGCCGACACGCGGGTCAAAGGCTTTCGGCAGGATGTAGGTATCGCTGAGTTCGTCCTCCGGGATCAGGTTTGCCAGCGCGTTGGCCGCGGCCAGCTTCATCGCCTCGTTGATCTCCCTCGCGCGCACGTCGAACGCGCCCCTAAACATACCCGGAAAGATCAGCACATTGTTGACCTGATTCGGGAAATCGCTGCGGCCCGTGCCGACCACGCGCGCACCCGCGGCCTTCGCCTTGTCCGGCATGATCTCCGGCACCGGATTGGACATGGCAAAAAAGATGGCGTCCTTGTTCATCGTGCGCACCATCTCCTCGGAAATGATATTCGGCGCGGAGACACCGATGAAAATGTCCGCGCCCTCCAGGGCATCCGCTAAGCCTCCGCGCTTCCCATCAAGGTTTGTCACCTCGGCCATCGATTTCTTCATCCAATTCAGATCCATCCGCTCCCTTGAGATGATCCCCCTGGAATCACAGATCGTCAGATATTTGAAACCGTATGTCAACAACAGTTTGCTGATGGCGATGCCCGCCGCGCCGGCGCCGTTGATCACCACCCGACATTCCTCCTTCACCTTGCCGGTCAGTTTCAGCGCGTTGATCACACCCGCGAGGACCACGATCGCCGTGCCGTGCTGATCGTCATGGAAAATCGGAATGTCACAGATGGCTTTTAACTTTTCTACGATCTCCAAGCATCTCGGCGCCGCTATGTCTTCCAGATT
>CAYRDY010000053.1:5003-15518 GCA_964423195.1 uncultured Catenibacillus sp. | reverse complement strand
CTCGGCCTTTACGAAAACTTTCAATTTAGATAGTTCTTGCGATATTTTCGGTACATCACGCTGTGGACGCAGACGATAGCTAAGGCGAGCAGCAGGTAAGCGCAGACTTTCTCCCCGATAAATCCCAGCGCTGTTCCGCCGCTCGTCCGGTATGTGACGAAAATGATGTCCGGGTACAGCAGGGAAAACCATGAAATATTCAAAAATTGAAACAGCAGATCCGAGACAACCAACAAAAAAATATACAAAATCAGAGGCGAAATCCTGTTCACGAAAACCTTTTTGCAAAAGGCAGCGGTGCCCATGCACAGCAGGGAAAACAGAGACAGGAAAAGGGCCTGATTCAGGATCTGGATTGTGCAATATAAAAACGGCACCTCGTAGTAGAGCGCCCGAACCGGCGAGAACAGCACCAGATGCTCACCCCTGAACGGCGTTTTGGCCGAAAAGGCTAAGATACACATCAGGAGGAAGATCATCAGTACAACCGTGATAAAAATAAACGTTGACAAAAAATTCTTCAGTACTTCCCTTGCGTAATATCTCCTGTATCCCGTCCGCGTGATCTCGGTCAGACCGGAACCGTCGGCGAGCCGCTGCGCATAGCTACCGGTAAATAGAAACCCGACGACCAGCATGGCAAGACTCTTGTAGAAGATCGATGTACCCTCGCCGATGCCGTCCATGAAAACTTCGTATCCGTTGAAATGATCCACGATCTCCTGGACCGCTGTGATGTTGACATCGGGTGGACATTCCCCCGACAGCCAGTTTAAGTTTTGCCTGTACCACTCGATGCCCTCTCTAGCCCCAAAAAAGAGCGCGATGATGAGAATAGCCGCGGAAATATAGATCCATGGATTTTTGAGATAACGCCTGAATGTCATGGGATCGCCTCCTCAGATGAAATGCTTCACTTAAATCCCCCTTAATCGTACAATCCATTATAAACCGTCCGGTTGAAATGACAATAGCGCGGTCTCAATCTTTAAACAAACTTATCCAATCTTTAAACAAACGTAATAAATCGCCCTTCGGATAGGCGGGAATGGTTTTATTTGCGCGTTCCCTGAACCGACAGCCCCCGGTAGCGGTTAAAGCAGGCAAAGATTTCCTGGGTTCTCGGCATCGCCAGACCTGACGGCAAATAGGACTTCTCACATATCTCCCGAAGTCCCTTGGCGGCCACAATCTCATTCAGTTTGCCGACCACCTCACGCATCGAATGTCTCCCGTCCATCAAATGCGCGGAGGCATAGGCGAGCATGTATCCCAGCGCCGTGAGCTGTTCGCTGTCCACAAGCTGCTCAACATAGCGCAGGTCGATGGTCTCGCGGTTGACCGTGACGCTGTCCCTGCCGGAACTCTTGATCTTGACGCGATCCGCCGGGGACTCATCCGGCTGGCCACCCCTTCTTGATCCGCCAATTCTCGCCACGGGCACGCGCTGGAAATTTGGTGAACAGCTGCTACGTGTAGCTGATTTTATATCGCCCGATGCGACGGACGTCAAAACCGCATGTTCAGCTCCCATGATCCCTAGATCTTTAGATGACTGGATTGTTTTTCCGGAGTTCACAGTCTCTGAATCGGAAGCTACATGGGCAGCTTCTTCGGAAACCACAGCTTCCCGGAATGCCTCCGCTTTCTCCTTGGCGAACGCCGTGATATCCAGCGGGCTGTATTTTTTCATCTGCAAAATCCGGTCCGCCTTGCCAAAAAAGGCGCCCGAACTTCCCGCGACGATCACCATGGAAATCCCATAGCTGTCATATAATTCCCGAATTCTCTCCGCGAGCGGCATGATCGGCTCATCCGCAGGGGCGATCACCTGCTGCATCAGCGCATCGCGAACCATAAAATTGGATGCGCTCGTGTCCTCATCGATCAGCAGCAGCCTGCTGCCCGACTCCATCGCCTCGACCATGTTGGCAGCCTGCGAGGTTGAGCCGCTGGCATTGTCCGTGTCAAAGCGCGTGGTGTCCTTTCCGTTCGGCAGGCCATTGATAAACATGGAGATATCGACAGCCTTGATGCTGCGGCCGTCCTCCGCGCGGATCTTCATCGCTGTCTCGTCCGTGATCACATACTCCCTGCCGTCACCGGCAATATGGTCATAGACTCCTCGCTCGAGCGCTTCCAAGAGGGTTGATTTCCCGTGGTAGCCGCCGCCGGCGATCAGGGTGACGCCCTGCGCGATGCCCATGCCCGTCAGTTTCCCCGCAAACGGGAGGTCAAGCGTCACTTCCATGGATTTCGGCGACACAAAGGCGACTGCCCCCTTTAACGGTCGCTGCGATATGCCGCTCTCTCTAGGCAATATAGCGCCGTTCGCGACGAAAGCGATCAGTCCCATCTCCCTGATCTCCTCCCGGATAAAATGCTGATCCTCCGAGAGCCGCATCACCGCCTCCGCCTTCTCCTTGTCAATTCCGCGGTAATAGAGCGCACATTTGACGCAGACTGGCAGAAAATCATAAAAAATCCTGATCAGCTCGCGGGCATTGATGGTGCGCCCGTTCGCCGGAAAGCCGACTTCCATCCGAATCAAGACATCGCCGCACTGATCATTGACCTCGCACGCCGAGCGGCTGAGGATCTCCTGCCCGCATCGGCTGACGGCGATCAGCCCGCTCTTTCCTGACCCCCGCGCTTTAAAAGCAAAATTGTCCGCCTGCCGCCCGAACAGGCGCAGCAGATGATCCTCCAGCGCCCTTTTCCGCCACGGCCGGTCATAGAGCCTTTCGGGAAAGGCGGCCTGGCGCCCCCGCACGAGGACGCTCACCTTGGACGGCGAGGCAAACGGGTCGCCCTGCACATGATCGATGGACAAAATAAAATCAGGAAACTGATAGCTCCCCTTGAGTTCCTTATATGCCGGATAACCTCTGTGGTCGATCCGGTTCAAAATAGCCCTTAGTTCTTCCGATGACTTCATAGATCATTCTCCCTCAAAATCATTTTTCCTCTCTTTTTTTGACGCACTTTAGCGCGTCGTCAAGGGTAGTTTGGAAGTTTTCTCTGAAAGCCCTGCAAGCGGCTTTCTACATCAATGGTCATCCCCTGCTTGCGGGGCATGGAAACTTACTTCCCAACTAACTCGTATGATAACAAAAAAACAGGGTTATTTCCAGTGTTTTTTGGGGTAAATCTGCCCTGATCCACCGCGACTACCTGATTTTAGGCAGCGAAGTTCATATTGACATTTACGATGACCGTCTTACCATTCATTCTCCCGGCGGTATGGCGGATGGGACACGGATACAGGAACGGGATATGGTGAAGAATTGAAACCTGGAAAAGTTGCTCTCAAATGGGTAAGCGAATGCCCGCTATCAGCGAAAAGCCGATAACGGGCATCTCTTTAAGCATACACGAGTTAGTCAAGATAATTTCTCCACTCTAGGCCCTCCATCGTCCAACTCCGGTTTCAGCCCTGTTCTCTACACAATTCACATCCCTCAGGCAAGGTATAGCAAAGCCTGCACTCGCCGTCTTCCCTGACCCACGCGACATGAATCAGCCCCTTCGGGGTGATGACATCGCCGCAGGCACTGTCCAGGTGTCCCATGATGGGTCTGATCCGGACTTTGGAAAAACCGGGCACGGCCGGGCGCACGCCGAGGTAGGATGCCGGAATCTCATAGAGGATTGGCGCCGCCCACGCGTGACAGTCACTCCTTGAGTCGGTGTCATTCTCAACGCAGGTGGTCATGTGGTCGGCGACCATCCGGCGCCAGAGATCCCACAGCTCATCCAGCTTTTCAAACCGGTCAATCTTTTCCAGCGCGCGGAACAGATAAAAGCAAAATGAGACCGATGCCTGTGGGAGCGCCTTGTCGTCCAGGACAGTTTCCAGCATTTCGCGCCCCTCATCGACATCAACGACATCCGTCAGAATCGCAAAAATCTGACAGTGCGCACTGTACGCCTCAATCCCAGGCCCGTCCTGCAATAATGTCTGCCTCTTCCCGTCCGATGACACGTAAGTGCCCATACACCAGTCGCGGATGTTTTGCTTCAGCTGATCCGCCCGTGCCTGATATTCGGCGGCTGTGTCGTCCCTGCCGATAAACGCCGCCAGCTCAGCTGCGTGCTGCAGGCCATACAGATACAAAAGGCTTTCCATCGTGAGCGACCCGTCGCCGACAAGCGTCGCCATCGGAACGCCGATCGTTTCATCCCACTGTTTACACCAGTCCACAAAAGACCAGTATTTTGAGCGAAACAGCGGCCCGCCGACCTTCGCCACCAATCCTTTCTCTGTCAGGTGACATCTGAAAAATTCAAGGATTCCGTCAATACAGTTGAAATGATGTCGGACAAGCGCCTGGTCGCCGAAGTACATCATGTGGTCATAGACTTCCAGGATGTAGTAGATTGAAAATCCCGGAATCACATTCGCCTGAGTGGCCGGCGCGGACGCCTGAATCATCCCGTCCGCGCGCTGTGTCCTGTGAAAGGCCTCCATACACTGCCTGGCCAGGCGGTCATCCGCCGAGACCGCGTAGGTAAACAGGATTTCCAGACGAGAATCCATCGCGTACTGCAGCTGTTCATAGAACGGGCAGTCGAGATATGTCTCGTGCATACATCTCTCCAGCGTGTGCAGGCTGATATCCCAGATGGCCGGAAAGCTCGCATCGGATGTCCTCACCATCGTCTTGACCTCAAGTGGATAGCCAGTCGAGCGATACGACAGATCCGTGAGCGCCAGGGGCGTCTCGCGCGTCTCAATCTTCACCTGAATATAGCGGAAAGTGCGAAACCAGAACGGTTCATAGCACTCCGCCCCATCGCATTCATCGAATCCAACACGGCTGGATACTGCCCCACCGCATTCATCGGCTTCCGCACAGCCGCATCCTGCCCCGCCGAGTTTATCGGCTGCCGCATGGCCATACCCCGCCGCCGTGTAATGGTCGGCCGGCCCGAAGAGTCTCCCGTTCACAAAATCCGATCGGTCGCCCTTGCGCACCGTCTGATGCAATTCTCCGTCCAGCAGGCGCACCTGCCCCGTGGGATAGGCATAACATTCGGCATACGTCAGGGAGATGCGGGCATCTCTTCCCTGACGCATGGCCAGATGGATATAGCCGCACATCTCCTCGCCGGCGCCAATTTCCACAATCTGTACGGTGTTTGCCGGTATCGTGACCGTGCCGCGGCCCTCCAGGAGGGACTGCCATCGCGCGGACACCTGCCGCGCGAACTCAGTGCCACTCTCCCGTACACACACGACCTCCCGAAAACGACAATTCGAATGGCGCATAGGTGGGATCGTCCTCGGCTCCATGTTAAAAGGGCTCTTTTCCAGATGGGCTTCCATCACGCTGTACGGCCTGGCCTCCTGCCAATTTTCATCATCATAGCCGGCGCCCATCCATCCGGCCAATTCCCTGTCTGCCCTGACATCCTCCATCGCGTGAACCGGCGCCGGTGAAAACGGCTCCCCACAGATCTGAATGTGAAACGCCCTTCGGCATTTCCAGCCCTCCCGGCCGCCAAACATGATTTCGGCGTTCGTTGCGGATACTTTCGCCACATTCAATGTCCCCGGATCCGCAGTCGCTAAGCCGTCCGCGATATAAAAGCATGGATTATCACTGTGATACAGGCTGTCATTGCGCAGCTTTGGCGAGGCAGGGTAATAGAGAACCTCGGCGACGGCTACATTCACGCCCACATTCAAAAAGGGCGCAGTCTCAGCCGTGTCCACATACGCAGACTCTGCGGTGCCCTTCTGAGGCCCCTCCTGGACAAACGCCCCATTGATATAGAGTTTGTATCTTGCATTCGCGGAAACTTGAATCGGATGGCTTTCCGGGACTTGCTCAAGAAAAAATGTTTTGCGGAAATAGACGACGCGGGCATCCGCGCCATCCGCGGGTGCCCAGTCCGGAATCCAGATAAAATCTGTCAAGATCTCCATCAAATTCGTTTCCGTCATACCAGCCTGCCCTCATAGAACCGCAGGTCACCCCACACATCCATCATGGCCGTGCGGTCAAGCACCTCCGTGCGGGTCTGCCGGTCAAAGATGCGCACCGGCGAACAGGCGCCGGTAAACTTCGACCATTCGCCGTCGTCCGGGCGTCCGGCCTTGATGAAGCGCACCCACGGCCGATGGATATCGTCAATGATTTGATCCTGCGTCTCCTCGAGCTCGCCCTTAAAGAAGACTTCGCTGAATTCATGGTCTTTCACGGCAAAGACGCACGGTAGCTCAAAGGCATGGGAGACGAGCATTCCGCTCTCAACCGCACTCTCCGGAAGAAACTCAAAGCGGTACATGTAGACATCCGCGTACCGGCTCTGTCCCTCGGCCACCTTGACGGAAGGCATCTCGAACGCGTAGTCCGTGGCAAGATGGACGAACGGCGTCCCGTACTTGGCCTCAAGCGCCGGATCGTCATAATATTTCCGAATCCGCGCATAGTGATCGCCGTGGCCGTTTCTCTCAAACATTTCCCTGACCATCGGCCAATCGTTCGGGAAACCGGTATTCTCCGGATGGACAAACATCGTGCCCTCGTGGAGATTCGTGCCGATGATCAGGCGCACGCCCGCACTGCTCCCCGCGCGGATGGCGTCGATCGGGCGCTCCGGCAGCAGATCGTCGATGACCGGCGACGGCAAAAAAATGCCCGGATTTTTATACTGGTGCCTGGCGGAGACATACTGCTGCCCCCTGATAAACGTCATCGGGTCGTCCGTGCGCAGCCTGTGCAGATCACCCTCGGTCCAACCCATCCCCTCGATAAAGAGATCCGAATTCTGCCGTGAGAGTTCCGGGGTGATCACGCAGTTTGGCAGCGCGCTCTCGGCGATCGCCTGGGAAAAGCAGCCGCGAACGGCCGGAACGGCCAGCAGCGCGACGACCGCTGCCGCCCCGGCGCTCTCCCCGCCGATGGTGATTCTGTCCGGGTCGCCGCCGAAAGCGGCTACATTTTCCTTAATCCACCGAATGGCGGCGACCATGTCGGACAGCGCGCAGTTGGTCTCAAAGTCCTCACAGCCCTTGTAGGTCGTAAAATCAAAGACGCCGAGGACATTCAGACGATATTGAATACTCACATAGAGGATGCCGTCACGGGCGAAGCTGTCGCCGTGATAAAGTGGGTCACTGGCGCAGCCGGTCATATAGCCGCCGCCGTGGATCCAGACAAAGACCGGCAGATTCTCGCCCTCCGGCGGGCGCACCACATTGAGAGTCAGGCAATTTTCTGATCCCTGCAATTTCTCATTGTCAAACTGCAAAGCGACATCCCCGTAGGCGTCGGCCTCAAGCACGCCGTTCCACGGCTCGATGGTCCTCGCCCGCTTGAAGCGCAGCTCGCCGACCGGCGGCTTCGCGTAGGGGATTCCCAAAAATTTCACCAGCCCCTGATCCATATGACCCTTTATCTTTCCGCTTTTTGTCGTAACAATCAGATTCATGACAAACTCCATTCCGCCGCCCGTCGGTTGACAGCACAATTAGGAATAAACTTCCATGCCCCGCAAGCGGGGCATCCGCAAATTTTTATTCTTTCACGGCTCCCACAGTGATTCCCTTGACAAAGTATTTCTGCAGGAACGGATAGACGATCAATATCGGAAGGAGCCCCAGCACGCCGATGGCCATACGCGAGGTCGTCGTCGGGACGCTCCCGGTGGAGACACCGGCGCCCTGTGCCGCGCTTGAGAGCCAGGTGATATTCTCACTGATACGGTTGAGCATCAGCTGGATGGTATAGTACTGGCTCCCGCCTCTCTCCGTCAGATAATAGAGGCCGTTTGTCCAGTCGTTCCAGTAGGCCAGGCCTGTCATCAGGCCGATCGTGGCGTTGATCGGGATCGAGAGCGGCATCACGATCTTCCAGAAAATCTTGAATTCACTGCAGCCGTCGATCCGTGCCGATTCGCGCAGCGCCGAAGGAATGCTGTTGATGTAATAATTCTTGACCAGAATGATATTAAACGCGTTCAGCAGCAGATTCGGGAAGATCAGCGCGAAAATCGTATCGCGGATGTGAAACACATTGCTCCAGATATAATAGCTGCCGACCACGCCGCCGGAGAAGAGCATCGTAAAGATGCACAAAAAATTGAGTACCTTGACGCCAGGGATAAAATTCATCGATAGCGTGTAGGCAAACATGCCGGTGATGATCATGCTAAGCCCCGTGCCGACCAGCGTCACGATAATCGTCATGAGATAACTCCTGCCGATATCCGCCCAGCGCGTCGCGATGTATGCATAGGCATCCATGCTGAACTTGTGCGGGATGAGCGAATAGCCCATGGTCATGACCGAGGTCTCATCGCTGAAAGACGCCGCGACCAGCAGGACAAACGGTATCAGCGCGCACAGTGTGAAAAACATCAAAACCACATTGGAAATGATCTGCCATTTTAAACTGTCTCTGCTTTTCATTCTACCTCTCCTCCCCGCTAGAACAGCGCGTCCTCTTTACTGTAACGCCTGACAACCGCGTTGGCCACCAGGATAAAGACGAACCCGACCACCGACTGGAACACAGAAGCCGCCGCTGACATCGAGAAATCATTGTTATTCATCAGGGCATTGTACACATAGACGTCGATGGTCTGCGTCACGTCGTACAGCGCGCCCGAATTTCTCGGAATCTGGTAGAACAGCCCAAAGTCGGAGTTGGCGATACGTCCAAGGTTGAGGATCGTCATGGTCACAACCGTTGATTTGATCAGCGGGATCGTGATATACCTGATCTGCTGCCATTTCGTGGCGCCGTCAATGGTGGCCGCCTCATAGTAATCCGAGCTGATGCTGACGATACTTGAGTAATAGATGATCAGCATGTAGCCGACATTCTTCCAGATGTACACGAAGAAGAGAATGAACGGCCAGTAGGCTTTTGTCGAATACCAGGCGATGTCCGGCTTGCCGAAGAAATTGAGCACACTGTTGATCAGGCCGACGTCCTGAGCCAGAAATGCGTACGCCAGATAACTCGCCAGCACCCAGCTGATCAGATAAGGGATCAGGAGCATACTCTGATAAAATTTGCCGAGTCCCTTGCGCCTGATCTCGTTCAGCAATATCGCCAGCGCGACGGCGATGATCGTTCCCAGGATAATGAACGCCAGATTATAGCATATGGTGTTCCGGATAATCGTGAACGCCGTGTTGGAGCTGAACAAAAACTTAAAATTATCAAAACCTGCCCAGTCACTGCCCCAGATGCCCTTCCGGACATCCAGCCGCTTGAATGCCAGCAGCATTCCGTAGAGCGGCATGAAATTGTTGCAGATGAGATAGATGACCCCAGGCAGCGCCATCAAATAAAACGGCAGAAATGTCGACAGCTTTTTTTTCTTTTTCTTACCCGTCATCCGAGCACGCCCCCTTTAGACTGTCTATTTCGCCAGCCACGCGTCCAGCTGTTCCTGGTTGGCCGCGATCACGTCATTGATGCCGGCCGCCTCAAGTTCGGAGATGAACTGCGGAAGCACGGTGTCGACATCCACGGTTCCCCACGCGAGCTGAGCGCGGTATGTCTGCAGCACATTGTTGATCGCGGAAATCTGATTCACAAAAGCAGATGAGTCAAAGGAATAACCGAAAGCCTTGGAATATTTCAGCGTGCTGTTGTAATTGGCGATCTGGTCAAACATCTCAGCGTCGATCGGCGTATATTTTGGTGTCCTCAGCTCATCGCCGTAGATCGGCACTTGGCCGGCATAAGGCGCGGTTGAACGGTCAACACCCTCCGCGTAATCGATGATGACACGGCCGTCGTCGAGCGTCTCGACCACCTGGTAAGTCTGTCCCTCAATGCCCGCGGATAAGAGCGCCGCGACACTGTCTGAGAGTTCACGATCCTGATAGAGGATATTCAAGAACTGCATGGTCTTCTCAGGATTCGCGCAGGTCACCGGAATTCCCCAGAGCCCGTAGGATGCGATCGTGGATGTCGCGTAGTCTTCTGTGAAACGGATCACCGTCAGATCCTGTCCAAGTGACTGCTCATTGACCAGAATGCCGTCCAGGCCGGAACCGTTGGTGCCGACAAACGAGCCCAGATACTGGCCGGTCTGCAAAAGTGTCACCCAGGTATCCGTGATTGAGATGACATCCGGGTTGATATAGCCGGCATTGTACCACTCACGGATCTTGTCATAAGTCTCTCTATATTCATCCGTGGCAAATCTGTTGACAACCGTCGTATCCTCAAGGCCGCCGTTCATCAGGGAGCCGACCGCCGGGTCGCCGAGATCATCGGTCGGGCAGAGAATGCTGGCGATATCTCCGTCGGCATAGCCCGCAATCGAATAATAGCCGTCGCCCTTGGCCTCCTTGTATGCCGCCATCACTTCCTCGATTTCGTCCAGCGTGTAAATCTGATCCTCATCAAAGGAATACCCCAGCGCCTCAAGCTCCGAGGTCAGCGCCACAAATGAACAGCCGTGGCCCGCGTAGTAGTTGGCAGGTACCGCGTAGAGCGTATCGCCCACATAGCCGATATTGATCAGGTCGCCTAAGCATGCGCT
>CAYRDY010000053.1:0-4993 GCA_964423195.1 uncultured Catenibacillus sp. | reverse complement strand
GCATGCGCTGATGTCCGCGCCGTACTGCTCATAGAGATCATTCAGCGGTGTCAGCATATTTTTGCTCGAATAATTTGTGATCGAGTCCATATTGCTGGACATCGGGAGAATGCACATCAGGTCGATCTCCTCATTGGAGGTGATCGCCAGCGATGATGTGGATGGCAGATCCCAGGCCGCCACCGGCTCAAGGGTCACTGTGACGCCGATCTCCGGCTCGGTGATGGCGTTGATCGCCGATTCGACATCCGCGAGCCCCGGAAACTCCTGTCCGAATGTCGCGAGCTGCATCTTCAGATTGAAAGTTTCCCCATCAGCCGCGTTTCCGCCGTCACCGCTGTTCTCCCCGCCGGCCGCGCTCGTCTGTCCCTCTGGTGCGTTGCCGCCGGCATTATCGCCGCCTCCGCCGCAGGCTGCCAGACACAGAACCATGACTGCCGCCAACAAGAGTGAGATTGTCCTTTTTTTCATAATAATCGCTCCTTTTTTTGTTTAATTTGGATACTTTTATTATAAACAATCGTGCATTTTTTAACATTAAGATTTCAAACTTCAAACTTTCAAATTTTAAACTTTTGAAATTTTAAAACTTTTATATTTTGTCAAGGTATGATAAGATGAAATTGTTAAAAAAATATTTTCACAGATGAAATTGTTAAAAAAATATTTTACTCTTGGTATTGCTGGCCGAAAGATGGCAAAATGGGGATTTATCATGAAAAAGAGGATCAAAAATTCGCTCATGGCAAGGCTCGCCGTCCTGCTGCTCATATTGATCATTCCCTTCAATATTATCGGCATTGCCACGGCGCTCATCTCCTACCACAACTCAAAAGAGAATGCCGAGGCGACGATCTCATACACGCTGGACTCCTATGCGACGCTGCTTGAGACGAAGATAGACAACACGAATGTCTCGCTCTATGACCTCGCCAACGATACGGATCTCTTCAATCTCTCGCTGAGCAAAAATGATTCCGAGTATGCGCTCACCCGTTACAGGCTCTTCACGGCACTCTCAAATCAGGTGAGGACCTCCAATATCGCGGACATCATATTCATCTATAACACGGAGAGAGATGACTACCTGCAGGTGCCCACGAGCGGCACATCCGCCAATACCAGGCCGCATTATGTCTATATGGAAAACTATGGTCAGTACCATTCCAGCTGGTTCTTTTCGGAAGATAAATCGGAGCTGATCCGCGTCCTGTACGATTCACAGCTTCATATTTATTACGGCGCCGCGATCGATCTGACGTCATTTCTCTCTCAGATCAACCGCATCAACGGCTTTAGCGGCCTGAGTTACGCGTTCAGCGATCAGAAACCGAAGTCGACCGCCTCTTTGCTCTATTTCAGCGCAGAAGCCGCGCCGGATGTCTACCTGACGGCCGGCATTTCCGCGATGGAACTGGGCAGCAGCATCAGCTTCCTGCAGTACGCCCTGATATTATTCTTTATCATTTATCTGGCACTGATTCCGATACTGTATCGGATATTAAAACATTATGTCGGCACGCCGCTCAGGCAGCTGAACGACGCGCATACCCAGCTGAAGGAGGGCAACGAGGACTACAGGATCACTCTGAAAGGAAATTCTTTGGAGTTTGACTCGGCCTATCAGAGTTTCAACGCGATGGCCTCATCCCTGCAGACGCTTCACCAGGAGGTCATCCGCAAGGAACTGCAAAATAAACAGCTGCAGATCGACTTTTTGCAGCTGCAGATCCGGCCGCATTTCCTGCTCAACTCGTTCAACGTCCTCTTCACGCTGATCCAGAGAAATCAGAAGGAACACGCCACGGAGATGGTGCTGTTCCTCTCGGACTATTTCCGCTATCTCTTCCGGAGCGGCAGCGAACTGCAGCTGTTTTCCAAGGAGCGCGACCTCGTGGAAAAATATATGAACGTCTCAAAGATATCCTACCCCGTCTCCTTCGAGGTGTCCTACCAGATTGACCCGATCCTCGATCTGATGCGGGTTCCGCCGCTGTTGTTCCACAGTTTTATGGAAAACATCATCTCCCACGCGCTGCTGCCGGACAGGCAGATCCACATCGTATTCTCCGGCGAGTATGACAACGGCGTGGCAACCTTTTATATCTCCGACGATGGCAGGGGGATCGATCCGCAGGCGCTTGACGCGATCAATCACATCGATGAGACGACGATCGACGACGGGAAAAATGTGGGCATCAAAAATTCTATCCGGCGGCTGAAATATTATTACGGCGACGCTGCCAATGTCGAGTGTGACTCGGAACTCGGCGTCGGCACGACATTTATCATCACGATACCTTATAACCTGGAGGAAAGTTAGTCTGGAGGAAAAAGAGATGGGCATGACACTGCTGATTGTCAATGATATATCAATAGAGGCGACCACCATGGCCGCGGAGATCGACTGGGAGAGCTGCGGCATCACGAAAGTGCTGACCGCTTTCAGCGCCGGGGAGGCCAAACTCGTGATTGCCGCGAATCCGATTGATATTTTGCTTTGCGACATTGAGATGCCGGATGAGAACGGCCTGTCGCTGATCCACTGGATTCAGGACAACAATTATGACATCGACTGTGTCCTGCTCACCTGCCACGCGGATTTTGAGTACGCCAGGGAGGGGCTCTCCCTCGGCTGCCAGGATTACATTACCCTGCCGGCCAAATATGAGGACATCGCCGCCTCGGTCGATAAAGTCCGCCAGCGCCGCGAACAGCATCAGGAGGAGAAGCGGCTGCAGCTCTACGGGAAGAACTGGCTCGCCAACCAGGTCGAATCCATCGCCGAGGGCGAGAATGAGACGCCGCACGACACGCCCGCTGAGATTGCCGAAAAATGCGTCAAATACATCCTCGACCACATCGGGGACAGCCATCTCTGTGTGACGGACGTGGCCAACAGCGTCTATCTCAATCCGATCTATCTAAACCGCATTTTCAAAAAAGAAAAGGGCATCAGTATCAGCCAGTGGATCATCAAGGAGCGGATGGAACTGGCCTCTGCCCTTTTACTCTCGACGGACAAGCCGGCCACTGAGATCGCGTATCAGATCGGCTACAGCAATTATCCGTATTTTTCAACCGTATTCAAAAAATATTTTAACTGCACGCCGTCGCAGTATCAGAAAGAACACTGATGCATCAGTTACTCTTCTATCAGCCGCATCAGCACGCTCGCGTACAGCTCATGGCCGGTGACGGAAGGATGGTTCGTGCCGTTGGCCAGCAGCTTTTCGACCGGATAACCGGCGGCCTCATACGCCTTCCACACCTTATAGGTATCCGCCAGGCAGACGCCCTCCGCCTCGGCCAGCTCGCGGATGACCCCGACACGCTCATCCAGCGTCGATCTCGGATTGGCGGCAAACGGCATCGGGATTTCCATGTTCGGCGTCAGAAGCACGATATCCGCTTTCGTCTCTTTCTTGATGATTCTGACGACCTCCGTCAGCACTTTCTTGTAATCATCGGTGCTGCCGCACTCCGCCGCCCAGTTTAGCGAACCGTTGATGATCACCAGATCCGGCTGGTAGCGCACCACATCGCGGTAGACGCGGTCTTTCATGCCGTACATCGTATCACCGGCGATCCCGGCATTGACGGTGCTCACGGATGTCTGCTCATATTTGTCGATCAGCAGCGCCCTGAACTTTTCCAGATAACATTCCCTCGCGTCGGTGATCTCGATGACATCATCCTCACCGATCTCCCCGCGGTCCACTTTGGCAAATGTCTCCTCCGGATTGCCGACAAACTCAAAATGGCCGGCTGTGACGCTGTCGCCCAGGGCGACGATGAGTGGATTCTTCCGCTCCAGGCCGTCATCCGACGGCCCATACGGACTAAACATTTGGATGCTGCCCCGATTCTCGCGCATCACTTTCTTGAATCTCTCCGGCCTCGCGCTGCCGGTCACTTCCGTCTTCGCGGCGATCTCAAAGAGCGCCGCCGCGTATTCCCTCGGTGTTACAAATTGTGTCCTCATCATGAACCTCCTGTGTGCGATTGTGAAAATGCTACCCTGCTTCCCCTCAGTCTCAGTGTACCGGCCGCTGCCTCCAGCTCATAGATGACCGGCCGCTCCCGATATCTGTCGTTCGGATAGTGCAGCGTAAATCTCAAATTTCCCTGCAGATCCCTAAATACCATGCCATGGCCGCCGTTGACCGGAAACAGCGGCTCTGCGATCTGCCGCCACGGTCCCGCCACATGGCCGCCATCGGACACGGCCACACCGACCGCGTAACCGCCATCGCTCCAGCTTGACCATGTCATATAGAGCTTCCCGTCCGGCATCAGGGTCAGGCACGGGCCGTCCGTGAAATAGACGTCGCCGTCCAGACCGAATTCATCCTTGGCAAACGGCACCGGCCGCGCCCATGGCGCCTGCGCCGCCTCAAACAGCTTGAGCGGATCGCCGAGGGCGTCCTTTAAATCGCTTGAGAGCTGTTGCATACAGATGTCACCCGTCGGCGAATCCTCAAAGGAGTTGGAATAGACAAGCACCGGCGTGCCGTCCGTCTCAAAATAGACTGTGCCGTCGATACACGTCCGGTCCTCCGGCGTGAGCCGCCCGCTGTAGACCTCAAACGGTCCCATCGGCGACGACGACTTTAGCGCGTAGATCCCTTTTTTGCGATCCCCCGCGCCCAGCGTCGTGATCAGATAGAAAGCGCCATCACGATAAATGCACTCTGGCGCCCAGTAATTCTGATCCGCGAAAAAGCCCTCCGGCCGGCGAAAAATCTCCGTCGGGCCCTCCCACGCTTCCAAATCCTCGCTGACATAGCAGTCAAATCCGTCCGCCGGACCCCAGGCCGTCGCGCTGCGCGTCCCGTAGAGATAATATCTGCCGTCATACAGCAAAATATAGGGGTCACGGATATTGACATCTGTGATTTTCATATCGTCCTCCCTCTGGCAGCCCTGGCTTTCTCGAGTTTTTCCTTAAACATTTTCTGCTCCACCAGCAAATGGCTGTTGGATGTGTAGA
>CAYRDY010000052.1:0-15535 GCA_964423195.1 uncultured Catenibacillus sp. | reverse complement strand
CCACATTCGTAAACGCAAATCGGTCATTGTAATTGATCCGGTTGTGGTCATGCATTACGGCCGTCCCTTCCGCAAGCGCGTCAAGCACCCCGTCTTCAATCACACTGTCCATGTCTTTTTTGTCATGCGCTACATAGTATGCAACCTTCTCATCCCCCATGAAACCCGTAAGCCCACTGGCCGCCTTCTTCATCAGCTTCGCAATATACCGCTTTCACTTCGCACCGCAGCGACATAGCTGTCTCAAAGAGATTGTCATCTTGAAAACCGCCTGACATCCTGCCGCCCTCCTTCACGAATCCACGCTGCTAAGCATATCGGATGCTGTATCCCTCAGCCTCTGCAAACAGAACCTGAGCCTTTTATTTTCATGCTCCAGTTGCCGGATCTTTTCCTCTCGCAAGGCGCATTCCTGTTGGAGTTTGTCGTACTTTTCTTTGAAGCTTTCCTCTGACGATTCCTTTTTAGTTTTTGGCGCGTCCCCGGAAGCCTTTTTCCTCCCGCGTTTGCCTGACGATGGGATCAATTCGCCTGTGATCGGGTCTTCGGTCCCCAGGTATTTTCTGATCGGACGTGACTGTTTGGTTTCCGGGTCGTAATGCGAAGTGGATTCGTACAGTGCTACAGTGCCTGTTTTTTTGTTTACATATCTTACGATCGACATTTTTCTTTTCTCCTCCCTGTATTGGTACTATATATTATAACACATACCAATAAAAATGTCAATAGGGTTATTGGTATTTTTTTAAATAAATACCAATAAAAGATGGAGGACTGCACTTTGAGAACAATCCTCCATCAACTGATCGGCATAAAACCCTTATTTTTCAATAACTATGGTGATTTTAAGATGAATATACTCCCTTCTTCCGCCTCATTATCATGAACTGTGAATAGTAACAAAATCGGGCAGAGGCCGGCGGCGATGATGTCAAAATCGGGAGATAGACCAGCGGCTGTGGCGGCATAATCCGGGCATAGGCCGGCGGCGATGAACAGGGAGAAATCACCCGCAGCGGGTGATGACAACCCTCTTTTTTCTATTTATAATAAATGCATAAAAGCGCATTTTCATATTCATATCGTTTTTGAGTCCTTCTTCTTATTAATTCTGCCGCATTTTTTAAGTGCGGCAGAATTTTTCTGAGGAACTTTCGGAAAATACAAATTTGCAGTGAGCACAGATGCAGACAAGAAACGAGCGTTTGCAGTGAGCGCAGACGCAGGCAAGAAACGAGCGTTCGCTTTGGGCGTAGGCATACGGGGGCAAGAGTTGATGGAAAATAAGGGTGATATGACGAAGGGGAGTCCGGGGAAGTTGATTTTCGCGTTCTCGGTCCCAATGATCCTTGGCAATGTGATCCAACAGCTATACAGCATGACCGACGCGGCGATCGTGGGACGGTTCGTGGGCAAGGGGGCGCTTGCGGCCATCGGCGCGACACAGTCCGTGCTCAATTTTCTGATCTGCCTGATCATCGGCATGGCGATGGGCACCAGTATCGCGCTGTCGCAGAGTTTCGGCGCGGGGAATCTGAAAAGAGTCAGGGATATTGTCGGAAATGCCATTTACACGATCATCGGCCTGTCCGTATTTATCGCGACCGCGGGGTGGTTCGGCGTTGTGCCGGTGCTGAAACTACTGGACACGCCGGCGGAGATCATTCCGGATGCCAGGATATACCTGCTCATCAATACCTGTACCGGTCTCTGGCCGATCGCCTACAATATAACCGCCAATTTCATGCGGGCCGTGGGCGACAGCAAGAGTTCGCTGTACGCCGTACTCTGCTCGTCGATCATGAATGTGGCGCTGGACCTGCTGTTTGTCATCGGCTTTCACTGGGGCGTCGCCGGTGCCTCGGCGGCCACGTCCATCTCTCAGATGTTTGCCACGTTTGTGAATCTCTGGCTCATCAAAAAGAAACATGAGATTTTGCATATCACGAGGGAGAATCTGCGCTTTCGTCCGGATATTCTGAAAAATATCATCCGCATCGGTCTGCCGATGGCCGTGCAGAGCGGCGTGACCTCGGTGGGCATGATGGGCGTGCAGTCGATTGTCAACCGTTACGGGACGGATGTCGTGGCAGCCTACACGGCGGCGGGAAAGATCGATCAGATCTCCATGATGCCGCTCAACAGCCTTGGCTTCGCCGTCTCCACCTACATGGGGCAGAATTACGGCAAGGGCGACCGTGAGCGCATTCGCCGGGGCGTGCGCGCGGGAATGCTGCAGGCGCTGGCCTGGGGCCTGGGACTGATGGTGATCATCCTGATCTTCGGCGGTCGTCTGACGGCACTGTTTGTCTCCGCGAAGGAGACGGAAGTGATCGCGGTGGCGAGGGAGTATCTGAATGTGATCGCCCTGTTTTACTGGCTCTGCGGCATGATGTATGTCATGCTCAATACCTTCCGAGGGATGGGCCGGATGACGCTGTCTACGGTCGCCAGCTGTCTTGAGCCTGCAGGAAAATTGGTTTCCGCGTATATCCTAGGTCATGTGTTCGGCCGGGTCGGCGTCTGGTTCGGCTGGCCGATCGGGTGGCTCTGCGGGATCTCGCTCCCTCTGATTGCATGGTTTAAACAGCGTGGCAGGGAAGAGGTTTGAGGGCAGATGACGTTTGGCAGAGCTCATTTCTGCCTGGAATCAGCCGGATTTTTTTGTATTTTTGTCCTCAGACAGCCAGGTCTGAGACGCCGTGAAGAGATCACCGCAGACTTATTTTAAATATTAAAAAAAGTGGAGAAATATTATTGACAACACTGATAGAATATAGTATTTTAGAGGTAACAGTTCACTCGTGCGGGCTGTTACCTTTTATACTGCCAGAAACAATATTTCAGAGAGGATGATGCACACATGAAAGCAGTAGCAAGTTTTGGTATTGTCAATCCGGACACGAGCGGTCCGGGCGCTTTTTTGCGGGCGGCAAAGTGGTACTGGGACGAGCTGACGGACATGTTTCAGGCTGCCGGATTCACATCTGTGATGATTCCGATGGTGCCGAACACGGAGAACGTGTCGAGAAACGGCGCGCCGATCTGTACGGCCTCCATCCGGACGCGTTTCGGATCCCCGGAGGGTTACCTGGAATATCTCAATGAGAAGGGCCTGGAGAATGTCGAGGCCATCACGATCTCCGCACAGAGCCAGTACAACAGTCTGTTTGAGACCGGCCTGCCGATAGAGCAATTTTTCGACGCGTTCTATGACCACGCGGCGGATGTCACAGAGGCACTGGTGGCGCTTGGTGGCAGCACCCTGCTGGTCTCCCCGACGCCTGGCATTGGCTTTTTAAATCAGGCATTTGACGGTGACGAGGGAAAGATTCGGCAGTTTCTCGCGGACGCGGCCGTCTGTATGAACCGTATCGGTGAGAACTGCAAGAAGTGCGGCATCAATCTGGCTGTCCGCAATGAGTATTGGACGCTGATGCGCGGCACGGGCATCGACGACTTTATGGAGAATGTCGATAGAGATCTCGTGTCCTACGCGCCGGATCCTGCCCATCTGTCTATCGCGGGCGCGGATTATGTCTCCTATTTTGAAAAGTACGCGGGACAGGCGAAAGCCGTCTGCTTTACAGATACCAAATTTGTGGATGAGCTGAATGTGTACCGGACGATCTCACCGGAATTTCCTCAGGACGGGCGTCTGCAGCGCGTTTATTATGATCTTGGGTTCGGAGATATGGATTTCGCGAAGCTCTACGCGATTCTCAAGGGCGCGGATTTTGACGGCCCGGTGATCCTGGATTCCAAGTATTCGCTGGATATCCCGAAGGGGATCTTAAGGATGCGCACTTTCTGGAACCGGCTTGAAAAGAATTATGCGAAGGGGGCGAGGTAATGGAAGAGAGAAATATCAATTATACCTACATGACCAACCTTTGGGGCAATATCAATTATAAGCAGATCAACAATTTTGACGAGTGGTATATGGGCGACTTTGGATCAGCCTATTATTATCAGGACTGGGACAAGATTCTCCGCTACTTTGCGGGCGCCGGCTTCAAGGGCATTGAACTGATGGTCTTCTCTGTGCCGAGCATCGTCAACGCGTTCGGTTCCATGACAAATTTCAAGGAATTTGCGCAGGAGCGCGGCATCGAGCGCATCACCGGTATGTTCTCGCATCATGTGGGTTCCCAGGATAAGAGAAATCATCCGGCCATCTATGCCTATGAGCAGCAGGCGATCGACGCGCTGGCGGAGTGCGGCGGCATCAATCTGATCGTTCAGCCGGCCGGCCAGTATTACGGCACGGGGCCGCTGGATGACGAGGGGCTCAAGAATGTGGCCGAGTGCATGAATACGGTGGGCCGCATGTGCGCGGAGAAAGGCCTGGCGGTCTCCATCCACAACGAGTTCTGGTGCGCGGTCAACAAGTACGATCACGAGAAATTCCTTGAGATGACGGATCCGAGATATGTCTACTACTGTCTGGACACGGCGCAGGTCGCCATCATGGGCAAGGACATCCTGCATTTCTATGACACCTATCACGACAGAGTCCAGTATTTCCACATCAAGGACACGACCTGGGTCAACGCGCCGGATGAGAAGCGCTTTGGCGCGGGCGCGGAGTTTGACGAGCAGGGCGCGCGCTGGTTCTGGGAGCCGGGCGGCGGTGTGCTTGATTTCAAGGGTCTGTGGCAGCTGCTGAAGAAGTATCATCACAAGGGCTGGATCGGCATTGAGTCCGACGGGACGCCGGATCCTCTGGCAACGATTCTTCTGACGAAGAACTACATCGACACCGTCCTTGACCCGATCTATAAATAAGAGAATGCCGTTCGTGACGTGCGGTGTAAATTTTTAACAAATTAATAATTTTTGTAATTTCCACGTAAATTTCAATAAACAAAAAATTGACTATTTTTTTTAACATTCACAATTTTAAGGAGTTGATTGATATGAATACACAATTTGCGAAATTCTTACAGATCGGCATCATCGTGGAGAATGCCGAGGAGACCATCAAACATTTTGAGGAGGACTACGGTGTCGGTCCTTGGAGGGTCAGCCCGCTGGACTCAGCCGAATTCCCTGATTTTACAATGAACGGCAAGAGAGAGCGCCTGCAGACGATCATGTGTTTCTGCAATATCTGGGGATTTGAGATCGAGGTGATCCAGCCGATCAGCGACAGCCCGTATATGACCTGGCTGAAAGAGCACGGTCCGGGTATGCATCACATCGCGCTGATCACCAGGGATGATTTTGACACTGTGATCAAAGAGCATAAGGCGCTGACCGGCAGGGATCCGTGGCTGTGGTGCAAGGATCCTGTCATCGGCATGGAGTTTGCGTATCTTGATCTGCACGAAGAGCTCGGCCTTTTCCTTGAGGTATACAATGAGGAGAAGAAGGGCGGCCTTGACGCCAATTTGAAGCTGCCGGAGGCGTGATCCGACGGCTTTTTGGGCGAAAATGTCCTGCCTGGGCCGGCGTGCGGTCCGCGTGCCCGGGCGGGAAGTCCGGGCTTTTTTTATGTGCGCCCGCGGATGAACATCCGGAAATCCGTGTGGATCCATGCGGAAATCCGCCCGAATCCGTATGTGAGGGGCTGTGGAACCCGCATCCGAAAAAACCGTCCGAATTTGCGTTAGGAAGTCAGCGAGGGCGTGAAAGACAAAATTTAGAATACTACGATAACCAGTAAAATTTTAAGGACAAAAAATAGGAGTGTTTTAGAGCAAATTATTCATTGACGCCGGATGAAAATCGCGGTTAAACTGTCAAATGTGATACAAAAGGTGAATTAATAGAATATACTCTTGTAAAAAAAGACAAAATTTCGCTAGATTTTTGGGCCTTAAAGTAAGATAATATAGGAGGTTGATACATGATGGAATATGTAAAATTTGAGGGAATTGAGAAAAAGGTCAGCAAGTTTTTTATGGGCACGCTGGGCATGCTGCTCTCCGACAAGGAGAAACATTTTCAGACCCTGGACGATGCCTATGATCTCGGCATCACAGCCATCGACACGGCGCGCGCTTACGACTCTGAGCCGACGATCGGCGAGTGGATGAAGACCCGCGGCAACCGCGAGAATATCGTGCTCTTGTCCAAGGGCGGCCATCCGACCGATTACCGCCAGAGGATCACGCCGTATGACATTGATTCTGATCTCGCCGAGTCGCTGGCGGAGCTGCAGACAGATTATCTGGACATTTATCTGCTCCACAGGGACAATCCCCAGTTGCCGGTCGGACCGATCGTTGAGAAGCTGAATGAGCATCAGGCCGCTGGCAGGATCAAGATTTTCGGCGGTTCCAACTGGACACATCAGCGCATTGAGGAGGCCAACGAATATGCCTACGCGCACAATCTCTCCCCGATGACAGTGTCCTCACCGAACTTCAGCCTTGCCGAGCAGGTGAAAAATCCGTTCGCGCCTGGCTGTGTGACGATTGCCGGCAACAAAAATGCCGACGCCCAGGCCTGGTACACAAAGAATCAGATGCCGGTTCTGGCTTATTCCTCGATGGCGAGAGGCCTGTTCTCAGGCAGGATCACCAGAGAGCTGCTGGCCACAGACCCTGATTCGATCGATATGTTCTGTCGGATCGGATACTGCTATGAGGAGAACTTCGTCAGGCTTGACCGCTGCAAGGAGATCGCGGATGAGAAGGGCTGCTCGATTCCTCAGGTGGCGATGGCCTATGTGCTCGACAGCCCGCTGAATGCCTTCCCGATCATCGGCGCGGCCAACAGGGGCGAGATGGAGTCTTCGCTCGGCGCGCTCAATGTCAAATTGACGCCGCAGGAAGTGCTCTATCTTGAGTTGAAATCAGATTCAAGAAAGTAAAAGGTATGAGAGCAGCCAACACGATGGAAGTGCGGCAACAGAACGCTGCGATTATTCTGCGAGAGATCGAGCGCCGTCCCGGCATCACGAACGGAGAGATCGCCCAGGAACACGCTCTGAGTGTCCCGACGATTTCAAATATTGTCAATATCCTCAAGAACTGCGGCATGATCATGGCGGTGGGCACGGGGGCGTCCTCCGGCGGGAGACGGCCCAAACAGCTGTCGATTTCTCCCGACTATCAGGACTATATCGGCGTGAGCATCGCCAGGCACACGATTTATCTGGTGCTGATCGATTTCGCGGGAAATATCCTGAAAAAAGAGCGGTTTTATCGCAATTTTACGGGAGACAGCGATTATTGGGCCGGGGTGGCCGATCTGATTGAGACTTTCAGGAGCGCATCCGGCGGGATCTGCCGGACGGGCGTGGCACTGCCGGGGTTTGTCGACCAGGTAAGAGACAGGGTTTATGATACCTATACACTGGGTGTTGAGGATATATTACTGGAAGATGTTTACGCACAGCTCGGCGGCAGAGTGACCGTCGGCGATTCGTGCCGGCTGGCAGGTTTGGCGCAGATCTTTCGCAGGACGGATGACCAAGATTTTTTCTTCGTTCTGCTGAACCGGCGGATCAGCGGTGTACTGGTCCAGGGAGATGAGATTTTTGGACTGCGCAGATCCAGCTTTGATATCGGGGCGATGATCATTGACCCTGAGGAGAGGACTTCCGATTACGGCATTCCGGGGAGTTTCCTGGAGCTCTGCTCGGCCAGCCGTATCATCGATACGGTGAGGAAGGATTCTGACGTGGTCAATTATGACCGGTTCTTCGAGGTTTTAGCAGACGGCAATCAGATGTTTGCCGGACTGTGGGCGCGGTATATCAGACATCTCGCCACGGCGCTTCACAATCTTTACGCCGTCTTCGGCGTCGATATGGTGATCGGCGGAGAGATGGCGCGATACCTTGAGCCGTTTGCGCTGGAGATCAAAAAAGGGTTGCCGGAGGAAAGCCAGGATATGCACATTTTTTTCAGCGACTATGGGGCGTATGATGACGCTTTCGGGGCGGCGCTCTCTGCCCGCGGCGATCATCTGTCTGAGCGGATCCCTGAGGTGATCAGAGATGCCGCGAACATGGCGGAACAGCCGGGGACAAAGCGGCGCGGGAGGCGCGGGACTGTGTGAGGCGGCACGTGCATTTGTAAATGATGATATTGTGGAAGTCGGCAGGCTTCTATAAATATAATTATTAAGAAAAAGGAGAAATGTATATGGTACCAGGAAAATTGGGTAAGTATTCCCGCAGCGTTTCCATTATCGGTATCGGCGCCACACCGTTTGTCGACGGCGGCACGGATCCTGAGTATATGGGAGTCACGGAAGGTGAATTTTTTGGAACTGCCGCCCTGGCGGCGATGGCGGATGCCGGACTTGAGCCGCGTGATGTCGACTATTTCTATCACTGCGAAGCAAATCCGAAATTCTTCAACAACGCTGTGACACCGAACATGCAGGTTGCAGAGTGGTTCGGCATGAGGGGCAAGGGCTCTGTCCATCACTCAGAGGCTTGCTGCTCCGGCTATGTGGCGCTTGAGGAAGCCGTCAAAGATGTGGCCAGCGGCGCCCATGACATCGTTCTCACGGGCGGTGTCGAGGTTTCATGTGGCCTGCCGATCCCTGGCAAACCGGCCTACATGCGTCGCCCGCTGACGACAGAGGAGCTGACGCCTGATCTTGAGTCCATCATGGACCGCGCCTATACCCGCGCGCTCGGCGGCGGCAATATCGGACAGGACGACTGGATCGACCTTTACAAACATGAATATGGCCTGACCGACGAGCAGGTGGACGACGTGCTCAACACGATGTCCTATCACGGCAGAAGAGCGGCGGCCTTAAACCCTCTGGCGCTGAAACGCACACCGTTTGAGCAGGAGGCCAAGGAGAACGGATTTGATGATCCGATGGAATACCTGCGTTCCCCATTCAATCCGAAGACGACCCATTATCTCCGCGTGACCGGCAATGCCCCAAGTGCTGACGGCTCCGTGTGCGCGATCGTCTGCCCGACAGATATGGCGCGTCAGTTCAAGCAGAAACCGGTCGAGGTTCTCGGCATCGGCGCTGCCTGCCTTGAGTCGATGCGGCCGCATCTGGAGATGTATATCACTAGGGAAGCTGCAAGGCAGGCCTATGAAGTCACCGGCATGAAACCGGAGGATATCGATCTTCTGATGGTCAATGACTTCATCCTCTCCTCACAGCTGCTCGCCGCTGAGGAAGTCGGCTATCTGCCGAAGGGCGAAGGCTGGAAATGGGTGATGGAAGGCCGGACAGCATTTGACGGTGACCGCCCGATCAACCCGAACGGCGGACGTACATCTTACGGCCACGCGCATGGCGCGTCAGGTATGGCTGACCTCTATGAGGCTGTCCTTCAGCTTCGCGGCCAGGCAGGTGCGCATCAGGTCAAAGTTAATCCGAAGACAGCGATGCTCCGCGGTTTTGGCGGCGGCCAGAACTGCCGTGTTTCGATTTTGAGAATTTTGGATTAAGGAGGTCATGCAAGATGAAGATTGAAAAACTTGTTCAGCCGTTTTATGAAGGTCTGGCACAGCACAAGCTTTTAGCCCGCAAATGCAAGGAATGCGGCGCCATCGAATATCCGCCGCACTATGCGTGCAACACATGCGGTTATCATGAGACAGAGTGGGTAGAGCTCTCAGGCAAGGGCAAGCTCCACAGCATGGTCCTGCCGTCATCCCTGAATGCTGATCCGTGGAATGCCAGCATCGGCCCTTACGGCTATGGCATCGTGGAGCTCGATGAGGGTGTCTCCTTCAACGCGACCGTGTTCGGCATCAGCCGCAAGAAATATAAAAAATTGAGCGACAAGCTGCCGCTGCCGGTTCATGCCATCTATGTGGACAAAGGTGACTTTACGACTGTATTTTTTGAGATTGACGAAGATGCGGAGGGTAAATAAATGAATAAAGAAGAAATGGTGAATTTCCTGATCGATTGTATCGGAAAAGCGTACAAGACCAGCACAGACGGCCTGACGGCGGATACGGATATCGCCGCGCAGTTCGGCACAAAGTCATTGCCGCGCGTCGCTCTGTGCGCGCTGATCGAGAATGAGACGGACGTGACGATCTCTCTCGGCGACATCGGAAAATATAAAACCATCGGCGATCTGGCCGACATGGTTCTCGCGGAATGCGAAGACGATTAAGACCATAAGATTATAGAAAGGGGCGATATGATGTCAAGACCAGTGACATTGATCACAGGCCAGTGGGCGGATCTCCCGTTTGACGAGATCTGTGTGCTGGCGAAGAAAATGGGCTATGACGGCCTTGAGATTGCCTGCTGGGGCAATCATCTCGATATCAACCGTGCGGTGGAGGATGACGATTACCTGAAGTGGATCATGGACAATCTGGAGGAGAACGGCCTGATCTGCAAGGCGATCGCGACGCACGTCATCGGGCAGTGCGTGGGCGATTACAATGATCCGCGTCTGGACAATTTCGCGCCGGGCGAGCTGGCAGGCAAGCCGGACGAGATCCGCGCGTGGGCCATCAAGACGATGATGAACGCGCCGAAGGTCGCCAAGAAGATGGGCGTCCACATCATCACCGGTTTTGTCGGTTCTCCGATCTGGAAGTATCTGTATTCATTCCCGCAGACGCCGGAGAGCATGATCGAGGACGGTTTCCAGCAGATCTATGATCTCTGGAGCCCGATCATGGAAGAGTGCAGGAAAAATGATGTGAAGTTCGCCTTGGAAGTTCATCCGGGCGAGATCGCGTTTGACTACTATTCAACCAAGCGGCTGCTTGAGAAATTCAAGGATTATCCGGAGTTTGGCATCAACTTTGACCCAAGCCATCTGATCTGGCAGGGCATCACCCCGCATGTGTTCCTGAATGACTTTATCGATCGTGTCTATCACGTCCATATGAAGGACGCGGCCGTGACACTGGACGGCAGGAGCGGCCTGCTCGGCTCCCATATCGACTTCGGTGATCTGCGCAGGGGCTGGAATTTCCGCTCACTCGGACACGGCGATGTCAATTTTGAGGAGATCATCCGCGTGCTGAATGCCCACAATTATCAGGGTCCGCTCTCCGTGGAGTGGGAGGACTCAGGCATGGAGCGCGTCTACGGCGCCACAGAGGCGGCGGCGTTTGTGCGCAAGGTTGATTTCGAGCCGTCAAATGTCGCTTTCGACGCGGCCATCGCAAACAAATAAGGCGGAGGGCAGCGCTATGAAAAAGACATTGAGCTATGGGATGGTGGGCGGCAGCCTGTCCGCTTTCATCGGCGGCGTGCACCGCATCGGCGTCAATTTTGACGGGCGCGCATTCTTAAAGGCGGGATGCTTTAGCCAGAACGCGGAAAAAAATAAAGAATGCGCCGAGTTTTACCAGATCGACGCCGACCGCACCTATGGCAGTTTTCAGGAGATGGCTGTCAAGGAGGGCGCAAGGGAGGATGGCATCGATTTCGTGACCATCACCGCGCCGAATGATGTCCACTATGAGGCGGCCAAGGCGTTTTTGGAGAATGGCATCCATGTGCTCTGCGAGAAACCGCTCTGCTTTGAGGTGGCGCAGGCCGAGGAGTTAAAGAAAATCGCCGAGGAGAGGCATCTGCTGTTCTGCGTGAACTATTCCTATTCCGGCAACGCCATGGTCAAGGAGGCCAGGGAGCTGATCCGGAGCGGTTATATCGGCGATGTCATCGATGTCAACGCGGAGTATCTTCAGGAGTATCTGGTCGACGATGTCGGCGCGGGCGACCAGGTGATGGTGAAGCTCTCATCTTGGCGCAAGGATCCGGATGTGGCCGGCATCTCCAACTGTGTGGGCGACATTGGCACCCATATCGAGAATACCGTCAGCTACATGACCGGCCTGAAGTTAAAGCGTGTCGCGGCCAAGCTGGACTACTGGGGACAGCCGCTCGACTTAAATGCCAATATCCTGGTGGAGTTTGAGAACGGCGCCCACGGCGTGTTCTGCTCCTCACAGGTGTGCGTTGGTCATATGAACGGCCTGGTGGTGCGCATCTTTGGCACCAAGGGCGCGATCGAGTGGGTGCAGGAGAACCCGAACATTCTCTATGTGACCTTAAAGGGTCAGCCGACGCAGATCTACAACCGCGGCATGGGCTATGTCACGGACCGCACCGCGGCTGTGAGCCGGATCCCGTCCGGGCATCCGGAGGGGCTGTATGTGGCCTTCGCGAACATTTACCGCGTGTGGATCACGAGCATCTTAAAGCTCGCCAACGGCGAGGAGCTGAGCGGCTATGACTACGACTTCCCGTCCATCGACGACGGCATTGCCGGCGTGAAGTTCGTCCACGCATGCGTCGAGAGCAGCAAGAATGACGCGGCCTGGGTGGAAATCTGAGAAATGTGGCGCTCCGGCGAAAGCGCGCCGGATCAACGGTATTTATTTTAATTTCAAACCGCGGCGCGTCAGAAAGATCCGCGAAAGGGGCGGGTGAACGGCCGAGGTTGAGATAAATAATTTTTTAAGAAATGAGGAGGACTCAAGAAATGAAAATGAAGAAACTGGTATCCTTATTGCTTGCGGGTGCAATGGTATTTTCATTGGCAGCCTGCGGTGGCGGCGGAGACAATGGCGGTGGCAATGCCGGCGGCGGTAATGCAGGCGGCGGAGACACTCAGGCAGCCGGTGGCGAGACCGGATCCCCTGAGGATCAGATGGCGGCATCGGGTGTACACGGCGCATTTGAGGATGCCCCGAACACGACAAAATCTGATGAAACCCTCACCGTCGGCTTCGGCGGCGAGCCATCCACGATCTTTGGCGCGGCTGTAGCGAATACTGAGACCTATCCGGTCATCATCTGCAACGCGATCCTTGACCAGTTGGTCAGTGTCGACCAGCAGACCGGCGAAATCCTGCCGGAGCTTGCGACAGAGTGGGAATGGGTTGATGACACACACTGCAAGTTCACGCTCCGCGACGATGTCACCATGTATGATGGCACGCCGCTGGTCGCTGACGATGTCGTCTACACCGTCAACTCCATCTGGAGGGATGTGAACCAGACGACAGATACCGGCCGCTATATCGACGCTGAAGGCGCTGTGGCGGATGACGAGCACACGGTAACCATCGCTTTCAACATCGCTGCTCCGGATATCCTTGCGATGCTGGCATGGGGCCAGTTCGGTATCGTGACCGAGGATGAGGTAAACGCTCTGGGCGGCCTTGAAGCATCGGCAAAGAATCCGCTGCTCGGCTGCGGCAAGTACAGATTCAAAGAGTGGCAGACCGGACAGTCCATCACCCTTGAGAGAAATGAGGAGTACTGGAATCCGGATTATGTCGGCTATTTCAAGGAGATCAAGTTTACGTTCACGGCTGACGCGGCCTCCAGGGAGATGGCTATTGAATCCGGTGACCTGGATGTCGCCTATGAGATGCCTGTTTCACAGGCCGCGACCTATGTCACCAACCCGAATGTCAAGGTCGTCATGCACTCCTTCGGCCAGGTGACGCACCTGTGGTTCAACCTCGGCGAGAACGGCAATCCTGCGCTTCAGGATCCGAATGTCCGCAAAGCTATCGACCTTGCGCTTGACTATGACGCCCTCAATATCGTCGGCACCGCCGGTTTCGGCAAGTCCAATGACGGCTATTTTGAGGTTGGCAGCAAATACTACAATGAGATCTATACACCGGAAGAGAGGGTACTGGATGTCGATCAGGCCAAGCAGCTCCTGGCGGATGCCGGATACGGCGACGGCCTTGAGCTTTCGATCCTCGGTACCGCGGACATTCAGAATGTCTACACCGCGATCCAGGGTCAGCTCCAGCAGGTCGGCATCACTGTCAATCTGGACATCCCGGATACGCCGACATTTGTCGAGCGCGCCGCGGGCGGCCAATATGACCTGATCGAGGTCGGCGACCTCGTGCCTGTCAGATATCCGACCATTTTCCTGTCCCTGCAGAAAGAAGGCGCTTATGGCTTCTCCATCGGCGGCCCGAAGTGGACGACCGACGAGATCGACGCCGACATCAAGGCCGCTATCTCAGAGCCTGATGATCAGAAGGGCAAGGAGATGTTCGGTGAGATCGAGAAACAGTTTAAGGACAACACGACTTATCTGAACCTCTACACAGAGATGCATGCCAATGTCCTCGCGCCGGATATCAAGGGCTTCGAGTACATTGAGAGAGGTTTCATCGATGTGACGACAATGTATAAATAATCCAGCTGTGGAGATTAAGTAACAGGCAGGTGATGGAGTGTCATGAAGCAATGACCTTCATGGCACTCCATTCATTTAAATTTGGAGAATAGGGTATGGTTAAATATATTTTAAAGAGAATACTTCTTCTTATCCCGATCCTTTTGGGTGTATCTGCCATCATCTTTGCATTAAAGACCGTCACGCCGGGTGACCCTGCCAGGCAGATCCTCGGAAACTCCGCGACGGAGGAGCAGGTTCAGGCTAAGAGAGAAGAGTTAGGCTTAAATGATAATGTCATTGTCCAGTATGTGAGATATATTGGCAATATTGTGACAAAGGGCGATTTCGGTACATCCTACCGTACCGGTGAGCCTGTAATTGATGAGATTATTCCTAGGCTTAGTACATCTGCCATCATCACCTTCGGCGCGGTGGCGCTGGGCGCTATCATTGGTATCCTGCTGGGTATCATCTCGGCGCTCAAAAAATATACCTGGGTGGACTCCCTGGTGCTGGTAGTGTCCATGTTCTTCCAGTCTGTGCCGGAGTTTGTCGTCGCCTTGGCATTGATCATGATCTTTTCAGTCAAGCTGCACTGGCTGCCGTCATCCGGCATTGAGTCCATCAAGGGCTATATCATGCCGATGCTCTGCGTCGCCTTTTCTTCAATCGCGAACTATACGCGTATCACGCGTTCCAGTATGCTTGAGGTTTTGAGCGAGGACTATATCCGTACAGCTCGTGCCAAAGGCCAGAATGAGAGGAATATCACGTTCCATCACGCGCTTCGAAATGCCATGATCCCTGTGGCGCAGTCCATCGGTTCCAACCTCGGCACGTCCATCGGCGGTGCCATGGTTCTTGAGACTGTCTTCGGTGTTCCTGGCGTTGGCAAATATATCACCGACTCCATCACACAGCGCAACTATCCTTCAGTGCTCGGCGGCGCCCTGATCATCGCCGGCGTGCTGACGGTCATCAACCTGATCGTCGATATCAGCTTCATCGTCATTGACCCAAGATTGAAGACGACGATCATTGGCGGCGGCAAGAAAAAGAAGAAAAAAGTCGCTGAAACCGAAACGGCATAGGGGGTGTGATTATGGCAAAAATGATGACTCCTGCAATGGAGAAAATTGAGAGAAAGAAAAAAGAGGGCAAAATCAAGAAGTCAACGCCGGGCGCCGAGGCGTGGAAGCGTTTTAAGCGAAACAAGACGTCCATCATCGGCCTGATCGTTGTCATTCTTTTGATCCTGGTCGCCATTTTCGCGCCGCTGATCGCGCCGCAGGATTTCGCCGAACAGGATTATACCGCGATGCTGCAGCCGCCTTCGAGTGCGCACTGGATGGGCACGGACGCTTTCGGCCGTGATATCTTCAGCCGCATCATCTACGGCGCCAGGTACTCACTGCTGATCGCCCTGTTCTGTACGATCGCTGCTTTTTTCAGCGGCGGCGTGCT
>CAYRDY010000051.1:11593-15581 GCA_964423195.1 uncultured Catenibacillus sp. | reverse complement strand
GCTCCGCTTGCCATGTCCCCCTTTCAAGTCCTCACTTCCCAAGTACGGCCTTGCACTACAATATAAATCGCTATATCATTTGCGCCGCTTCTATCTCTCGTATTCCAGAGGAACAGGGCTCTTTTTTCGCGGTGGGGTGGCGCGTTTCTTCGCAGCCACCAGTTTGCGCCGCAAAATCTCAACGACAAAATTTCCGTCGCCGCAGGCCGGTTCCAGAAACCGGCTGTCCACCCGCTCCGTCTCCTGTTTCACCAAATCGAGCATGGCATTCACTTCACGCTCTGCGGTAAACACCTCACCGTGATCCGCCACGCGCTGTTTTGATTTAATCTGACCTGCCATTTGTCACCGCCTCCGCAGATATCTACTTTTCCTCTCCGTCACCTACCACATTACCCAATGCAGTTGCCCTCAGAATACCGTTATTTTTGGCAAATAATTCTTCAATTTTCAATCCGATCGCCAACTTTTATACGGATAGTATATCAAGAAAGCAGTATGAAAGTCAACAAATGAATTGTCTCAGGAACGTCGGTTCCACTTCTCCGTCGCGCGGTCCTCGACACGGACCGACCGCGAGCCCCTACAGACGCCAAAAAACCCTCCGGGCGTGTGGCCGCGGAGGGCTGGAAATTTTAAAATCAGCAGTACAGCGCGTCGTCGCTCTTGTAGTTGAGTACCGCCTCGTTGAGCGTCACGCCGAATTCTTTGCCGATCTGTCGGAGGTTTTCGTCGGTGATCGTCTGCCTCGGCACCTTGCCGCCGTTCGCCGAGAGCGCGATGGAAGCAATCTCGGCCGCCTTCTCGATTGTGTGCATCAGGCCGAAAGCCGTGTCGAAGTCCGGGCCGGATACAAAGAGCCCGTGGAATGCCCAGATGGCGGCCTCGTATGACGCCATCTCCTTGCAGGTCGCCTTGGCGATCGCCGTGCTGCCCGGAACCATCCACGGCACGACGCCCACACCGCTCGGAAATACGACGCAGCACTCGGTCGCGCTCTTCCACAACATTCTCGTGAAGACCTCGGACTTCAGCGGCAGCACATAGGTCAGCGCGATGATATACGGGGTGTGCGCGTGATAGATCACGCGGTTGGCGCCGTCGGTGGCTTTCTTTCTCACCGAATGGTTCATAAAATGGGTTGGGAACTCGCTGGTTGGCCGGCCGCCGGCCTCCAGTCCCCAGACAATGCGGTAGCTGTCGCCGGCCTCATTGATCTCCACGATGCAGAGGCTGTTCTGCGGCTCAAGGTCGACATTGCGCAGGAATTTGCCGCTGCCCGTGGCGATAAAATATTCGCCTTTCAGATTGTCGGCCTGCACGCCCATGCTGACCCACTCGCCGGGCTCCCTTTTAAAATAGAGCCTGCACTCCTCGATCTCCTCAGGACGCATGCGGTAGGTCAGGTTGCCGCCGTTTCTCTCGTGCCAGCCCTGGCGCACGCCGTCGCCGCACATCCTGATGTAATCCTCCATCACCTTCACGCCAAATATACTGTTCATGCGATTTTCTCCTCATTCAATTTTCTTCCAAACGCCCATGCACCGCCTGCGCGGCGCGACACCATAAAAAATCCTTTTGGCAGGGCGTTTGCGGCATTTTCGCTATTCAGTTACACACGCTTCGAGAGCACTTCTTTTTCATATTTGTCGACCTCGGCAAAGAGCCCGAAATCGTCGACAACGCCGTTTTCCTCGCAGTAATAATTCCACACATCGCCAAACGGCATCATCTTGACGGCCTCCATGGTGGACATCAGCTCCGTCATGCGCGCCTCATCCTGCAGGACTTTGAGCCTGTCATTCGGCGTGCAGAGCGCCTGCAGAAGCGCCTTCTGCCAGCTCCTCATGCCGACCGCCCAGGCCGAGATGCGGTTAATGCTCGCGTCAAAATAATCCAGCGCCATGTACACGCGGTCCAATGCGTTGCAGCGCACGATTTCCTTGGCGATCTCCTTCGTCTCATCGTCGAGCAGCAGAACATGGTCGGAGTCCCAGCGCACGCCGCGCGTGATGTGTAGGGCGATCTCCGGATAGAAGCAGAGCAGCGCCGGAATCTTGTCCGACACAAGCTCCGTCGGGTGATAATGTCCGTTATCCATCAGCGGCAGGCAGCCGTCATGCATCGCCGCCATCGAGAGGGCAAACTCCGCCGAGCCGCAGGTATAGCTCTCGACGCCGATGCCGAAGACTTTGGACTCAACGCACGGCTTGACAAGGTTTTTGTCATACGGCTCGGAGAGAATCTGTTCGATCGAGTCCTTGTAGCGCATCCTCGGCCCCAGGCGATCCGCCGGGACATCCTTGAAGCCGTCCCCCGTCCAGATATTCATCACACACGGGATGCCTGTCTCCTCAGCGAAATACTGGGAAATCCGGATGCACGCCTTCCCGTGGTTGATCCAGAACTTCCTCACTTCCTCATCCGGGCTTGCCAGGGTCAGGCCGTCCTTCACCATCGGATGTGAGAAAAATGTCGGGTTGAAATCAAGCCCCATGCCTCTGTCTTTGGCAAACGCCACCCATTTCGCAAAGTGTCTCGGCTCGATCTTGTCGCGATCCACAAACTCGCCATCCTCAAAAATCGCGTAGCACGCGTGGACATTGATTTTTTTCTTCCCCGGAATCAGCGTGATCGCCTTGTCCATATCCGCCATCAGTTCCTGCGGATTTCTGGCCTTGCCCGGATAATTGCCGGTGGTCTGAATACCGCCGGTCAGCGGTCCGTCATGGTCAAAGCCGATGACATCGTCCCCCTGCCAGCAGTGCATGGACACCGGGACCTCCCTCAGGGTCGCGATGGCCGCGTCCGTGTCCACGCCGATTTTCGCAAACATTTCCCTTGCCGATTCATATCTCTCTCTCGTTGACATCTGAAATCCTCCTTCTCACTCCGCCTCATATTTAACGATCTCAAACGACTCAAACACGCACTGTCTGGCCGCCTTCAGATTCTCAAACTCGCCGCCGGCCAGCATCTGTACGAGAATGTTGCCGATGGCCGTGGCCTCCGTCGGTCCCGCGTAGACCGTCCGGCCCGTATATTTCGCCGTGATCTGATTGAGATACCCGGCGTTGGCGCCGCCGCCGACCACATAAACGCACCCGTATTTTTTGCCGGTCAGCCGCTCAAGCTGTGCGATCGTGTCGCCGTAACATTTGCCAAGGCTGTTGTAGATCACGGACGCGATCTCCCACGGACTTTGCGGCACCTGCTGCCCCGTCCTCTCACAGTAATCCCTGACCGCGCTGATCATACTTTTTGGCGCCAGAAACACATCGTCGTTGCAGTCCACGATGGACGGGATCGTCTCCCGCGACGCCATCTCGCAGATCCACGCGTAGGAATAATCTTCATCGAACTCTTTTTTCACCGACTGGATCATCCACAGGCCCATGATATTTTTTAGATACCGAAAACGATAGTCGTAGCCGCCCTCGTTGGTGAAATTGCAGGCCATGCTCTCCGGCGAACAGTCCGCGGCCATCCGCTCCGTGCCCATCAGCGACCACGTCCCCGAACTGATATAGAGCGCGTCGTCACGCGTCGTCGGGATCGCCGCCACGGCGGAGCCGGTGTCATGGGTGGCCGGCAGGACCACACGGCAGTCAAAACCGACTTCCTCGCGGATCGCCTCGCTGAAATTGCCGACATAGGTGCCCGGCTTGCAGATCTCCCCAAAGATCTTCCTTGGATACCCCAGCATGTCGATCAGCGCATCATCCCAGTCCTTCGTCTCCGGATTCACGAGCTGCGTGGTGGTCGCGTTGGTGTACTCTGTCTTCTTGACGCCGGTCAGCAGGAAATTGAAATAATCCGGAATCATCAGCATCGATTCCGCCGCCCGCAAAAGCTCAGGCTCCCGCTGTTTGACCGCCATCAACTGATAGATGGTATTAAACATCTGCTTCTGGATGCCCGTGCGCGCATACAGATCGCCCAGCGGAATCGTCTCATAGACTTTCTCATCCATGCCCGCCGTGCGGCC
>CAYRDY010000051.1:0-11493 GCA_964423195.1 uncultured Catenibacillus sp. | reverse complement strand
AGTGACGCCAGCATGTGGCGTCCGCTCGACGCGCCGATGTCCACCGCTAAATAATATTTTGGCATTGAAATATCTCCTCCCCATGTAGAAATCATCCGGGCAATCGCCCTCGCGCTCTTTCGAATGATCAGGCGCATCGCTTTCCCACATCCGTCTAATCTTTCAGGCGCATCGCCCTCGCGCCCGCGCCTATTCTTTCGCGATAAACAGAACGCCGAGCGTTCCCCACCCACAATGGCTGGACACCACGCCGCCTGCCCTGGTTTCCAAAATCTCATCAAACACATTCAGCGACTTGAGATAAGCGCGCACTTCCTCGACGACGTCCGCCTCACAGCCCGAATGGGTGATAAATACCCTGTCCGGCTTGGCATTTTTGAGGTCATCCTCCATATCTTTCACATAGGCCATGATCGCCTTGCCGATGCTGCCGCGATACTTTTTCCCTGCGCCCATCTCCCCGTTGACCACCGAGATCTTCGGGTGGAGTTTTAGCACGCTGCCGGCCATGGCCGCAAGCCCGCTGCAGCGCCCGCCGCGGTAGAGGTAGGTCAGCGTATCGACCACAAAGCTCGTCCGCACCAGAGGTTTCAGGCGCTCGATCTCCCTGACAATCTCCGCGGCCGGACGGCCGGCGGCCGACATGATCGCCGCCTCGATCACCAGATGGCCGATACCCGTTGAGAGATTGGCCGAATCGATCACCGTCATCCGATCCTGCGCCTCAAGTGCCTGGATCGCCATCTCCATGACATTGCCCGACATCGACATGCCCGACGCGATGGAAAAGCAGATGACCTCCCGCCCCTCCTCCGCGTATGGCTTCAGAATCTCGACCGCCGACTCAAACGACGGCGCCGACGTCTTGGGCGTCGTTTTATTCTCATCCGCCCACCGGTAGATCTCCTCCGGCGTGACGGATATTCCGTCCTCATATTCTTTATCTCCCATCACAATATGCAGCGGCAAAATTGAGATGTCATAGCGCCTGACAAGCTCCTCCGACAGATCGCAGGTGCTGTCTGAAATTATTTTAACCATAACTTTTCTCTCCCTGTTTTTTATATTCATATCTCAATGATGATCCGACCATCCGCAGCTCCTCCGCCGACATGCAGTTCGGTATGGATTGATCCCGCGCGGCCCGCAGGCACACTTCCTCATCCACCCACCGGACCGCCTCGACCTCGGACGCCTGCAGCGTCAATCCGGAAATGTCCACCGGCCGGCGGTACAGATAGACATAGCTGTACTCTCGGTTTCGAAACGGGCGCCCATAGAATACTTCCTCGCGGCACACCCGATGAACGCCGATATACTCAAGATCCTCCGGCAAAACGCGCAGGCCCAGCTCCTCGCCCACTTCCCTGACCGCGGATTCCAGATAATCATCGCCCGCGTCCACATGACCGGCGGATGAGATATCATAACATCCCGGATAGGAGTCCTTCGAGGCGCTGCGCTTTTGCAAGAGCAGCTGAAAACCGCCGTCCGGGCGCTGGCGCGCAATCCAGATATGCACAGTCGGGTGCAGGCTGCCCTCGCGGTGGACGACACCGCGCTCGCTGACAATCCCACTCCTGCTGCCGTCCTCATTCAGAATGTCGAGCAGCTCCATCGGCCTGCCGTTCAGGGCCGCACGCCTCAGCCTGCCGTGCCCGTCGTAGACCAGTTTCAGCGAGAAGAAGGGCACATTTTCATCCAGAAGGCGGAAAAAGATCTTGTCGCCCTCCCAGATATTCAGCTTCCAGACTTTCTCGACAGGCACCCATTCAAGCACGCCCTCATCACATTCGACCGGCTCACCCTCGAAGCCGTCCGCCGTAAAGAGCGACATATACTCCGTCACCCCGTCGCCGGACAGGAATGTGACCAGCCCCCGGAAGCGGTAGCTCGTCAGCGTGTAGCCCGTCTCCTCTCTGACCTCCCGCAGCACACATTCCTCCGGGCTCTCCCCGATCTCAAAATGTCCACCGACGCCGATCCACTTATCCCTGTTGACATCATTTTTCTTGACCGTGCGGTGCATCATCAGATATTGACCGTCCCGCTCGATATAACAAAGCGTACTGAAAAAATTCATCCTGTTCTCCATCCTGCCTTAAGTCTTATGTCATTTTAAAACAATTATTCCTGTTTGTAAATACAAAAAGCCGCCCGATGGCAGCTTTTTTGGTTATCTGATACTCATTTTTTATGAATCATTTCCACAGTGACCGCATCACGCGCATTTTTCCAGAACGGCCTTTTTGGCCATCTCGGCGGCTGTCGCCGCGTCCGGCGTATAGTAATCAGCGCCGATCTGATCGGCAAATGTCTGGTTGACAGGCGCGCCGCCGACCATCACGATATATTTGTCCCTGAGGCCTTTCTCTTTCAGAGCGTCAATGGTCGCTTTCATATTCGGCATCGTGGTCGTCAGCAGTGCCGACATACCGATAATGTCAGCGCCGACTTCCTCGGCCTTGTTGATAAACGCGTCCGCATCCGCGTCGACACCGATATCAAATACCTCAAAGCCCGCGCCCTTGAACATCATCACCACAAGGTTCTTGCCGATGTCGTGGAGATCGCCCTTCACCGTGCCGATGACGGCTTTGCCCACAGGCTCGTTGCCCACCTCGATCAGCTTCGGCTCAAGGATCGCGAGGCCGGCATTCATCGCTCTGGCGGCCACAAGCACTTCCGGCACAAAGACTTCGTTATTTTTAAATTTCTCGCCGATGATCATCATGCCGGAGAGCAGACCGTCATTCAAGATCGCCTTCGGGTCAACATTCTCATCCATCGCCTGCTGCACCAGCGCCTTCACGTTCTTCGCGCGGCCCTTCTGCAAAAAACCAGATATCTCCTCAAGAATTGGTAAACTCATATGATTTCCCTCCATATTAGAATTAGTAAAACAGGGACGAACAGATTGCCCCGTCATCGCGCAGAAAGCCGATTGTTCCGCTTCCGCTCTCTGTCTGATATGACAAGTATACTCTATTTTCAAAAACTAATTGGTAATTTTTTTGGATAATATGTCTTTTTTTTGTAATTTTTAAAAATTTTTAGATTTGCCGCTCTTCGCGCGGAAAATAAACGTCCGCAGGATGAATGGCACCCTGCGGATCGCGCGGATTATGAGCGGCTGTAAAATTCATTGACACCGTCAAAGAACGCCTGAATATTCTCCCACGGGGAGAGCGGCGGAATATCGCATCCGGAGGAGACGACAAAGTTCGGATAGGAACCGCATTTCTCCAGAAGCTCGATCGTGGCCGCCTTGACCGATTCGGGCGTGCCGCCGCGGAACTGTCCGGCGGGATCAACATTGCCCATGGCAATAATATCTGAAGGGATCTTCTTCATCATCTCCGCCATATCGATCGCATTGCCGAAATGCATCATGCGGCACCCGTTCTGCGCGATCGAATCAATCTGCTGGATCGTGCAGTTGCCACAGTTGTGGTAGGCGACCAGAAATTCATCCGTCTGGGTCGCTTCGACGATCTTCTTCACGTATTCGCATGAAAATTCCTCCTCCAGAGCGGGTGAGAGCAGGCCGGCCAGCGGCTCCGCGATCAGAACGCCGTTGGCGCCCACCGCCTTGTAGGCATTGATATATTTGATGAGAAAATCGGTAACTTTCCCAAGAACCGTATGCACCATATCCGGCTCGTCATAGCAGTAGATCATCGCCTCGGACACATCCATCAGCCTGCCGGCCAGTGAGAACGGCCCGATCACGCCCGCGAATACCGGACGGTCCTCGATCAGTTTGACGGATTTCTCGATCGCGTCAATATAAATCTGCGTGCGCCCGACGCCGATCTCCGGCACTTTGAGGGCGTCCGCCTCCTCCTCCGAACTGATGATGCTGCCGACGACCGTCGGCACCTCATCATCAGAGAAGCGCACCTTGGAGCCAAAAGCCTCCGCCTCAAGGGAGAGATCCATCATACTGACAGACGCCATCGCGTCCGGCGTGGCATCCGCGACAATCTTCATCGCCTGCGCCTGCAGGTCACTGGATGAGATCAACTCTCTGACGGTGATCCCCATTTTCTGAATCGCCGGAAAGGAGAGGACGAGAAAACCCTTCTTTTGCTTTGCCGCCAACATCTCATCGACCCATTTCATCATATTTCGCTTCATCACTGTGATTCTCCTATCATTTCTTGTGGAGCGCCGCACAGACGGCGCATGAAAGTTTTGTGAAAATTTACGCGCCCGGATCTGTAAAAATTCCCACAAAGTCCGGCACAACTTTACTATTATTATAGATGATTGCGCACAAATGATATAGGATGAATTATTGAAATTTAGAATTTTCTTTGCTAGTTGTCGGACAGAGAGGAAGCAAAAGTCATATTCACTCGTTCGGGGTAAATGAGTTTGGAAATAGTGAAAATTCACTTTTTCAGGGTGAATGAAAGTGAAAAAAGTGAAAATTCACTTTTAACTATTGAAAAATATGAAAATATGTGTATAATCATTATCGGAAAGGGAGTGTGCCGAATATGCCATATGAAGACGAATACACTGAATATAAATCTCGGATGACGGATCACATTTACAAGGAAGTTATCGCATTTGCAAATACTGAGGGCGGCGTGATCTATATCGGTATTGATAACCATGGCCATCTGACAGGCATTGACAATGTGGATGAAACCTATACCCGCCTGACCAATGGTGTGCGTGACGCCATTGCGCCGGACGTGACGATGTTCGTGCGATATACTCTCCATGAAAAGGGCGTTATTCAAATTGAAGTAAGTCCAGGAAACTATAAGCCATACTATCTTAAATCCAAAGGCATGAAACCTGCTGGCGTATACGTTCGTCAAGGTGCCTCCAGTGTGCAGGCGTCCCCGGATCAGATTCGCAGGATGATTAAGGATTCCGACGGTGATGTATTTGAGGAAATGCGCGCGATCACACAGGAATTGTCTTTTAATGAGGCAACATGCGCTTTTAAGCGCTACAAAGTCGATTTCTCCGAAGAAAAATATATCGCCCTGGGCCTGCGCAGCATTCACGACGACCAATATACCAATTTAGCGCTGCTCTTGTCGGATCAGTGCCTGCACACTGTTAAAATCGCTGTGTATGGTGACGATGATAACATCACATTCAAGGATGCTAAAGAATTCGGCGGATCCATCTTCAAACAATTGGAAGACAGTTACGCTTATTTGACCCTGTGCAACCGCACCGCTGCCAAATTTAAGGGACTGGAGCGAATAGAGCTGCCGGACTATCCTGAAGAGGCCCTTCGTGAGGGACTTCTCAACGCACTTATCCATCGGGATTACAGTTACAGCGGCAGTATTATAATCAATGTCAACGATACCCGCATAGAGTTTGTCTCAATCGGCGGCTTGCTGCCCGGCCTCTCGGCTGACGATATACGCAGTGGTATCTCCCAGCCGCGCAACCGCAAACTGGCAGAAATTTTTCATCGCTTAAAATTGATTGAATCCTATGGCACCGGCATCCGTAAAATCTATGCGGCTTATAATAACTGCGCATCGCAGCCCCGTATCGAAGTGACCCCCAATACTTTCAAGCTGATTCTGCCTAATATGAATGTCCATGCGGCATTTATTGACCATAAGCCGGAAACAACCGAAAATAAGCCTCAGCAAATCACGCCCCAGATGAGATCCATTCTGGATTATCTGGCAGAATACGGTGAGATGACAGATGAAGAAGTACAGGAACTGCTGAACATCAAAAAAACCAGGGCCTACCTGATCACGCGTCAAATGCACGAAAACGGCCTGATTGATATGAGCGGCAGGGGCGAAAAAAAGAAATATCGTTTGAGATGACCAGACGAAAAGGCGTCCTTTCTTTCCAAACTTTAATCCCCTAGGCCGAAGGCGTCATGGATCGCGTTCATGGCCCGCTCGGCATATTTCTCACTGACCAGGACGGAAATCCTGATCTCCGAGGTGAAGATCATGCGGATATTGATGCCGGCATCATACAGTGCCTCAAACATCCTCGCGGCAACGCCCGGATTGCTCATCATCCCGGCGCCGACCACCGACACCTTGGCGATATCGCGCGCCACGTCAATGTGGTCGTAGCTGACGGCACCGGTATTGTCCTCAAGCACCCTCAGCACCTCGTCCGTGTCGTCCTCGGCGATCGTGAAGGAGATATCCTTGGTGCCGTCGCGGCCGACCGACTGGACGATATTGTCAACATTGATATTTTGCTGGGCAATCATATGAAACAGCCTGAACGCGGTGCCGGGCTCATCTTTTACCGACATCACCGCGATTCGGGCTGTCTTTCTGTCGCAGGCCACGCCGCTGATCAGCATCTTTTCCATCTTCGCACCCTCCTTGACCACCGTTCCCTCAGCCATGTTCAGGCTGGAGCGCACGACCAGCCGGACACCGTATTTTTTGGCCAATTCGACGGAACGGTTGTGCAGGACCCTCGCGCCGAGCGTCGCCAGCTCCAGCATCTCATCATATGTTATCTCTTTGAGTTTGCGGGCATGCAGCACGACTCTCGGATCCGCCGTGTAGACACCCTCCACATCTGTATAGATCTCACAGGCGTCCGCGCGCAGCGCCGCGGCCAGGGCGACGGCTGTCGTGTCAGAGCCGCCCCGCCCCAGCGTCGTATAGTCATCATACGAGTTGACGCCCTGAAATCCGGTGACCACCACAATTTTGCGCTGCTCAAGCTCTGTTCGTATGCGCATGGCATCAATTTTTTTGATGCGCGCGTTTCCGTACACACTGTCCGTCTGCACCGGCACCTGCCATGCGTTGAGCGATATGGCCGGAATGCCGAGGCCCTGCAGGGCGATCGACATCAATGACACTGAGATCTGCTCGCCGCAGGTCAAGAGCATATCCAGTTCGCGCTTTGAGGCCTTCGGATAGATGTCTCGCGCCAGCGCGAGCAGTCCGTCCGTGGTCCTGCCCATCGCCGACAGCACCACCACCACGTCGTGGCCGGCCTTATAGTCCTCGCTGACCCTTCGCGCGACATTGTAAATTCTCTCTTTGTCGGCCACGGAGGAACCTCCGAATTTTTTTACGATCAACATAGCTGTCCTCTCATCTTCCCCATTTTCCGTGCCGCGCACTGCGAACGGCGCAACGCATGGCCAGAGCAGTCCCGCATCCGTCCCCTGTTCACTGCCGCGCGCGGCGGCTGGCACTGCGCCTGACCGGCGTATTTCCCCGCATCCGTCCCCGCCGCGTACCGCGGCCGACTTACCTCCCAATCAGATGATCTATCAGGCGATAACCTTCCGCGAAACAGATGCCGCTCTGTGCGGCCTCCCGCTCATTGTAATGCCAGTCATGCGACTGTGGCGCCGTGCTGTCATATAAAAGATACGGCACCGCGCCGCCGGTGTGCGTGCGCAGCCGGAGCGGCGTCGGGTGGTCGGGCAGCACGAGCATGCGGTAATCCACGCCGGCCTGATCCAATCCGTCGGCGACGGGGCCGATCACGCTCTCATCCAGGTACTCGATGGCCAGAATTTTATTTTCAAGGCTGCCTTGATGTCCCATCTCATCCGGCGCTTCCACATGGACATAGACAAAATCTTTGTCCTTCTCAGTCAGAGCGGACACCGCGGCCCTGGCCTTGCCCAGATAATTGGTGTGCAGGCCGCCGTTTGCGCCCGTCACATGAATATTTTCCATGCCCGCGCCCACCGCGATGCCCTTCAGCAGATCAACCGCGGAGACCATGGCGCCGTCCAAACCCGTCTTTTCCCTAAAAGAAGCCAGCCTCGGCCTGGTGCCCGCGCCCCAAAACCAGATGGAATTGGCCGGATTTTTGCCCTGCCTTTTCCGCAAGACATTGATCGGATGATTCGCAAGAATGTCGTAACTCTTCTCCATCATCCGCCGAAGCGGCGCCTCGTTCGGCAAAAAGTCTCCGATCACCTGTCCCAGCTTGTCGTGCGGCGGCGTCAGCTCCACCATGTGGCCGTGCTTCCAGATCAGCAGATGCCGATAGCTCGTGCCCACATAGAACTGATAGGTCTCATCTGCAAACGTCTCCCGCACGGCCGCCAGCAATACGGCTGCATCCTCGGTCGGTATCTCACCCGCGCTGTGGTCGATGATCGTCCGATCCTCGTATTTTTCTTCGTCCTCCGTCAGCGTGACGATATTGCAGCGCAGGGCGATATCCGTCTCCGCCATATCGACGCCGATACTGAGCGCCTCCAGCGGCGAACGGCCGGTATAATACACTTTCGGGTCGTAGCCCAGCACGGAGAGATTCGCCGTGTCACTGCCCGGACTCATGCCCTCCGGAATCATCCGCGCGAGGCCGATCTCGGAGCGTCTGGCCAGACGATCCATGTTTGGCGTCTTTGCGCACTCAAGCGGCGTCATGCCTCCGATCGCACCGATCGGCTCATCCGCCATGCCGTCGCCCAAAATAATCACATATTTCATCTTCTGTCATCCTCAAGACATTCGTATCCGTTCAGACAAATCTGAACTCAGTGCGTCTAATGATCGCAGCGGATCCTGGTGATCACGCCCGGCAGGCGCGCCACCCTCGCGTCAAAATCGGCCTCCGCCATTTTCTCTGTCACAAAGGCGTACTCGCCGTCCACGCCCGGCGCGGATATCAATTCCGCATTTTCAAAGGCCGCAGTCACATCGCCGCGCGGGCAGATATCCCGAACGCGGACAAAGAAGCGCCATTCGGCCTGTTTCATATCGCGCAGCGCCATTTTCTGCGCGCTCCATTCGATTTTGATATTCGAGCGGATGTGTCTGACCTCCTCGATGATATCCGACACCACGGCGCTCGCCGTCGGCAGCTTGCCCGCGCCCTTGCCGTAATACATGGTGTCGCCGAGCATATTTCCCCTGACAAAAATGGCGTTGAACACATCGCGGACGCTGTAGAGCGGGTTTTCCGGCCCGATCATCATCGGCGCTACCAGAGCGCAATATCCGCCGTTCTCGTATCTGCTCGTCGCCAGCAGCTTAATGCTCTTGTTCAGCACATGCGCGTACTTGAAGTCCACATCCGTGATTCCTGTGATGCCCTCGGTATAGATGTCCTCAAAATCCACCTGATGACCGCAGGCGAGCGACGTGAGGATGGCGATCTTTCGGCAGGCGTCGCGCCCCTCCACATCCGCCTCCGGATTTCGCTCCGCAAAGCCGTGTTCCTGCGCGTCTCTGAGCACCGCCGCGTAATCCGCGCCCTCCTCGCTCATCTTGGTCAGCATATAATTGGTGGTGCCGTTTAGGATGCCCGTGATCTCCTCGATCTCATCCGCCGTCAGAGAGCTGATCAGCGGGCGAATAATCGGTATGCCGCCGCCGACGCTGGCCTCGAACAAAAAATTGACCTGATTTTCTCTCGCAACGGCGACAAATTCGGCGCCGTGCTTGGCCACCAGCTCTTTATTGGAAGTGGCCACGCTCTTGCCGGCCAGAAGCGCCTGCTTCACAAAAGTATAGGCCGGATTGAGGCCGCCCATGACTTCGACGACAATCTTCACATCGTCGTCATTCAGAATCACATTGTAATCGTGAACGATCTTCTCCTGGATCGGGTCACCTGGAAAATCCCTGATATCAAGCACATATTTGACATTGACCGGCTCGCCGGCATGGCCGGCAATAATTTTCTGATTGACATCCAGGACCTCGGCCACGCCCGATCCGACCGTCCCGTAGCCCAATATTGCTATATTCATAAATATCTCCAATCTCCGGCCGTCATGCCTGCGCTCCGCCGGCGCGGATGCTCATCCATTTCAGGTAAGCGTTGATGAACGGATCAATGTTGCCGTCCATCACGCTGTCGACATTGCCGACCTCCTCACCCGTGCGGTGATCCTTGACCAGTTTGTACGGCTGCATCACATAGGAGCGGATCTGGCTGCCCCAGGCATTGTCCATGACCTCGCCGCGGATATCCGAGAGCTTTTCCAGGGCCTCCTGCTGCTTGAGCAGATACAGCTTGGCCTTGAGCATCTGCATCGCTTTGTCCTTATTCTGGAACTGAGAACGCTCATTCTGGCACTGGACGACAATGTTGGTCGGCAGATGCGTAATGCGAACCGCGGACGACGTCTTGTTGATGTGCTGTCCGCCCGCCCCGCTGGAGCGATAGGTGTCGATGCGCAGGTCGTCCTCATTGATCTCAATGTCCAAATCTTCCTCAATATCCGGCATCACATCGCAGGAGGCAAAAGATGTCTGCCGCTTGCCGTTGGCGTTGAACGGCGAAATGCGCACCAGGCGGTGGACGCCCTTCTCGCACTTGAGATAGCCGTAGGCATTTTCCCCGTTGATCTGCACGGTCACACTCTTGATGCCGGCCTCCTCGCCGTCCAGATAGTCGAGCACCTCGACACTATAGCCCTTCTTCTCCGCCCAGCGGCAGTACATGCGATAGAGCATGCTCACCCAGTCGCAGGCCTCCGTGCCGCCGGCGCCGGCGTGCAGCGTCAATATGGCATTGTCCCGGTCATATTCCCCCGAAAGCAGCGTGGTGATGCGTAGGTCTTCAAAATCCGCGGCAAAATCATCCAACATCTCCCGTATCTCAGGCACCATCTCCGGATCATTTTCCTCGTAGGCCATCTCGATCATCGTCTCAATGTCCTCGTAACCCTGCTCCAGCTTTCGATAGCGCGCCGCCGTATCCTTGAGATTCTTCAGCTCTTTCATCAGCGCTGTGCTCTTTTCCGCGTCATCCCAGAATCCCGGCTCCTCCATCATATTTTCAAGTTCCTCAATCCTGGACTCCTTGGCCGTCAAGTTAAAGTGAATCCCTCACTTCGACCAAAGGCTCCCTGTAGTTGTTTAACTCAAACTTAAACTGATCCAGTTCAACCACAAAATCACCCCTTTATTCTATATAAAAATAGTGCCATCACGCGCTGCGCCCGCAGCACTGTTTATATTTCTTGCCGCTGCCGCACGGGCAAGGATCGTTCGGATAAATCTTGGCGCTCTTGCGGCGCACCGGCCCCTTCTTGACCGTATCGTCCTTGTTGGTGCCGGTGACCTTGGCCACCTCCTCGCGCTCTGCCTTCTGCTCGATGCGCACGTGCATCAGGATCGTCACTGTCTCCTTGGAGACGCCGGCCACCAGCTCATCAAACATGTCATAGCCGGCAAACTTGTACTCCACCTTCGGGTCCCTCTGGCCGTAAGCCTGCAGCCCGATGCCCTGGCGCAGCTGCTCCATATCGTCGATGTGCTGCATCCATTTGCGGTCGATGATCTTTAACAGCACCACGCGCTCAAGTTCGCGCAGATGCTCCGGATCCGGAAATTCTTTCTCCTTGGCCTCGTAGGCGGCCACGATCTTCTCCTGCAGCTCCTCCGTCAGTCTCGCCGTGGTATAGCCCTTATAATCATTCACATCGACGGACAGCGGCTCAAACGGGAACACCGGCTGCAGGGCATTGTTCAGCTCCGCGATGTCCCAGGTCGACACGTCCGCAGACTCGTGGATGATGCTGTTGACCGTATTCTG
>CAYRDY010000050.1:9445-15588 GCA_964423195.1 uncultured Catenibacillus sp. | reverse complement strand
GTCACGGTTTTCCAGGAAACCTATGATACGGTCAAATATGAGCAGCTCCACCTGCTCGGCCACAAGCGCGTGTGGCCTTACCGCTTCAACGCGCAGGAGCGGGCACTGATGGGCGGTATGCGCGGCGTCGCTTTCTCGGCGCTGCTCGGACTGTCGGACTTTCGCAGGGACGCGCTGGCCAGCGCCATGCATGTCTATTATCTGCAGCGCAAATACCCTTACGCGGAGATGTCGCTGTCCTGTCCGAGGCTCCGGCCGATCATCAACAACGATAAGATCAACCCTCAGGATGTTCATGAAAAACAGCTGTGTCAGATCATCTGCGCCTACCGCATCTTTCTGCCGTTTGTCGGGATCACGGTGTCCTCGCGCGAGAGCGCAGCATTTCGCAATGGAATTGTCAAAATTGCCGCGACGAAGGTGTCGGCCGGCGTATCGACAGGCATCGGCGATCACGAGCGCAAATATACCGGAAAGGAGACGGACGGCGCGCAGGGCGACGAGCAGTTTGAGATCGACGACGGCCGAAGCCTTGACAGAATGTACCGGGATATCGAGGGCGAGGGCCTGCAGCCCGTCCTGAATGATTATCTCTATGTCTGATATTCTTGTGGTGACCAACCGGTCGCTCTGTCGGGAAAATTTTTATGAGCGGATCGAAAATCTGGCCAAGGCACGGCCTGCCGGGATGATTTTGCGGGAGAAGGATCTCTCGGAGGAGGCCTACGGGCATATGGCGGAAGAGGTGGCAGAGATTTGTCGGGCATATGGCACGCGTTGTATCCTGCACACCTTTGTGCAGACGGCCAAGAGGCTCGGACAGAGGGCACTGCATCTGCCGATGTCCATTCTGCGCGACCTCTCCGCGGCGGAGCGCGCGGACTTTGAGATCCTCGGCGCGTCCTGCCACTCGACGGTGGAGGCCGAGGAGGCAGAGACGCTTGGGTGTACCTATATTACGGCGGGACATATTTTCGAGACGGACTGCAAGTGCGGGCTGCCGGGGCGGGGGCTTGCCTTTTTGAGCGATGTATGCGCGCGGGTGTCGATCCCCGTCTATGCCATCGGCGGCATCAGCCCGGAAAATATCGCGTCGGTGCGAGCTGCCGGGGCCGCGGGCGCCTGCGTGATGAGCGGCGCGATGACCTGCGCGGACGCGGGCGCGTATCTTAGGTCCTTTTAAGGGCAAGAGATGAATGCCATTATTCTTCGGAAAACAACCGGTTTATTGCTTCGGAAAATGACGCTTGACACAGATTGGCCACTGCTGTATATTTAGCCTGATACATGGCTTTCATGTAGATTTTATTGAATTTGGAGGAAGCAAAATGAACAAAGGTACAGTGAAGTGGTTTAACAACCAAAAGGGATATGGCTTTATTTCCGATGAGAGCGGCCAGGATGTATTCGTGCATTATACGGGTCTGAAGATGGAGGGGTTTAAATCACTTGAGGAGGGCCAGGCTGTTGAGTACGAGGTGGTAAACGGCGAGAAGGGACCTCAGGCGATAAACGTTGTGAAAATATGATCATATCATCCAGTGCCTTTTTTCTGTCATATCAATTATAAATTTAATGCGCGCACACCACGGTTGCGGGGCGGCACATTTTATTCATGCGTCTGCGCCGCGTGCGGTGCGCAGGGTTTTTTGGAGGATTATCCGCGGATGCGGCGGATAGTCCTTTTTTTCGCGGTTCGGGCGGGGTGCTGTGCGCCAGTGGCGCACGTTTAGCACCGACCGGAGCGGAGCGGAGAGCTGTGCGCCAGTGGCGCACGTTTAGCACCGACCGGAGCGAAGCGGAGACCGTGAAGTGCGGAGCAATCAGTTTATATCCATGGTGTCGCGCCGCTTGCGGGGCATGGAAGTTTGCCTTGAAATTGAGATGCATTTATGGTATCTTTAAGTTTAACAGGCTGACAGACTTTTACTGAAAGAATTGACGGATGTTTTATTTTTGGAGGAATACGGTATGGCAAAGGAAAAGAAACTGGTCGAAGCGATCACCTCGATGGAGGAGGATTTCGCCCAGTGGTATACGGATGTCGTGAAAAAGGCGGATTTGATTGATTATACAAGTGTGAAGGGATGCATGGTACTCAAGCCGGCGGGCTACGCGCTGTGGGAGGCGATCCAGAGGGAGCTGGATGTCCGCTTTAAGGCGACGGGTGTGGAAAATGTCTATCTGCCGCTCTTTATTCCGGAGAGCCTTTTGCAGAAAGAGAAAGATCATGTGGAGGGCTTCGCGCCGGAGGTGGCCTGGGTGACGCAGGGGGGTCTGGAGCCGCTGCAGGAGCGGATGTGCGTGCGTCCGACATCCGAGACGCTTTTTTGCGATTTCTACGCGAAGGACATTCAGTCTTACCGCGATCTGCCGAGGATTTACAATCAGTGGTGTTCGGTGGTGCGCTGGGAGAAGGAGACGCGCCCGTTTTTGCGCTCCAGGGAATTTCTGTGGCAGGAGGGGCACACAGCCCACGCGACGGCGGAGGAGGCCGAGGCCAGGACGGAGTTGATGCTCAATATCTATGCCGATTTCTGTGAGGAAGTGCTGGCGATCCCCGTGATCCGTGGGCGCAAGACCGAGAAGGAAAATTTTGCCGGCGCCGAGGCGACAGATACGATCGAGGCGCTGATGCATGATGGCAAGGCCCTGCAGTCCGGCACGAGCCACAATTTTGGCGACGGTTTTGCCAGGGCGTTCAATATCCAGTACACGGACAGGGACAATCAGCTGCGGTATGTCCACCAGACTTCGTGGGGGCTGTCCACGCGGATCATCGGCGCGATTATCATGGTACACAGCGACAACAGCGGATTGGTACTCCCGCCGCGGATCGCGCCGACACAGGTCATGGTCATTCCGGTGGCGCAGCATAAGCCGGGCGTGTTGGACAAGGCTTATGAGCTGAGGGAGCGCCTTGGCGGGTTTAAGGTCAAGGTGGACGACAGCGACAAGAGTCCGGGCTGGAAATTCTCGGAGGCGGAAATGCGCGGCGTCCCGGTGCGCGTGGAAATCGGCCCGAAGGATATCGAGGCCGGCCAGGCGGTGATCGTGCGCCGCGATACGCGGGAGAAGATCGTCGCGCCTCTGAATGAGATCGAGAGCAAAGTCGGGGAGACACTGGAGACGATGCAGAGGGAAATGTTTGAGCGCGCCAGAGTCCACCGCGACGCGCATACGTTTGTCGCGCGGGATTACGAGGAATTTAAGGACACAATCGAGAATAAACCGGGCTTTGTCAAGGCCATGTGGTGCGGCGACGAGGCCTGCGAGATGAAGATCAAGGAGGACACGACGGCGACTTCCAGATGTATACCGTTTGCTCAGGAGCATCTCTCCGATCGATGCGTGTGCTGCGGCAGACCGGCCAAGGCAATGGTTTACTGGGGTAAGGCATATTAAAATCTTTAGTGAATAGGCTATCAAAAGAGCACTTAGTGAGCACGATTATGGAGATCGGATGAGGTGGTTGACCATGGAGATAAATATTCCTCAGGATGTCCGTTGGATCATAGACACACTCTGCGGCCACGGCTTTGAGGCTTACGCCGTGGGCGGCTGTGTGCGGGATTATCTGCTGGGCAGGGAGCCTGAGGATTGGGATATTACGACCTCGGCGCTGCCGCGGCAGGTGAAAGCGCTCTTTCGTCGGACGGTGGATACCGGTATCGCGCACGGGACGGTCACGGTCATGCTGGGGAAGCGGCATTTTGAGGTGACGACATATCGGGTGGACGGCGCGTATGAGGACAACCGGCATCCGAGGGAGGTCACGTTTACGCGCAGCCTGGCCGAGGATTTAAAGCGGCGCGATTTTACGATCAACGCGATGGCCTACAGCCCTGCGGCGGGGCTTGTCGATCTCTTTGACGGGATTGGAGATTTGAGGCGCCATGTGATCCGCTGCGTGGGCAGGGCCGGCGATCGGTTTGACGAGGACGCGCTGCGGATTTTGCGGGCGGTGCGATTTTCGGCTCAGCTTGGGTTTGAGATAGAGGATGAGACGGCGGCGGCGATCCGCGAGAAGACCGCCCTTCTTAAGAATATCAGCGCCGAGCGCATTCAGGCGGAATTGGTCAGGCTCCTTGTGTCGGCGCATCCGGACTATATTCAGAGAGCTTATGAGCTGGGGATCACCTCGGTGATCATGCCGGAATACGACGCGATCGTCGGGGTGGTGCAGAATACGCCGAATCATATCTATACGGTGGATGTGCATACATTAAAAGCGCTGGAGGCATCGGAGCCGACAACCGTCATGCGACTGACCATGTTGATGCATGATTTTGGCAAGCCGGCGGTGAAAAAGACGACGGCAGACGGAAGGGATATTTTTTATCGCCATCCGGAAGTCAGTGCCGCGATCGCGGAGAAAATATTGAGGCGTCTGAAATTTGACAATCACACGTCGAGCCTTGTGATACGCCTGATCCGGTGGCATGGACTGAAGTATCTGGCGGATGAGATCGATGTGCGCCGTGCGCTCAACCGCGTGGGGCGGGACATTTTCGATGATTTTATCAAGGTACAGACGGCGGACGTGAAGGCTAAGAATCCGGCGGTGGTGCCGGAGAAGCTAAGACTCCTGGAAGAAAAGCGAAGGATTTATGAGCGGATCATCGCGCAGAATCAGTGCTTTGAACTCAAAAACCTGGCTGTTGACGGGCGGGATCTGATCGGGGCGGGTATCCGTCCGGGGCCGCTGCTCGGCGCTGTGCTTGATCGGCTGCTCGAAATGGTGATCGACGATCAGAGCCTGAATACGAGAGAGCGCCTGCTGGCGCTGGCACTTCAGGTGCGGGATGATCCGACCATATTTGACGAGAAGGAAGCATTTTTCAGAAAGTAATCGACGATGAAAATCAGGACATTTTTGGCAGTGACTGCATGTAAATTATCAAGAACTGTACTCAGGTGCCTGGGTCGGGGCGGCACCAATATGCCGGGGCGCATCGCGCTGGCCATTGAGCCGAAGCTCCTCGGTGTGCTGGCTCGGAATGTGACCGCGATCGTGGTCACGGGCACGAACGGAAAGACCACGACCTCGCGCATGATCGAGAAGTGCCTGGCGGATTCCGGCTGCCGGTATTTTGCCAACAAATCGGGGGCGAATATGCTGAGCGGCATTACCGCGGAGTTTGCCATGAATTCGACGCTTGGCGGCAAAAATAAATATCCGTATGCCTTAGTCGAATGCGACGAGGCGGCGTTTAAGACGGTCAGCCAGTATCTGAACGCCAGATGCGTGGTCGTGACCAATATTTTCAGGGATCAGCTTGACCGCTACGGCGAGGTCACGCACACGCTGAACAGTATTCTGGCCGGAATCAGGAATTCGCCGAGCGCGGTGGTCTGCCTCAACGCGGATGACTCGCTGTCCGTCTCGATCAGGGATGAGGTGGAAAACAGGGTCGTGTTTTACGGCGTGGAGAGCGAGATCTATAAAAATCGGGTGGAGGAGATGTCAGACGCCCCGTACTGTATCAAATGCAAGACCGAGTATGTCTACGACTATGTGACCTACGGGCATCTGGGCGGATTCCGCTGTCCGAACTGCGGATTTCACCGGCCGCCGGCCGATGTGGCGGTGGAAAGGGTGATCGAGAGTACGGCGGAGGGCTCCACGATTCTTTTGAGGCTCGGCGGAAAAAAATATACGGCGGTCATCAATCTGCCGGGCGGCTATAATATTTATAACGCAGCCGCAGCGTCGGCGGCGGGATATGTCCTCGGCCTTGAGCATCACATCATCGTGAACGCGCTTGGCAGTTTTGAGTGCGGCTTCGGGCGGATGGAGAAGTTTACCATTGACGGGACGGATCTGCGGATGATACTGATCAAGAATCCGGCGGGCTGCAATCAGGTATTGAATTTTTTGAGCAACCTGACGTCACCTGCGCTCTTTGTGGTGGCGCTCAATGACCGATATGCGGACGGCACCGACATTTCTTGGATCTGGGACGTGGATTTTGAGAAGCTGAGCGATGTCTCGGAGATGCTCGCCGGCATCTGGGTGGCTGGACTGCGGGCGGATGATATGGCGCTGCGCTTTAAGTACGCGGGGCTGCCTCAGGGAAAAATCAGGGTGTTCAGGGATTACGGAGAACTGATTCGTGAGGCTGTCGGGCAGACGGCGCTGC
>CAYRDY010000050.1:0-9345 GCA_964423195.1 uncultured Catenibacillus sp. | reverse complement strand
GTGTTCAGGGATTACGGAGAACTGATTCGTGAGGCTGTCGGGCAGACGGCGCTGCGAAGTGCCGGCGCGCAGCCGGCCGGCACGGAGGCAGAAACGACCGGCGCGCAGCCGGGCGGCACGGAGGCAGAAATGACTGGCGCGCAGCCGGGCGGCACGGAGATGGAAACGACCGGCACGCGGCCGGCGGGGCAGGGAAAGGTTCCGGTGTATATCATGCCGACCTACACGGCGATGCTGGACATCCGCGAGATTTTTAGCAAAACTTACGGTTTTAAGGAGTTTTGGGAGTAGGGCACAGGAAAATGTATGAATTAAGAATATGTCATCTCTATCCGGATATTTTGAATCTCTACGGCGACCGGGGAAATATCATCTGTATGGAGCGGCGCATGCAGTGGCGCGGCATCCGCACGGAGGTGACCGGTATATCCGTGGGTGACAGGCTGGACATTGATGACTTTGATCTGTTTTTTATCGGCGGCGGCCAGGATTTTGAGCAGGAAGTACTGCTCCAAGACCTGGCGTCGGGCAAAGCCGCACAGATCCGGGCGGCCGTGGAGGATGAGAAAGTTTTCCTGGCCATCTGCGGCGGCTATCAGATGCTCGGCAATTATTATAAGACGTGGGACGGACAGCAGTGCGATTTTATCGGCGCGCTCGATCTCTACACCGTTGGATGCAGAGACCGCATGATCGGCAACATGATGTATCAGTGCGGCGCGGAGGACGGCGGCCTGACGGTGGTCGGATTTGAGAATCATTCGGGGAAGACTTATCTCGGCGCGGGCGTGCGCCCGATGGGCAAAGTCCTCGCCGGTTACGGCAACAACGGGGAGGATGGCACAGAGGGTGCCCGATATAAAAATGTTTTCGCGACCTACAGCCACGGCCCGCTGTTGCCGAAAAACCCGCGGCTTGCCGACCACATTTTAGAGACGGCGCTGCGTCGGAGATATCCGGACATCGAACTGCGGGCGCTGGATGATGCGTTTGAAGACAGCGCGCACGACTATATGCAGCGACGACTGGCGGCGAGATAACACACTCCGCCACGCGCAGGGCAACACCGCGAAGAGATAGGCCACGTCGTGCACAGGACAGCGCGCATGGCTGTTTGCAGGGGCTTTCATATAAAAAAGGCAAGGAGCCGTATTGTGAAAAAGATTATAACTTATGGGACATTTGACCTGTTTCATCAGGGACACTACAACATCCTAAAGCGCGCGAGGGCGCTGGGCGATTATCTGATCGTCGGTGTGACCAGCGAGAGTTTCGACATCGAGCGCGGCAAGCTCAACGTCCAGGACAACCTGCTGACAAGGATAGAAAATGTCAGAAAGACCGGATTTGCCGATGAGATCATTGTCGAGGAATACCAGGGGCAGAAGCTGAATGATATTCTGCACTATGGGATCGACACGCTGGTTTTGGGGTCGGACTGGTACGGAAAATTTGATTATCTGGAAAATTACTGCCATGTGGTGTATCTGGAGAGGACGAAAAATATTTCCAGCACCCAGCTGCGCAATGAGCGGGACAAAATTTACTGTATCGGCATTGTGACAGACGATCTGGATGACGGCGGCATGACCGAGGAGGCGAAGTATGTCAGCGGCATCCATGTGCGGGATGTCTACTCGGAAAATATATCTCTGGCAAATGATTTTGCGAAAAAATATCCGATGGCTGCTTCATATGATGACTGGGATGCCTTTCTGGAGGGCAATGATATAATCTATGTCAAATGCGCGTCGGACCGGGCAGACTACTGCCGGAGGGCGCTTGAGGCGGGGAAATACGTGATCTGCGAGGCGCCGGTCACATCGAGCTCCGATGAACTGCGCGGCCTGTTTGAGCTGGCGACGGCCAAGGGACGGTTTCTGCTCGAAAAAATACCGATGGTTTATCTGCGCGCTTTCAATCAGCTGGTCTGGCTGCTGCAGGGCGGTCTGATCGGCGATGTGGCGGCGATCCAGTGCGCTGTCCGCGATGATGACAAACATAGACCGCGCAGTGATATGATGATTTATCCGATCTGCGCGGCCGTCAAAATTTTGGGACAGAAATACAGCGGGCTGACCAATCACTGCGTGCGGGACGGCGACAGGGTCATTTACCGCGCGGTGACGATGAATTATCCGAGCGCGGTCGCGGTGCTGGAGGCCGGATCAGGCGTGGCGATCGAGAACCGCATGAATATCATCGGCCGCGAGGGTCGGGTGGTGCTGGACGGCGAGTGGTGGAATACCGGCTATTTCGAGGCCAGATTTTTAAATCAGAAGGGGACAAAGCATTACAGTTTCAATTTTGAGGGCAATGGCTTCCGCTATCTTCTGCATGAGATGATGATTATGATCAAGGATGGGCGGATAGAGTGCACCCGCCTGTTTCACAGCGAATCCATCAGAATGCTTGAGATTCTCGAACTCATTGACAGCGGGAAGCAGATGCTTGAGACCCCGAACGCATAGACAGTGAAAAATAAATGCTTGAGATCCCCGAATTGACAGACAGGGATCAGTAAAGGAGAGGCAATGGTTGAGAAACAAAAACAGCTGCTGAAGCTGCTCAAAGAGATTGATACCATTTGCAGGAAGAATGACATCGAATATTTTACCGCCAGCGGCACGCTGATCGGGGCGCTGAGGCACAAGGGTTTTATTCCGTGGGACGACGATATCGATATTTACATGACCAGAAAGAACTGGGACAGGCTCAAGGCCGTCGCAAAGACGCAGCTTTTGCCGAACCGCACGCTCGTGGCGCCGGAGTTGGATTGCAATTACACCAACGGATTTCCGCGATACATGGACACCTCGGTGGCCGCGATCCACACGCATCAGATTCCGGGGCGGGACCGGGCGGGTGAGGTCATAGACATCTTTATCCTTGATCCGATACCGGACGGCGAGGAGGCCTACCAAAAATATGTCGAGGGCATGATGCTCTACTCGGATCTGGTCAATTCCGCGGCCATTTTCAGCGGGAGATGGGAGATTGAGCCCGAAAAATTTCTGGAATATAAGATGCTGAGTCTTCTGAAGGGAAAGCGCTATGTCCTGAATAAAATAGAGAATGAAATTTTTACTTTTCCGGAGGAGAAATGCCATTATTACGCACTGCGCTGGGGCGGTGTCCCGTTCCGCTTTGAGAAGCGGATGTTTACCGGCGTCAAATCCGTGCCGTTTGAGGATATGATGGTCATGATTCCGAGGGCGTCCAATGAGTTTCTGACCTGGCATTACGGGGACGACTGGATGTTTGTGCCCCCGGTCACGGAGCGGGAATCCCATGAGACGGTGTCCAGCGCAGAGATCAGTTACAGAGAAATACAAAAGGAATATCTGCCGAGGATCAACCGACGGCGCTATGAGCGCATTGCGACGCGCCGAAAGCTCTTCGGCATGGCGATCTCGCGGGAGAATCACGCCAACAGCACAGAGCATATGGAGCTGCTGGCGTATAACTGCAGGATCAAATATATACAGAAAGTCAAAGAGACGGGGATTGCCCCGGAATTGCTGACGGAAAAGATGACGCTGACAGAGCTGTCCGAATTTTTTGAGGATTATTATAGCCTTCAGTTCAGGAGAGAGATGATCGGGCGCGAGGACTGGAATCATATCTATCGCTTCACGCATCCGGTACTTGTGAAGCTGGACGAGCGCATCTTCTACGCGGCCGTTTACACATTATTTTGTACAAACCGTGTGGCCAGGGCGGGCCGACTGATCGAGATATGGAAGCATCATCGCAGATTGAGCACGAAACTGGCGCGGATCGAGGCGGCCATCTTGAAAATGCGCCGGGCCGCAAATCTGCTGATGGATGAGGAAATGCCGGAGGCCGCCGATGAGTTGACAGACGAGCTGCTAAAGGTTTATCCCGAAAATATCAGTCTGTGGAAAATGAAGTGCAGGGCGTGTGCCTGCACGTCTCCGGACAAGCTGCCGGAGATTGTTGATCGCTGTCTGGGCATCTGGCCGGAGGACGGGGAATTTTTAAAGTACCGGCTCGACTGCCTCGGTGAGGCCAAGCGCCTGCCATATTCTCTGGAGAATTATGTCCAGGCGTGGCAGCAGACCAATAACGGGTTGATTCGCCTGAAGATCATGGAGGAATTGAGGCCAAAACTGCAGGAAATCACGGCATATCTGTGGGAAAACAGAGATTCTGAGACGGCGCGGATCCTGGAGGAGATTTTTTATGACCAGACAGAGGCGCTGAAAGCCATATATCTACTTGAGATTGAGCTGACGGATGATGCGCGCGCCGCGGCGGGTATCCTGAAGCGGATGCGGGCGGATACTGCTTTTAAGGACACGGTTCGGGAGGCCTATGTCTTTCTGGGCGTGCACGGGGATGTCGCGGGCTGGAAGGCCGCCTGGGCATATTCGGAAGGCCGGCAGACGGCGGATGCGCTGATCACCCAGGTTCAGACGTATATCGATGAGAATACAGGGGAGCCCATGGCCGTGCAAGGCGCGCCAAAAGCCCGAATGCCGCGGACGGCGCAAGTCGCGCCGGAATCCGTGGGAGATGAAGCAGCCGTGTGCGGTTCGGCATGGAAGCTCCTGGGTGATCTCTATGAGGCGGACGGCATGGAAAAGACGGCCGTCAGATATTATCGGATGGCAGTGGATGCCGGACTCAGCGCGTTTGAGAAATACGAGATTTATCGGACAATCTCCGGATATTTGTGGACGGGGAACACGGATCCGCTCCATAAGACTTTTGGCGGGAGGCAAACATTTTGGAAATGGTATCAGGATCTGTATCGGATACCGGATGCTGAGGAGATAGAAAATGACGAAATTGCAGCGGGTGATCGGTCAGCTGTTGACTGAGATCCATCAGATCTGTGCGGAAAATGATATTGAATATGTTTTACATCCGAAATTGACACTGTTCCTGATGAGCGGCAAGGGTATCCCTGAGCATGACGACTGCCGCTGTGTCTACATGACGGCGCCGAATTTTCAGCGCTTTCTGAAAATCTGCGGGGCGAGTCTGCCAAAATCGCGGAGCCTGGAATCGCTGTCTACCAATCCGTGGTATCCCGAATTTTACAGCGCACGTTACGGCGACACAGAGACGTTTTACATGAATATCAATGAGGGCCGCAATTACGTCAATCATGGAATTTTTATCAGAATCGAGATTCTGCGCGCCTATCCGCCGAACGCGATGGCGAAGAAGCTGATCACGATGCTGGAGCTGGGCTGGCGCGCCAATACTTACCAGTATGCCATGGAGGGTTACGGGAAATGGCTGGTGTCCAAATTTCTGGTGCGCTGCCTGCTGCTCTCCGGCAGGAAGCCTGTCGGCGGTAGGCTGCTAAAGCTGGCCATGCGCGCCTATCAGTGCGATAACGCGTCGGTGATTGTGCGGAAGGGGACGAAAAATCAGATCTATAAAAAGGAAATTTTTGACAGAGTCCAGCTTCTGGAGACTGACGCGGGCAGTTTTCTCATTCCGCTGGACTGGGAAGGCTATGTGAGGGCAGGGCTTGGGAAAAATACGCTGAAAATTTTGGAAACGCCCGATACGCCGAGACTGACGGTGCTCGAAAATCCTTATATTTCCGGCGAGAAATTCTTAGAGGCCTGTCCGCACATGGACAGTTTCTTTAAGGCAAGGCTCAGAATCGGCGGCAAGCGCAGGAAGCTGAGACGCCTGATGGATTACAGGCAGTATTGCTGGGATATGGTCAATATGGCCGGCGACAAGTACCGGCTGCAGAGTTATTATGAAAAGAACCGAAAGAGAATACTAAATCTTGCCGGCGCCAAAAATTATGACAGATTGATGACACTGTTTGGCCCGTATATTAAGGCACAGAAGAAGTATGCCAGGTATCATCAGACGTTTTCTCTGGACAGGGAGATCGACCGGATCTATTATGAGACGCTCTCCATGCGCGGACAGGGAAAATTTGCGGCGAGAATGAAGCGTTATCTGCGGGGAGGGGTAAAATGAAGGCTGCGGATTATATTGTGGAATTTTTTGTGAGGCAGGGAATCCGTGACTTTTTCGGCTATCAGGGAACGATGATCGCTCACCTGATCGATTCAATCGGAAAAAATAAAAATGCCCGCAACCACAGCTGTTACAATGAGCAGGGGGCGGCCTTTGCGGGCTGCGGCTATGCGAAGGCGTCGGGTCAGTGTGCGGTCGTGTATGCCACCAGCGGTCCCGGTGCCATCAATCTGCTCTCAGGTGTCGCGGACGCTTATTATGATTCGGTGCCGGTGGTATTTTTGACGGGGCAGCTGAATACCTATGAGTACACGGACGTGGCGACGCTCAGGCAGCAGGGATTTCAGGAGACAAATATTGTGGCGATGGCGTCCCCGATCACGAAATATGCCGTACAGGTCAGGGATAAGAACAGACTTCCCCAGGTTTTGAGGACGGCTTTCCGGATTGCCCGCGAGGGCCGCAGAGGGCCGGTGCTGATTGATCTGCCCATGAATATTCAGAGGGAAGAGATTGAATTGCCGCCGGATGCGTATGAGATCAGTATGCCGCAGGGCACACATGAGGCAGACAGCGCAGCGGATTTTGTTCCGGGTGGCTGCGATGTCTATTCGGAGGTTTATGAGAAGCTGTGTCTTGCGCGCCGGCCGGTGCTTCTGATCGGAAACGGGTTTGCGAGGGATTACGAGTTTCGAGAGACGTTGCTTGAACTGATCGATTGGCTGCGGATTCCGGTGGTGACGAGTCTGCCGGCGAGGGATCTGCTGCCCGCGGATCATCCGCTGAATTTTGGCTATCTGGGCGCGGCCTATGGCCATCGCTATGCCAATATCATTGTCGACCGGAAGGCGGATTTCCTGCTGAGCCTAGGGTGCAGCCTGTGTCCGAGGCAGACCGGTCAGAAGACGGAGAAATTTGCTGCTGGGGCTGAGATTGTCAGGATCGATCTGGATGCCAGTGAACTGATGCGCGGCGTCCATGCGGATGAGATTAAGATTTGCGCGGATGCGCGTGATTTTGTGAGATTTGCCCTGAAAAGGAAATCAAAGAGCGCGCATGAGGAGCGGCCTTTAGTGGACAGCGCGCGCGGAGAATGGCTCTTGAAGTGCCGGAAATGGCGAGACGAGCTTCGCCGCTTTGACGTGGGTTCCGAGGGCAGAGCGCCGAATCTGGCCATAGAAAAAATCGGCGCGAAAATTCCGACGCCATGTGTGATCTGCAGTGATGTGGGGCAGCATCAGCTGTGGATGGCGCAGTCTTTTCCGGTCAAACTGGGCCAGCGGATGCTCTTTTCCGGCGGCCACGGGGCGATGGGATTCGCGCTTCCGGCGGCGATCGGCGCACATTACGCGACGGGCATGCCTTCCGTCTGTTTTTGTGGTGACGGAGGGTTTCAGATGAATATTCAGGAGCTGCAGTGGGTGGCGCGAGAACACCTTCCGGTGCTGATCGTCATTTTAAATAATCACTCGCTGGGGCTCATTCGTCAGCAACAGGATGATTTCTTCGATTCCAAATACTTTGGGGCGGCGAGCCGGTATGGCTATGAGACGCCGAATTTTTGCCGCATCGGGACGGCCTACGGCATTGAATCCCATTTTGCTGCCGACGCGGACAAGGCGGCAGCCTTTGTGAATGCGTGGAATCGACGAGCGCCGCTGCTCATTGAGTGCGTGATCGAAGACACCTCCAAGGCCTATCCGAAGACATATTTCGGGGAGCGCATGTCCAATCAGAAACCTTATATCAGCGAGGCGATGATGGAGGAAATATTATCAGAATAGAGCGCTGTTAAGTTAAGCCGGAAACCCGGAAATGATGTGGGTTCCCGGCTGTCGGATCAATGCCAGCAGTTTTTGCAAGGCCTGTAACCTTTGGCTTCGGCCTCGCCCTTGGTCATTGAGTGTGCTGTGGCAGGATTCATATTTCTGCAGTTATTGATTCTGTGATACACGTTTGATCCTGTAGCGGAAATATACACTGTGGTGTTGCTGCCATATGCGTTAGCGCTTGAGCCGCCCGAAGAACCGGAACTTCCGCCTGAGCTACCGGAAGAGCCGCCAGGTGTGGCAGGTTTCTCAGGATCCAATTTGCCTACAGAAACGCCATAGCGTGCGCAGATTTTACTAAATTCAGTGGAATTTGCAAAACCTAAAAATACATGATATCTGCTTGCGCCTGAGGCGAGCTCACCGACCCAGTTATTTAATCCGGCCTGGTCATAAGTACGGTCCATGAGTACTTGGTAGAGCAGTTTGACATAGTCTGAATTAGAAAGTTTTTTATTGGTGAATTCATCGGAGGAAAAGAATCCGTATGCGACTTTCCCGGCTCCTTCCTGCCCGCTGAGCAGCCTGTGCGTCCAGTCGTTCAGACCGTTGATGTCCGCAGTCCGGCCAAGAACCAATTTATAACAGCGCGACACAAATTTTGTGACATTCGGATTTTTTTCTCTGTATTCGGTCAACGTGATGTTGCCGCGGTTAATTTGATATTTTTCACAGAGATTTGTAAATTCAGCAGATTCTATGAATCCTTTGAGGGCAAAGCGTCGTGAAAGACCGTTGGCGAGCATATCCTTCCAGTAAGCAAAACCGGCAGGATCAGATGCCCTGTCAAAAAGTGCCTGATACAAAAGGTTGATAAATGCCTCATCGGAAATATTTTTCTTTGTCAGTTCATCGCTGCAGAAAAACCCTTCTGCTATTGTGGCACCGTTGCAGTCATGAGTGGTCAGACGTTTGACCCAGTTGTTGTATCCGACCGGATCAGGTTCCCGGTTAAATACGGTCTTATAAAGGCGGGTCACAAATTGGCCGGTCAGATTGCCTGAATTGGTCGTGGCTGCCATAATATTGGATGAGAACATCAGTGACATGATCATGGCAATGACTGTAATCATCCCAATCATCCGTTTTTTCTTTTGCATATGCATCCTTCTTTCTTTTTTTGTTCTGGGATCGCAGGAGCAATCCACTATATGATATTATTTTCTGCGTTGACAGAAAATTAATATATCATACAGGTAGAAAATGAAAAAATTTTCGCTTATCGTCTTTTTAATCTTAAACTATATGACAGGATAAATCAATGGAAATCTTAAAAAAATAAATCTTTATTATGATATTTATGATAAATCGATGAATATTTCTGAGACAGAAATATTGAATGACAGCTTTATTTTTTGAGCGCTGTGTAGTATAATATGAGCACTTAGAGAGCGCGAGCCAAAGGCGAAGCGCGAACTTAGTGCGAGTTTATACCTGGACCCTTAGCGAATGCAAGCTTTAGCGCAGCATGAGCTTAGTGGACATGGTATAATATGAGCACTTAGAGAGCGCGAGCCAAAGGCGAAGCGCGAACTTA
>CAYRDY010000049.1:8156-15660 GCA_964423195.1 uncultured Catenibacillus sp. | reverse complement strand
AGGCCCGGCTATAGGCAGGATTTATCCGATGAGGCTGAGATGCAGAGGATCCTGCCGGTCATTGAGAGGATCCATGCGTCGTTTCCGGTGCCGATCTCTGTAGATACCTATAAATCCGCCGTGGCTGACGCGGCCATCGACGCGGGCGCATCAATGGTCAATGACATCTGGGGTTTCAAATATGACGCGCGGATGGCGGAGGTTGTGAAGCGCTCAGGCACAGCCTGCTGCCTGATGCACAATCGGACAGAGCCGTCCTATGATGATTTTATGGCGGAGTGCATCTCCGATCTGAAGCAGAGCGTTGAAATCGCCAAGGCGGCAGGTATCGACGATGACAGGATCATCATTGATCCGGGAATCGGTTTTGGGAAAACCTATGCCGACAATCTGACGGCGCTCAGATACCTTGAAAGATTTAATGAGCTCGGTTATCCGGTATTGCTGGGCGCCTCCAGGAAGTCCGTGATCGGGCTGACACTGGACGCCCCGGTGGATGAGCGGGTATTTGGCACCTGTGTGACGACGGTGATAGCGGTGATGGCTGGAACCGCCTTTGTCCGGGTCCATGACATCAAAGCCAACCGGCAGACGATTATGATGGCGGAGGCCATTAAAAAGGCAGGGACATGAAACCGGCGTAGATGCTCAAAAAGGCTGAGTCGAAAAAAGGCAGCCGCATTAAATATACAGATGTTACATATCGCAAATGAAGACTTAAAAAAGGAGAATGATTCAACCATGGATCGAATTACGATCAGAAATCTGGAAGTTTACGCGCGTCACGGCGTTTATGAGGCCGAACACAAGCTGGGGCAGATGTTTGTGATCAGCGCGGATCTTTTTCTGGACACTTATCGGGCGGGCAGCAGCGACGCACTGGAATACTCCGTCGATTACGGCGGTGTCTGTCAGATGCTCAGTGACCTGATGACAAAGCGGACTTTCCGCATGATCGAGGCCGCCGCGGAGTATCTGGCCAAGGAGATTCTGCGCAGCTTCCCTGTGGTGGACAAGATAAGGCTCAGGCTTGAAAAGCCGTGGGCGCCGGTGGGACTGCATTTAGACGCGGCGGGCGTGGAGATCGTCCGCGGCAGACATATCGCCTACATCTCTATGGGCAGCAACATGGGTGACAAGGAGGAGACGCTCGCGCGGGCACTGGCGGAACTTGAAAATACCGACGATATCACCGTGACCGCCTGTTCACAGTTTGTCACCACCAAGCCTTACGGGGTGGAGGACCAGCCGGATTTTTCAAACGGTTGTGTGGAGATTGAGACTTTCATGGAGCCAGGTGAGCTTCTGGACACACTGAATCAGATCGAGGCGACATTCGGGCGTGAGCGCCATGAGCGCTGGGGTCCGCGCACACTGGATCTGGACATCATTTTTTACGATGACTGTATCATCAATACAAAGCAGCTCACGATACCACATCCGGATATGCAGAATCGCCGGTTTGTGCTGGAGCCGCTGGCAGAGATCGCATCGTGGTATCTGCACCCGTACCTCCACAGGACGGTGCGCCAGCTGTTGGATGATCTGACACTGAGAGAAAAGACCGAGACGAAGTAAGTCAATACTATTTGTGCCGCCGGCAAGGCAGGCGGCGGAATGGAGAATTGTATGATAGAGCTTCATGTACATCTGGACGGTTCCATCCGCCCGCAGACGCTGATCGAGCTTGCGCGGGAACAGGATGCCTATCTGCCAACCTACGATATCAACAAAATTAAGGATTATCTCGTGGTCGCGGCGGAGACTACAAATATGGAGGACTATTTAAAACGTTTTGACCTGACGCTGGCCGTGCTGCAGGCACGGCGCCCGATCCGACGCGTGGTCAGCGAGCTGGTGATGGATCTGGACCGTCAGGGGATCATCTATGCAGAGATCCGCCTGATGCCGCAGTCTCACACGCAGCACGGCCTGTCGCAGGCTCAGGTGGTGGAGGCCGCCGTCGAGGGGCTGCGCCACGGCATGGAATACAGCCGCAATATCAAGGCGAATCTGATCCTGTGCACGATGCGGGGAGCCGATGAGAAGGATAATTTTGCCACCATCGTGGAGGCGGTCAATTATCTGGGACGCGGCGTGGCCGGTGTGGACATCCTCGGAGATGAGTTTACCTACGGAAACAAAATGTATGAGGGCCAGTTTAAGCTGCTGCGGGATGAGCATATTCCGTTTACGGTACACGCGGGGGTGATGGTCGGGGCGGAGAGTATTCGCCAGGCGGTCGAGTACGGGGCGAAGCGCGTCGGACACGGCTTGCGGGCGATGGAGGATCCCGAACTGCTTGAGATGCTTAAGGAGAAAGAAATTCTTCTGGAGATGTGTCCGACCAGCAATATTCAGTCCTACTCGGTGCCGGGGTATGAGAATCATCCGATCAGGCAGTATTTCGATATGGGACTGCGCGTGACTGTGGGCACGGATGATATGACGATCTGTGATACAAATCTGAAAAAAGAATATGCGATGCTGAAAAAATATCTGAATTTTACCGGCGAGGAATTGTATCGGATGAATCAGTATGCCGCGGAGGGCGCATTTCTCTCCACCTATGACAGGCGGCAGCTGCTGCGGCGGTTAAAGGAGTGTTATCCAGATGAATCCATTACGTGAGATGAGAGACAAGATTGACGAGATCGACCAAGAGATCGTCAGGCTTTTTGAGGCGCGGATGCTTGTGTCTGAGGACGTGGCGAAATACAAACTGTCGATCGGCAAGCCGGTACTTGACAAGGAGCGCGAGAGAGAAAAGATCGAGAAGGTCAGGGCGCTCGCGCACACGGATTTTAATGTCCAGGGCGTCGAGTCTCTGTTCGCTCAGATCATGACCATCAGCCGCATGCGCCAGTACGCGCTGATCGCTCAGACGGATAAGGAAAATTTCGGTTTCAGCATCGATGAGCACAGGGTGACGCCGCAGACCAGGGTCGTGTTTGCCGGCGTGCGCGGCGCCTACGGACAGCAGGCGATGGACGGTTATTTTGGCACGGACGTGGACAGCTACAATGTCCCAACTTTTAAGGAAGCCATGGACGAGGTGGCGGGCGGGCGCGCCCAGTACGGGGTGCTTCCGATTGAAAATTCCTCGACGGGTATCATCACGGATGTCTATGATCTGCTGGCATCGCGTGATATCTATGTGGTCGGCGTCCACGATATCAAGGTGGAACACGCGCTGCTCGGCCTACCGGGGACGTCGCTCGACGACATCACCACCGTCTATTCGCACCCGCAGGGGCTGATGCAGTGCCGCCGCTTTTTGAGGGATAAGGCGTGGAATGAGGTGAGCATGGAGAACACCGCCATCGCGGCCAAGAAGGTGCTTGAGGACGGCGACCGCCATCAGGCGGCGATCGCCAGCGTCCGGGCGGCCGAGGCGCATGGGCTTGAGGTTCTGGTGCAGGAGATCAATGACATCAACGACAATACCACCCGTTTTATCATCATTCACAACAGGCGGCGCTTCAAACCGCAGGCGAACAAGATCAGTATCTGTTTTCAGGTGCCGCATGAGAGCGGATCCCTTTACAGCATTTTGTCCCATTTTATTTTTAACGGTCTGAACATGAGCAAGATTGAGTCGCGCCCGATTCGGGGACAGAAGTTCCAGTACCGATTCTTCATCGATTTTGACGGCAATCTGGCGGACAAGGCCGTGATCAACGCGATGACCGGTATCAGGGCCGAGTCGATCAATTTCAAGATATTGGGCAATTATGAGGGCATCGAATCATAAGATTGATAGACCCGCCGATGATGCGGGGACAGAAAAAATTCAGGATAGGATGCAGAGATGGGGGCATCAGTTGATATGAAGATCAGAAAAAACGAATTGATCCTTTACAGGGATTTTAATGACGACGTCTTTGAAAAAATGGTCCATGCGGCCAATACATATGACAGGGCGGACTGCGACCGCGAGCAGGTGGTCAGCGATATCTATCACTGTATCAACGAGATCGTCTCGATCGCCGGCAGCCACGGCTTTTCGGGGAATCTCTGGCACGGCTATCTGACCTACATTTTGACGACCAACGAGAATGTGTTCAGCATGGCCTGTGAGAAGCGCGGCGCGATCGGCGGGAGCCTGAACGACCTGGCGCTCCATGACCTGGAGATATTCCGGGAGGCCTATGCCTTTGACTGGAAGGCGGTGGAGGAGATGTTCGGCATTCATTTTCTGGGGCTGATCAGTGCCTACAGGAGTGTCGATAAGCACGGCGTCGTCTACAGCCACGCGCTGCGGGATCGCATAGACACACTGAACGCTCGGCTGGCCGGCGCGCCATCCGCGGAGGCGATGTACGCGGCGCTGACGGATTTTTACAGGGATTTCGGCGTCGGAAAATACGGACTGCACCGGGCGTTTAAGCTGGCAAAGCATCCGCATGGACAGACGACCATCGTGCCGATCACAAGGACAGAGAAAGTGATGCTCGATGACCTTGTCGGCTATGACCTGCAGAAGCGAAAGCTGGTCGAGAATACGAAGGCCTTTGTAGAGGGGCGGCGCGCGAACAATGTTCTGCTCTACGGCGACAGCGGCACCGGCAAATCCACGAGTGTCAAGGCCATTCTCAACACATTTTACAGGGACGGGCTGCGTCTGATCGAGATCTACAAGCATCAGTTTAAAGATATCTCGGACGTCATCGCCCAGATTAAAAACAGAAATTACAAGTTTATCCTTTATATGGACGATCTGTCGTTTGAGGATTTTGAGACGGAATATAAATATTTAAAGGCCGTGATTGAGGGTGGCCTTGAGACGAAGCCGGATAATGTGCTGATCTACGCGACCAGCAATCGCAGGCATCTGATCCGTGAGACGTGGAGTGAGCGGAGCGAGAATGGCGACGATGTCCACGCTGGGGATTCGATGCAGGAGAAGCTGTCGCTGGCCGCGCGATTTGGTGTCAGCATTTATTTCGGCAAGCCGAATCAGAAAGAATACGTCAATATCGTGCAGGTATTGGCGCGGCGCTACGGCATCGACATGCCGGAGGAGACACTGTGTGCGGAGGCAGTGAAGTGGGAGATGGGACACGGCGGCCTCTCCGGGCGGACAGCCCAGCAGTTTATCAATGACCTGGCGGGCAGGCAGTGAAAGGATTAAAGGAGGTAGAATTTTATGGCCATGAAAACCTTTGGGGCGATTTTGGCCGGTTCCAGTGAGTTGGAATTGAAGGTCTATGAGATCAGCAAGAAGATCGGGATCCGCGAGCTTGACCACGTGCGCTATATGATCGATCTCGGAAGTGACACCTACTCACATGGGATGATCAGCAGCACGTCGGTCAATGAGTTGTGCCGAGTGCTCAAAAATTTCAGGCTCAAGCTCGAAGAATACAGGGTGGATGACTATGTGGCCTACGGTGGCAGTGCGCTGCGCGAGGCCGCCAACAGCAATGTCATCATTGACCAGATCCGCATCCGCACAGGGCTTAAAGTCAAGATTATCAGCAATGCCCAGCAGCGTTTTCTCGTGCTCAAATCCATCGCCTTCAAGATGGAAAATTTCGAGACGCTGATCAATGAGGGGGCGGTGGTGATTGACATCGGCTCAGGCAGCATTCAGGTATCGGTCTATGAGGACGGCATCCTGCAGTTTTCCAAAAATATCCGTCTGGGGGCCCTGCGTGTCCGCGAGTTTTTGAGTTCCATGGAGGGGCAAACCAATGATTTTGTCAGTGTTATCCGCGAATATGTGGACAATGGCATCCACTCCTATAGCATGGATCGCCTGAAAAAGATGCGCCTCAGACATGTGGTGATCGTCGGAAATATTTTTTCCACCATCATGAAGTCGGTGAATGTGGCGACCGGCGAGGCAAATATGACCATGCAGCAGTTTAAGAAAGCCTATGACTTCTTAATCACGAAAAACCCGAATCAGGTGGAAGAGGCGCTTGGGATCCCGTCGGAACTGGCGTCTATCTTGGTGCCGACCATCATCGTGCTGGATGAGCTGATCGCTCAGACCTCGGCCGAGCTGCTCTGGCAGACGACCTCCGACCTGTGCGACGGCATGGCGCTTGACTACAGCCAGAAAGTGGAGCGCTATCTTTTGGCGCATGATTTCACGAAAGATATTATCCGCAGCGTCCGGTATCTCGCCAGAAAATATATGAGCGACGAGGCGCATATCCGAAATGTGGAGAGTCTCTCCAAGCAGCTCTTTGACGCGACGAAAAAGATCACCGGACTGTCCGGGCGCAGTCGGCTGCTTCTGCAGATCGCGGCGCTTCTTCACGACACCGGTCGGTTCATCAACGGCGCCAACAGCGTTTACAATTCCTGCCACATCATCCGCGAGGTGGAGATTGTCGGCATCTCCGACGCCGAAAAAGAGATTATTTCATGTATCGTGCTCTATAATTCCAGTGCCTTTGTGCCGAGATATGAGGATATGTCGCATGAGATCGACAGGGAGAGTTATATCGAGATGCTGAAGCTGACAGCGATTTTCGGCATCGCCAATGCCATGGACAAGAGCCACCGGCAGAAGATCGAAAAGATTCGGGTGGTGATCGCGGGCGACGAGATGAAGATCGTGGCGGATACGATTTATGATATTACGCTGGAGCAGGGGATGGTCGAGGAGAAGGCCGGAATGCTTGAGAATATTTTCGGCATTCGCCCGGTGCTCCGCCAGAAACGCGGCGTGTGAGAGGAGATGAGCGCGCATGGATGAAATGATATTAAATAAGCCGGAATATTTTACCAACCGCGAGCTGAGCTGGCTGGAATTTGACTACAGGATTTTGAGCGAGGCGAAGGACAAGTCGCTGCCGCTGTTTGAGCGCTTAAAATTTTTGAGCATCACAGCCTCCAATCTCGACGAATTTTTTATGATCCGCGTGGCTTCCCTGAAAGATATGGTACACGCCAAATATAAGAAACCCGACATTTCCGGAATGACGCCGATCGAACAGCTTGCGGCCATCAGCGCCCGCACGCACGAACTGTGCGAGGCTCAGTACAATACCTTCAACCGCTCCTTTTTGCCGGCGCTCAGGAAAGAGAAGCTGCACATCATCACCAATTATGAGGATCTGAGTGAGGAGCAGGCCAGATTTGTCGACGACTACTTTATGCGCGACGTCTATCCGGTGCTGACGCCGATGGCGGTGGATTCCTCGCGGCCGTTCCCTCTGATCAAAAATAAGACGCTCAATATCGGCGCGCTGATCATGGACGAGGAGAAGGGCACGGATTTTGATTTCGCGACGGTCCAGGTGCCAAGCGTCCTGCCGCGGTTTACAGAGATCCCTTCACAGAAAAAGGATGAGACGACGATCATTTTGCTGGAGCAGGTCATCGAGAAGAATATTCAGAAACTGTTTCTGAATTACAAAGTCATCTGCGCGCACCCTTACCGGATCATGCGAAACGCTGATCTGACCATCGAGGAGGATGAGGCGGAGGATTTGCTCAAGGAAATTGAGAGCAAGCTGAGACTGCGCCAGTGGGGCGAGGTGATCCG
>CAYRDY010000049.1:0-8146 GCA_964423195.1 uncultured Catenibacillus sp. | reverse complement strand
CTGGAGATCGAGGATAATGTGGATAAACGGCTGCTCAAGCTCCTGCGCAAGGCGTTTGAGGTCAGCGATGACGATATTTATAAGGTGAACGGCCCGCTCGATTTGACCTTTCTCATGAAGTTGTATGGTATCGACGGATTCGATCACCTGAAAATCAAAAAATATAAGCCGCAGCCGGTCAAGGGGATGAATCAGGAGGAGGACATCTTCACCCAGATTCGAAACCACGATATCGTGCTGCATCACCCGTACCAGACCTTTGATCCGGTCGTGGATTTTGTTCGGCAGGCCGCCAAGGATCCGAATGTGCTCGCCATCAAGCAGACGCTCTACCGTGTCAGCAGCAATTCGCCGATTATCGCCTCCTTAGCGGAGGCGGCGGCAAACGGCAAACAGGTATCCGTGCTGGTGGAGCTCAAGGCGCGCTTTGACGAGGAGAATAATATTCTCTGGGCGAAGATGCTGGAGAAAGCCGGCTGCCATGTCATTTACGGCCTGGTCGGCCTAAAGACGCACAGCAAGATCACGCTGGTGGTGCGCCGCGATGAGGATGGCATCCGCCGCTATGTGCATTTGGGCACGGGCAATTACAATGATACCACCGCCAAGCTCTATACCGATATGGGGCTGATGACCTGCTCCAAGCCGATCGGCGAGGACGCGACGGCCGTCTTCAATATGCTCTCCGGCTACTCGGAACCTGAGAGCTGGAACAAATTGATCGTGGCGCCGCTCTGGATCCGCGAGCGCTTCTACGAGATGATCGACAGGGAGAAGAAAAACGCCCTGGAGGGCCGTCCAGCCAGGATCATCGCCAAGATGAATTCGCTCTGCGACGCGAAGATCATCGAGAAACTCTACGAGGCCTCGGCGGCCGGCGTGAAGATCGATCTGATCGTCCGTGGCATCTGCTGCCTGAAGGTCGGCATTCCGGGGATCAGCGAAAATATCACCGTGCGCTCGATCGTGGGCAACTTCCTCGAACACTGTCGTATTTTTTATTTCTACAATAACGGGATCGAGGAGGTCTATATGGGCAGCGCAGACTGGATGCCGCGCAATCTCGACAAGCGCGTGGAGATCGTGTTTCCGGTGGAGGACGAGGCGTGCAAGGCCGAGGTCATGGAGGTGCTGCGCATTCAGCTTGAGGATAATGTCAAGGCGCGCATACTGATGCCGGATGACACTTATGAGCGCGTGGACAGGCGCGGCAAGGTGAGACTCTGCGCGCAGGAGTATTTCTGTGAGAAAGCGATCGCCGAGGCCAAAGCGCAGGAAGAGGAAAATAAAGAGAAAAAACGGGTGTTTGAGCCTGTGATGAGGGCATAAAAAGATCAGGAGTTCCAAATCGGGAACTCCTGAATCTGTCGGTTGAATCCGCAGTCTCGGCGCAGTCACATGCCCTCGTAGAATTGCCGGAAATACTGATAAAAATCCGGTGAGCGCATCATCTGGAATACCATCACCAAGAGCAGGATGCCAGCGATCAGCATCACGCCGCCGATACAGATGCCGGCGACGCCCATGCCCTTGCCGCCCGGCTTTTTCAGGGAAATGATGCCCAGGACGATGCCGACAATGGCAAGCGGGATGGAGATGTACGGCACAAAGCAGCAGAGCATGCCGCTGATGATGCTGACGATCAGGGACACGAGCCCCAGCGTGTTGGTGCTCGGGCGCGGCTCACCGTTCCAGTTGTTGTTCTGATATGGCTGATTGTATGGCGTCTGGCCGTTCCAATTTGGATTGTTCTGGAACTGCTGGTTTTGCTGGTTGTTCCAGTTCGGGTTGTTCTGGAACTGCTGGTTTTGCTGATTGTTCCAGCCGGAATTTTGTTGATTGTCTGTGTTGTAAGGGTTGTTCCAATAATATTGCGATGTATTTGAACCGTCCTCAGGCCGGTTTTCCCCGGCGTTATAGCGGTCATTGCCGGACGGATTGCCCTGTGTCTGGTTCTGAGAGGTATCCGGTGCGGGATTCTTTGGTGCTAAGCGCTGGCCGCAAAATTGACAGCGGGATACATCATCACTGTTTTGATTGCCGCAGTTTGGACAGATCATGTGAATTCCTCCTTGTGTAAAACTTGAATTGGGATGGCGGCTGTGCCCATCTCAGATATTATATCGTATCTTTTGACAATTTTCAATCGTTTTCGTTTAAATATCGATGGGAGTGATCCTGATATGTCATTATTCAAGAAAAAGGCCGCCGTGAGAGGCTGGGATCGGGAAAAGATGAAACCTGTGCTGCACTGCAGTATCTGCACGGGAGAGCAGACAGCGGGTTTCAGGCATCTGGATTCCGGGAGGCTTGAGGAAGTCGTCTGTATACGTTCAAAGGCTGATTTGGAAAAGTTTAAGGCGGAATATGGCATTTCGGATGAAGAGATCACCAAAGAGTGGTAGAGCGTGCCGTAGGTAATTTTGGACTATGCAGACGAGGTTTTGTGAATGGAAAGAGAAGGGCGATTTCCTGAATCGAAGAAAAGATTCCTGATGGTGGGGGTGTTCGTCGCCATTGTCCTTGCCGTCGGTCTTGCAGCCGCTGGCGGCATTTTATATCAGCGGTGGGCGCGTGCCATGGCGTCACAGACGCCGTCCCTGGATTTTGTGCGCTTTGAAAACGGCGAGGTACTCGACCTGACGTGGGCCGTGCGGCGCAGCCAGTCCAAGCGGACGGCGAGTCTGGCCTATAAGGTGGAGCTCTATGACGCCGAGGGCGTGCTGCGAATGACCCTGGATGTCAATTGCTCGGACGCGCGTGACCAGCTGCTGCTGCCGGAAGCCGCCGGCGCCCATGCGGTGATCCGCTGTCCGGCTAGGATCCGCCATTATGATGCCGACGGCAAATTCAGGGGGACATCAGAGGAGACATTCAAATTTCAGGCTTATCTGGACGGGGAACTCCACGTGCACATGATTTTTGACGCGGCGGACGATGCGGCGGCACGGCTGTGCGCACAGGCCGCGGCGCAGCCGGAAGTTTCAGAGACACAGAATGTTGTGACGGGAAGGGATTACAGAGATACTTTCAGCGCGATGCGCTTTGTGGAGCTTCTGGGACTGGATCCGGACGGGGAGATCTATGCGCGTGTGGCGGCGTCCGATGACCGGGGCGTGTGCGGCGATTTTACGCAGAGCAACGGGTCAAATCTCCTCACAGGCGGCGTCAGAGATGACGGCAGCTATGAGATCACCAATGCCAGACATCTTTTTAATATACGTTTTCTCGAATTGATTGAGGCGGCCCGCGGCGGCGAGCGGGAGATGACATATATTCAGAATGCGGATTTTACCTGGTATGGCGAGGGAGGTATTGTCGCCAATAGTCATGTCTATAACTCCTTGGATGATTCCGGAAATGTATTCACCGATTTTTTGCCGCTGGATCGTCTGTCATCAAAATCTGTGTATGACGGCGACGGGCATACCATCTCCGGTTTGAGGATGACGGCCCGCGGTGACGGTGAGATGCTCGGCTTCGTCCGACAAAATGACGGTGAGATTAAAAATATCACATTCAGGCAGGCGGCGGTCCTCGGAAGCACAGACACGGCCACGTCCACCGCGGCAGCGATTGTCAGCGCGGAAAATCAGGGCAGAATCCGAAAGGTATCCGTCTCTGACAGCTATGTGCTGGGCGGCGACTATGTGGGCGGCATCGCCGGGCGCAGCCGGGGTGAATTGGAAGAATGTACAGTCAGCCAGACGGATGTCAGCGGCCAGATGTTTGTGGGCGGCGTCGCCGGTGTCGTGTTTTCGGGCGTACAGGCGGATGGCTGCGGATATACAGGCGGCAATGTCAGCGGCGGATGTTTTGTGGGCGGTATCGCCGGAATCAATCAATCCCAGTCGCTCTTGGACGGCGATGTCTTTGAGGCGTCGCCGGCGCTGGTGCGCGGTCAGGCCTTTGTGGGCGGCATTTTCGGTGCCAATTTTGCCCGTGTCACCGCCAATCACCGCGCGCTCACATTAAACGGCAATGTCTATCATGATACCGGCGAAATCGTCTGTTCAGGTCCCTATGCGGGCGGCATGACCGGCATCAACGCGCTGTTTCTCTGGGAGCAGGCAGGGAAAGATGACTGTATCGGCGCTGCGATGCTTGACAGTCTGCCGGAGTTGAAGTCTCTGACGGAGGACGGCGAGCGCAATTATCGTGAGATTGTCAGATTGACGGAGGCGTGGTTTAAAGCGGCGGACAGGACTGTGCCGAATGAAAATCGGATGCCGCTGCCTGGGGGACATACGGATACCTTGGCGCCGACTGACGGGGTTGAAGACGGCAAGACTGCGTTTTCGGGGACTCTGGCAGGAAGCGAGTGGACACTGACCGTGACAGCCCCAAGGGTTTTTTTGGAGTCTTACGGCGATCTGTCGATGGCCGCCGTCAGAGGCCAGGTCTATGTGGGCGGCGTCATCGGCTGCCATATCGGAGCTTCGCAGCTGCGGATCAGTCATATCTGTGATCGCTCAAGTATTTACGCGGGCGGGCGGCTCGCCATCGCCGAGGGCATGGCCGCGTATGCGGGCGGACTGATCGGCTGTGTGTCTGAATCGGTGACGGTCAGCCAATGTATGACGGACGGGCGTGTGTCTGTCGAACATTCGGGCACCTACCGCGGGTCTATTGCAGAGATCAATGAGGGGCACATCGAGCAGTGCGTGAGCGCCGGCGCGGAGGACGCGTCTGCAAAGTTTCTTGGCGGTATCGCGGGTCTGAACCGGTCAGGCGGCGTCATCTCGGCATGCAGACTCAGCGGAACCCTCACCGGAATCTCAAATGTGGGCGGCATCGTTTCCGTCAACAGGGGAACGGTCACAGAGGCGGTGATCGACGGCGATGTCAATGGATACGGCCATCATATCGGCGGCGTGACAGGCGTCAACGAGGGCAGTATCCGCGGCGCGAAAGTCAATAAATCCGTGCGCGGACTGGAAAATGAGGGCGCGGTGGCGAACGGCGACTATGTGGGCGGCGTCGCGGGTCTCAGCCGCGGCGTCATCGAGGACTGTGCGGTGAAGAGTGGCGGCATCAGCGGCCGGGCATATGTGGGCGGTTTTGTCGGCTGCCTTGATACCGGAGTGGACGACGCGTCCAAGCTCACCGACCTGGTCAACGAGACAGAGATCTCGGCACAAAGCGACGCGGGCGGCATTGCGGGATATATCCGCGGCGCTGCCGTGGTGACAGACTGTGTCAATGAGGCGCTCATCGTCTGTGCAGAGGGCCGCGTGGGCGGTATCACAGCGTATCTCGCGCCGGACGCTATGTTGATGCGGTGCTCGAATTTTGGACGCATCGACGCCAGGACAGCCGAGATGGTCGGCGCCGTATGCGGCCTCAATGAGGGGCGCATCGAGCAGGCGGTGGTATCAGGGAATTTTAAGTTTACCGGGAGCAGTTTTCTGGGCGGTATCGCGGGTGTCAACAGAGGACACATTGTGCTCTCCGCGATCAGCGAGGTCGAAATAATCCTGCAGGGCGGGCTGGAAGGCAGCTGTGTGGGCGGCATCGCCGGAGAAAACAACGGCACGATCGTGACCTGCGGCGCCCCGACCCAGACGACGTCCAAGGCACCGCGCCCTGTATCTGTCTACAGCAATACATCTGGCAGTTATGTGGGCGGCGTCGCGGGACAAAACAGTGGGAGCATCAACGGCCTCCTTCCGACACAGACCAATTCCGCTGTCAACGCCAAAATTGAAATGAGAAATAAAGCTCAGGCATATGTGGGCGGCATCGCGGGTTTCAATGGCGGTGAGATCAGCAACTATACATTTTTGGGAACGATCAGGGCGGCCTCCGGTGAAATGAGCTTTACCGGACCAATCGCGGGCTTTTCGGCCGATGGGAGCAGAATCAGCGGTTGTATGGCAGGCGATGACTGGTCCGCCGACGGCAATTGAGTGGGAAAATTTGAAGGAAGCCCCCAAATCTACTTTGATGACGCACGAAAGTGCGACAGGAAAGAGAAAAATATGGAAATATATGAACAATGCTGTGTAAAAAATTTATACGATCTGAGGGAGACGATCGCGGCGGATCTGTTTGCGGGCGTGGTCTATCCGTGGGATGTACTTCCGGGGATCAGAGATTTTATTTTGAGGCTGGGGAAAACGCTCTCCGAGGATATCTATGAGAGAATCGGCGAGGATGTCTGGATCGCCAGGGATGCTAAAGTTTATGCCTCCGCCTTTATCGGCGGGCCGGCCATCATCGGCCGGGGCGCCGAGGTGCGCCACGGCGCGTTCATCCGCGGCAGCGCCATCGTCGGCGAGGGCGCCGTCGTCGGCAACTCGACAGAGCTCAAAAATGTGGTTTTGTTTAATCAAGTGCAGGTGCCGCACTACAATTATGTCGGCGATTCGATTCTCGGCTACAGGGCGCACATGGGTGCGGGTTCGATCACTTCCAATGTCAAGTCCGATAAAATGCCGGTGAAGGTCTCCATAGACGGCGCGCGCATCGCGACTGGTCTTCAAAAGTTTGGCGCCATGATCGGGGACAATGTCGAGGTGGGATGTAATGCCGTGCTAAATCCTGGCACGGTCATCGGGCGGGGCAGCACCGTTTATCCGCTGTCGATGGTCAGGGGTTATGTCCCGGAGAGAAGTATTTACAAGAGACAGGGCGAGGTTGTCGGGAAGAAGCGTCTGTAGAGACAGTATTCCGCGCGGGAATGCATGAACAGTTTAACATGAACACCTTTAACGAATCTTTTAGGCAACAAGAGTTTTGAAAAATCGGAAATGACAGGGAGTGGGCGTATGAATAAAATTCGAAAGGGACATATGATTTTATTTATCACGGCACTGATATTTATCGGATTTAGCTATGTCGTTTCGATTGCGGCAAACCATTTGGGGGATCACTACCACCCGATCATCGCGATGGCCGTCAGTGAATGCCTGCTCTGTATCCCCTTCTTGATCTATGCCGCTGTGAAAAAAATCTCGGTTCCGAGAGCCATCCGAATGAAAAAGACCAGACCGATCAATTTCCTGCTGGCCGCTTTAGTGTTGCTGTGCGCATATCCGGTCGTGCTTGTGCTAAACATGATCTCCATGATCTTTGTGGATAACGCCGTGACAGACACGATGGGCGCGCTGCTGACCGGATATGGCCCTGTGCTGACGCTTGTCACGGTGGCGGTATTGCCGGGATTTGCGGAGGAATTTTTGTTCCGCGGTGTCGTCTACGGCTCCTATGCCGGGTACCGCGCGCTGGCCGGCTTGATCATCAGCGCTGTCTTTTTCGGCCTCATGCACGGCAACTTTAATCAGATGCCCTATGCGATATTCTTAGGCGTTGTCTTTGTGCTGATGCTCGAGGCGACCGACTCCATCTGGATCACGATGTTCATGCATTTTCTGATCAACGGTTCCAATGTACTGATGATGTATCTGGCCGGGCCGGTTGAGTATCTGGTCGATGCTCAGACATCCATGTCCGTGCGCGGGATGTTCTATAGCATGATCCTGGAAGACGGATTCATCGTGTTCCTTGGCGTGATGATCATCTTTGCCCTGATGGCGCTTTTCTTTGCGGCGGCGACGGCGGCTCTGATCTATCTGACCTACCAGGTCAATCACCGGTCGGCAAAGCAGATATTTCTTGGAAACAGCGGACGGGGTGAGCAAGCTTTCCATGGGCCGGACGGTTCAATGTCCGCGGCCAAACCGCGGCAAAAAGAAAAAATTTTTGATTTCTGGATGCTGGGTTTCATCCTGCTGATGGTGGGAGAGATGGTACTTGAAATGATTGTGGGGTAGGGCAGTCAAAGGGACAGTCATAAACTAAAAGAAGCAGTCAAGCAGGAGAAAGGCTTACGTCAAAACTAAAAGAGACAGTCAAAAGGACTATGAAAAAACGGCGCTGAGGCACTCGTTTTTCACAGTCCTTTTTTTGTGATGATCAATTTATCAGAACTTTCCGGCCTTGGCGGCTTCCTCTACGGAGACAGCGACAGCGACGGTGGCGCCGACCATCGGGTTGTTGCCCATGCCGATCAGCCCCATCATCTCAACGTGCGCCGGGACGGAGGAGGATCCTGCAAACTGGGCGTCTGAATGCATACGCCCCATGGTATCGGTCATGCCGTAGGAGGCAGGGCCGGCCGCCATGTTGTCCGGATGCAGCGTGC
>CAYRDY010000048.1:4104-16105 GCA_964423195.1 uncultured Catenibacillus sp. | reverse complement strand
AACCTCCGTCTCGTCGAAGCTCTTGGCAATATCTTTTAATTCAAGGATCACCTTTCCCATGCTTTTCTCCTCTACCCTATATTTATATAAACCGGTGAGCGCCTCATCCGGCCAGATCAAACCTGACAGCAGACTGCGTTTGCGCCCAGCCTGCCCAGCGTCTCACCCGACCAGATCAAACCTGACAACAGACTGCGTTTGCGCCCAGCCTGCCCAGCGCTCATCCAGCCAGATCAAATTCGGCACCCGCTCGCACTCGGTCGTTCGGCGCCTTACCCTGCCAGGTCAAAGATCGACATCTGATCGCTCTGCGGAAGGTCTCCCAGGATTCCCAGTTCAGCCATGGTGTCGACCATAGCCGCGCTGACTCTGGCCCGCTGGCGTATCTCATCCCTGGAAATAAAGCGTCCCCTGGCCGCCTCCTCAAAGAGTGCCTCGGCCGCGACGCTGCCCATTCCCTCGATCGCGGAGAACGGCGGAAGCAATTTTCCGTCCTTCACCGTAAATTTCGTCGCCTGCGATTCATAGAGATCGATCGGCAGAAATTCAAAGCCGCGGGCGTACATTTCCTGGACGATGCGCATATCCCTCAATGTCTCCTGCTCTTTCTTGCTCAGATTCGAGTTCATTTTATAATTCTGAATATGGCGGTCAATCACCGCCTTGCCCCGGCACATCATATCATAATTGAAAGACGTGGCGCGGATGCTGAAATATGCCGCGTAATAGGCGAGCGGCTCATGGATCTTGAACCACGCGATGCGGAAGCCCATCATGACATAGGCCACGGCGTGCGCCTTCGGGAACATATATTTGATCTTCTTACATGACCAGATATACCAGTCGGGCACACCGTGCGCTTTCATGAGCTCCTCCCACTCCGGAGTCAGTCCCTTGCCCTTGCGGACACTCTCCATGATCTTAAAGGACTGCTCCGGCTCGATGCCCTTGTCAATCAGATAGATCATGATGTCGTCGCGCGTGCAGATGGCCGTGGAAATCTCGGCCTTGCCCTCGGCGATCAGTGTCTGGGCATTTCCGAGCCACACATCGGTGCCGTGGGAGAGTCCCGATATGCGCACCAGATCCGAGAAGGCTTTCGGTTTGGTATCGCGCAGCATCTGCATGACAAAATCCGTGCCGAATTCCGGCACCCCCAGAGAGCCGAGATCCGTGCCGCCGATGTCCTCCGGCTTGATCTTTAAGGCATCCAGCCCGTTGAACAGGGAGAGAACTTCCGGATCATCCAGCTTTATTTTGGTCGCGTCCACTCCGGTAATGTCCTCCAGCATGCGGATCATCGTCGGATCATCATGTCCGAGAATGTCCAGCTTCAGCAGATTGTGGTCGATCGAGTGATAGTCAAAATGCGTCGTCACGATTTCCGTGTTCATATCATTGGCCGGATGCTGCACCGGCGTGAATGTATAAATCTCCATCCCCAGCGGCACGACGATGATGCCGCCCGGATGCTGTCCGGTCGTTCGCCGCACACCCACGCAGGCGTCGGCGATGCGCGCCAGTTCGCAGCTCCGCTTGTGGATGTTCTTATCCTCAAAATAATGCATGGCAAAGCCGTAGGCGGTCTTGTCCGCCAGCGTGCCGATGGTTCCGGCCCGAAACGTCTGCCCGTGCCCGAAAATCACTTCCGTGTAGGCATGCGCCTTGCTCTGATATTCACCGGAGAAATTCAGGTCGATATCCGGCTCTTTATTGCCCTCGAATCCGAGAAATGTCTCAAACGGAATATCATGCCCCTCCTTGGAGAGCGGCTGTCCGCACACCGGACAGAGGCGATCCGCCATATCACAGCCCGAACGCCCCGAAAAACGCTTCACATCATCCGAATCAAAATCCACATACTTGCAATTCGGGCACAGATAGTGCGCCTGCAGTGGATTGACCTCGGTGATGCCGGCCATATAGGCCACGAATGACGAGCCGACGCTGCCGCGCGAGCCGACCAGATAGCCGTCCGCCACGGATTTCCACACCAGCTTCTGCGCAATAATATACATGACGGCAAATCCGTTGCTGATGATGGAATTGAGCTCACGCTCAAGGCGCTCCGTCACGATCTCCGGCAGATTTTCCCCATAAATAGCGTGCGCCCTCTTATAACAGATGGTGCGCAAAATTTTGTCCGAATTTTCAATGACTGGCGGACACTTGTCCGGGCTGACCGGCGAGATGCGCTCGATCATATCCGCGATCCGGTTGGTATTGGTGATCACGACCTCCTCCGCCTTCTCCTCACCCAGGTAAGCAAATTCCTCCAGCATTTCCTCCGTGGTGCGAAGATAGAGCGGCGGCTGGTCGTCCGCGTCCGGGTAGCCCCGGCCGGACATGATGACGCGCCGGTAAAGTTCATCCTCCGGATTCAAAAAATGCACATCGCAGGTCGCGCAGACCGGCTTATTGAACTGTTCACCAAGGGCAACAATGCGCCGGTTCAGATTGCGCAGATCCTCGTCACAAGTGATGCCCGGCGTCTTTTCGCTCCCGATCATAAATCGGTTGTTGCCGATCGGCTGTATCTCCAGATAGTCATAATAATGCACAATCCTGGCGATCACATCCTCAGAGCGATCCTCAAGCAGCGCCTGGTACAGCTCGCCCGATTCGCACGCCGAACCGACGATCAGCCCCTCTCTGTACTGATCGAGCAGGCTCTTTGGAATGCGCGGCCAGCGCGCGTAATATTTCAAATGCGACAGGGACACAAGCCGGTAAAGATTGACCCTGCCGGTCTCATTTTTCACAAGAATGATACAGTGGAACGCGCGCATTTTTTTGATGGCGCCCTCCGGGATGTGCCCCATTTTTGTCAGGGCATCGAGATCAAAAATCCCGCGCGCCCTCAGCATGGCGATAAACTTCACAAACACTTCGGCCGTAGCCTCGGCGTCGTCCACCGCGCGGTGATGGTTTTTAAGCCTGCATCCCACAGCCTCAACCACTGTGTCGAGTTTATAATTTTTCAGATGATCCAGAAGAATCCGCGCCAGAACCATCGTGTCAACCGAGGTAAAATCATAGTCAAGTCCCTGCGCATGACAATTTTCCCGGATAAAGCCCGTGTCGAAGGCGGCATTGTGCGCCACCAGAATACAACCCTCACAGAATGACAAAAACTCCGGCAACACCGTCTCCACCGTCGGCGCCCCCATGACCATCTCATCCGTGATACCGGTCAGTTTTTCGATCTTAAAGGGGATCGGCACCTGCGGGTTGACAAAAGTGGAAAATCTCTCTCTGATCTCTCCCCCCGACACCTTGACCGCGCCGATCTCGATGATCTTATCCTTCGCCGCGCTAAATCCCGTCGTCTCCAGATCGAAGACCACAAAATCACTGTCCAGGGACTGCCCCGCCGGCTGATGGACCACCTCCTGGAGATCATCCACGATATAGGCCTCCAGGCCGTAAATAGCCTTAAAAGGCGCGGTGACGCGCTTGACTTCCTCCTCGCTTGCCTCCGGATGTTCTCCCTGGTAAACTTTTCTGGCCTCCGCGTCAAATTTCTCGATGGCATGGTTCGCGTCCGGAAATGCCTGCACCACCCCGTGATCGGTGATGGCCAGCGCCGAATGCCCCCAGCGATACGCTGCGGCGAGCAACGCTTGGCAGTCCGCCACGCTGTCCATGTCACTCATCGTCGTGTGCGCGTGGAGCTCCACCCGCTTGCGCGGGCTGTTATCCCGGCGGCATTCTCTGAAATCGGATATATTTTTAATGCCCGTCACCGAGGCGATGGCGATCTCTTTCGCAAATTTATCCATCACCGCCATGCCCTTGAGGCGGACAAATTTTTCCTTGTTTTTCTCTGAAATATGCGACAGCACATCGACCAGGTTTTCATTTTTCACAAACAACTTGACCGTGATACTGTCTGTAAAATCCGTCACATTAAATATAACGATCGTCTTCTCATTGCGGATCTCGCGGGTCTCGACGCCAAACACCTTGCCCTTGATGATCACCTCTCCGATCTCATCCGTGATATCGCAGATCGGCGTGTCCTCGCCCTCAAACCCTCTGCCAAAAAATATACCATCATTTTCAATCCTGCGCCGGGCGGATCCGCTCTCCCGACGTGCGGGCCGCTTTTGGCTGTTCTGCTCGTCAGACGCCGAGCCATCCCCGGCGGCGACAATCGTGACAGGTTCGCTTTGGACATCCGGCAGCAAATTCTCCCCCGCGTCCTCCCGCACAAACTGCAGTTCAAGGTCCATGCCGAAGCGCTCCCGAAACATTTCCACCAGCACTTCCCGCACATGGGCCATCTTCGACTCGACGATATAATTGTCCCGGAAATGAATCCGAAGTCTGTGCTCATCCGGAAAGTCTTTGTCCGCCTTGTCAAACAGACTCGCCTCAAAGGGACTCGCCTCATTGAGATCAAACAATATCGAATCATAATAGACATCAAACAAAACCCGCGGCGTATACTGCTCTGAGAGCTGATATCTCTCGCGGATCTCTACCGCCGCTCCCGTTCCCGCGAACATCTGGCGGCTGATCTCGCCCTCGGCTCGTCGGATGATCTCACGCGGAATCAGATGCGCGCTCTCCAGATAAACCTTGAGTGTCCGTCGCTTCTGACTGGCACGCACCTTGCTGACAGACGTATCCGCCAAAAAATTGCGGCATTCCTTATTCAGTTCCAGATCCGCAAATACGGTAAAAAATGATGACTCCAAATGCTCATCCTCCGAACTACAGTGTCTGTCCCGGTGTCGATTGCCAGTTCATCAGTTCCTCGCGCAGCGCTCCCAGAAGTTCATTTTCCGGCAGCTTGCGCACCACCTTGCCCTTTTTGATCAGCAGACCCTCGCCCTGGCCGCCGGCAATACCGATGTCGGCCTCCCTGGCCTCGCCCGGCCCGTTGACCGCGCAGCCCATCACGGCCACCTTGATATCCAGGTCAATATCCTGAACCATATTTTCCACTTGACCCGCCAGGCCGATCAGGTCAATCTGCGTGCGCCCGCAGGTCGGGCAGGAGACGACCTCTACCCCGCCGCGGCGCAGCCCCAGCGTCTTTAAGATCAGCTTGGCCGACTTGATCTCCTCTCTTGGATCGCCGGTCAGCGACACGCGGATGGTATTGCCGATGCCCTCATGGAGGATGATGCCAAGCCCCACGGAGGACTTGATATTTCCGGAAATGAGGGTGCCGGCCTCGGTGATGCCCACGTGCAGCGGATAGTCGGTCTGCGCCGCGATCAGCTCATGCGCCCTCACGCACATCATCACGTCCGAGGACTTGATGCTGATCACCAGCCGGTCATAATCCATCGCCTCGATCATATGCACCTTGTCGAGCGCGCTCTCCACGAGCCCCTCCGCCGTCACACGGCCATATTTCTCGATGATCGGCTTTTCTAAAGAACCGCTGTTGACGCCGACACGGATCGGCACCCCGCGGGATTTCGCCGCGTCCACCACGGCGCTCACTCTATCGATGCCGCCGATATTTCCCGGATTAATCCGGATCTTGTCGGCGCCGCTCTCAATCGCCGCGATCGCCAGGCGATAGTCAAAATGGATATCGCCCACCAGCGGGATATGGATCTGTCGCTTGATCTCCCGAATCGCCTCCGCCGCGGCCATCGTCGGCACGGCCACCCGGATAATATCGCAGCCAGCCGCCTCCAGCGCGAGAATCTGTGCCACGGTCGAGCGCACATCCTCCGTCTTTGTAGTGCACATCGACTGGATGGCGACGGGATTTGTCCCGCCGATCGCCACCGAGCCGATCTGAATGACCTTTGTCTGTTCTCTGTAGCTCATATGGCCATACCCCTTATTTACAGCAGTTTTAAGATATCATTGAACATGATGACCACCATCAGCACCATCAGCAGGGCAAAGCCCACGAAATTGACAAAGCCCTCGCGCTTTCGGTTGACGGGTTTGCCGCGTATGGCCTCAATGAGCAGAAACAAAAGCCGCCCGCCGTCCAGAGCCGGTATCGGCAGCAGATTCATCACGCCGAGGTTGGCGCTCAGAATAATGACCAGATTCACCATCGTCAGTATCACGGACATCACGCCGTAGTTGCTGGCCTCATGATATGTATCGCCGATGATCGAGACGATGCCGACAGGGCCTGCCACATCGTTGCGCCCCAGCTTGCCGGTCACAAGCATTTTCAGACTCTTAAACACCAGCTTGATATTGTAGCCGACCTCATAAAAGCTGTACTGAAAAAGCTCCAAGATCGATGGCTTGCGCGCCGTGGTGCCGATGCCGATCCGCTGTGTGCCGTCCGCGTCCGTGAATGTGGCAACGGACGCCGTGCGCGTCTCATCGCCGTGCCGATAGGTGATCTCATAACTCTCCGACGGCTCGAGGAGCATATGATCGCGGAGTTCCGTAAAAATATGTACCCGCTCGCCGTCAATCTCCCGGATCACATCGCCGACCTGAAGGCCGGCCTCGGCCGCCGGCGTCCCCGCCTCCACCGTCGTGAGCTCGCAGGTCGTGATACCCGTGTTCCAGAGCAGGAACAGGGCAAACACAAAAGCAAGGATAAAATTAAAAAACGGCCCAGCAAAAACCACGGACATCCTCGCCCACACCGATTTTGAGTTGAAGGTACCCTCCTCCTCCGTGTCCTCATCCTCACCGGCCATCACGCAGGCCCCGCCGAAAGGCAGCAGCCGGATCACATACTCGGTCTCACCCTTCTTAAATCCGAAGAGCCGCGGACCCATGCCGATGGCAAACTCGTTGACACGGATGCCGTTTTTCTTCGCTAGAATGAAATGACCGAACTCGTGAAAAATCACGAGGAGGCCGAAAATTAAAACCGCAATGATAATACCCAAACTACCACCTGCTTTCGATCAGTTCATAGGTTGCCGCTTCTATATTTAAGATATCCTCCACGGACGGCGCGGCCACCGTCCGGTGATTTTGCATGGCATACGCAATGATCTCGGCGATATCCAGAAAACCGATCCTGTGATCGAGGAACATAGCCACGGCCCGCTCATTGGCCGCGTTGAACACGGTCGGCATGGAGCCTCCCGCCCTCGCCGCCTCATAAGCCAGCGCCAGACCCTTGAAGGTCTCGGTGTCCGGCGCCTCGAATGAAAGCGTCCCCAATTTAAATAAATCCAGCGGTTCCGTGTTCAGATCACGCCGCTCGGGATAAAACATCGCATACTGGATCGGCAGCCGCATATCCGGCATGCCCATCTGGGCGATCACCGCGCCGTCCGCAAATTCCACCGCCGAGTGGATCACACTCTGCGGGTGGACGACCACCTGTATCTGATCGAGAGACACCCCAAACAGCCATTTGGCTTCGATCACTTCCAGCCCCTTGTTGACCATGGTCGCGGAATCAATCGTGACCTTGCGGCCCATGACCCAGTTCGGATGCCTCAGGGCGTCCGCCACCTGAATATGCGCCAGCTCTGCCGCCGTCTTTCCCCGGAAAGGACCGCCCGATGCCGTCAGAAGGATTTGCCGCAGCGCACTCCTGTCCTCGCCGTTCAGCGACTGAAAGATGGCCGAGTGCTCACTGTCCACCGGCAAAATCTTCACATGATAATCCTCGGCCATGGGCATGATGAGATGCCCGGCCGTCACCAGCGTCTCTTTGTTAGCCAGGGCTATATCCTTGCCCGCGCGGATGGCGGCGATCGTCGGCAGAATACCGATCATGCCCACCACCGCCGTCAGCGTCATATCCGCCGACGGGATGGCCGCCGCCTCAAGCAGGCCCTCCATGCCGCTGCCCACGCGCACATCCATGTCCGCGATCCTGAGTCTTAGATCCCGGGCCTTCTTCTCGTCCCAGACCACCGCCAGTTCCGGCATAAATTCCCGGATCTGCGCCTCAAGCAGGTCAATATTGGACCCGGCGGCCAGAGCCGCCACCGTCACATCGGGATGAAGGCGCACCACATCCAGCGCCTGGGTACCGATGGAGCCCGTGGAGCCAAGTATGCTCATTCTTCTCATTAGAATCTCCATCCCGCGGTCAATATTTCACCGCATCAGAAAGAGCGCGATAAAATAGATCACCGGCGCCGTAAATAAGATACTGTCAAAGCGGTCCATGATGCCGCCGTGTCCGGGAATCAGTTTCCCGTAATCTTTGATTTCAAAGTCCCGCTTGATGGCGGAGGCCGTCAGATCCCCGACCACCGAGAACATCCCCGCCGCGCCGCACATCAGCGCGAACAGAGGGATCGACACCGGCATCACCCGCGCACTGATCAGCCACCCGTAGAGCGCGCCCAAAAGCGCCGCGCCGGCGACACCGCCGACAAAGCCCTCAATGCTCTTTTTAGGACTCAGCTTCGGCGTCATCTTATGCCTGCCGATCAGCATGCCCACGCAATAGGCACAGGTGTCATTTCCCCAGGCGCTGATAAACACCAGAGGGATCAGATAGAGACCATTTGCCATGCTGCGGACCAGATAAATAAACATCATCAGTACCGGCACATAGAGTACGCCGAACACAATATAGGCAATCTCGGAAGCCTTGTACTTCGGAAATGTAAACACATAAACGCACATCAGCAGCAAAAATCCGGCGGCCAGCGCGCACATCGCCCACTGGTCAAACGCGAACCACGCGCTGACGATATAGATCAGCGCCGCCGCGTACCCGGCATATCCCGCAAGGCATCGCGCAAGCCCGTGAGCCCTGTAGACCTCATACAGTCCGATCAGGGAAAGCACCGCCGACAACAGATACATGACTGTGTTCCCGGCAAAGATCGCACCGATAATGATCGCCACCAGCAGCGCGCCGCTGACCATTCTCGTCCAGAACATGCAGATTTCCTCCTACGATCATTTTCTGATGAGGCGGCTCAGACAAATCCGAACTGTCTCTCAGATCTCCATGGGCCGCCTGTTAGCCGCTGGCCTCACGCCACGCCGCCGAAGCGCCGGTCCCTGCGATTGTAGACCTCGATGGCCCGCCGCAGCTCACGCTCATCAAAATCCGGCCACAGCACATCGGTAAAATAAAATTCCGTATAGGCGAGCTGCCAGAGCAAAAAATTGGACAACCGCTCCTCGCCGCTGGTGCGGATCATCAGATCCGGATCCGGAAGCTCTGCCGTGTCCAGATAACCGTTGAATGTCCGCTCATCGATATCCTCCGGCACAAGTTTACCTTCGGCAACATCTGATGCCATCACCCGCATCGCGCGCACCATCTCGTCGCGGCTGCCGTAATTTAGGGCGATGCTGAGATTCAGGCCGGTGTTTTTCGCGGACACGATCTCCAGCTCATCGATCGACCGCTGAATATCCTCGGACAGGCCCGTCTTGTCTCCCAATACGCGCACGCGCATATTATTTTCCGTTGACTGCTTGATACTCTCCTTCAGATAATCCCGCAGAATCTTCATCAGTGTGTCCACCTCGCTCTGCGGCCTTTTCCAGTTCTCCGTGGAAAAAGCGTAGATCGTCAGGTATTTAATACCCATTTTCCACGCGGCCCTGCAAATAGTCTCCACATTTTTACCGCCCTGCGAGTGCCCGTAATTCCTCGGCATCATCCGCTTTTTGGCCCAGCGCCCGTTGCCGTCCATAATGATCGCCACATGCTGTGGTATCTTCAGATCTCCCATATCATAAATACTTTCTTCCATACACCGCTAAATCCTTAAACATAAAGCCGAAGCCGGGAATTTAAACCCCCGACTTCGGTGCATGATCATCCAAAACCTATGATGTGATCCTCTTCCTATACGGTCATCAATTCCTTGCTCTTTGCCTCGATCGCCTTGTCCACCTTGCCGATGTACTGGTCCGTCAGCTTCTGAACCTCATCCTCAATGTCGCTGTACTCATCCTCAGAGATCTCTTTGGCCTTGTTCATCTTCTTGAAAGTGTCATTGGCTTCGCGCCGAATATTTCTCACCGCCACTTTGGCATTCTCGCCCTTTTTCCGGACATCCTTCACGAGCTCTTTGCGCCGCTCCTCCGTCAGCTCCGGAAAGACCAGCCGGATCGCCTTGCCGTCGTTGCTCGGCGTGATGCCGAGATCCGAGGCCAGAATCGCCCGCTCAATATTTTTGATCATCTTGGTCTCCCACGGCTGAATCAGAATCATGCGCGCCTCCGGCACGGATACATTGCCCACCTGCTGGATCGGCGTCGGCGCCCCGTAATAATCCACCATGATCCTGTCCAGCAGATGCGGATTGGCGCGTCCGGCGCGGATCGTCATATACTCGCGCTCCAGACTCTCCAGCGACTTCTGCATTTTTGTCTCGTAAACCTTGACTCTCTCATCCATAAAATCATACCTCCTGCAAATATGTTTAGCGGAAAGTCCGTCTCCGGCGGCCCACTCTCCCGATGGTGTACCAAAGAGCGACACGCAGATGTCTACTCAACATAGACATAAGTGCCGTCAAACGCGCTTCCCAGAGCTCTCACAATACTGTTCTCGCCGTTCAGTCCGAACACGAGCATCGGCATCCTGTTCTCATAACACATGATGGTTGCCGTCAAATCGACGACCTGCAGCTTTCGGTCCAACACCTCATCGATGCTGATGCGGCTGTACTTTTTCGCCCGCGGATTGACTCTCGGATCACTGTCATAGACACCGTCGACGGCCTTGGCCAGCATGATGACGTCCGCCTCAATCTCGATCGCGCGCAGTGTCGTGCCGGTATCGGTGGAAAAATACGGATGGCCTGTCCCGCCCGCAAAGAAGACGACCTTGCCGGCCTCCAGCGCCGCCACCGCCGCGTCCTTCGAAAACAATTCCGTGAACGTCCCCACCGAAAACGGGGTAAAGATCTCCGTCTTCATGCCCAGCGTGCGAAAAATCTCCGACACGTAAATGCAATTCATCACGGTGCCGAGCATGCCGATCTGGTCGGATTTTGTGCGGTCGATGATCCTGCTGCTCGCCCGACCGCGCCAGAAATTGCCGCCGCCGATGACGATCGCCACCTCTCTCCCGCCGTCCACAAGCTGCTTCACCTGCGCCGCCACGTCAAGACAGGTCGCCTCATCAAAGCCGAACCCCCTGTCCCCGGACAGCGCCTCGCCGCTGAGCTTCAGTAATATTCTCCTAAAATCCTCCATCATCCGCACCTCATCACACATGCGTCATCGCCCGCATCACGCCCGTAAATATCTCCTCATGTAATCAAAAAGTACCATGTCCACTATATCACACATCTTCTGATTTTTCCACATAATTTTTCACGCTTTAATATCCGCCGCTCTGACAGTTCAGCACCGCTCGTAATCATAGCCGTCCTGTCTGTTCTGTCTGTCCTGTCTGTTCTGTCTGTTCCCTCGATATAATAGCATTGTCAGCACCAAGCCGAAAACGACGCCGCCCAGATGCGCGATATTATCCGTCGTGCTGCTCTGAAAGCCGAGATACAAGGTCAGCAGCGCGAAAAGCAGGACGCGCCCCAGACTCAGATCCTCGTAAAACCCGCGATGCGCGTACAGCACATAGATGATGCCGCCCACCGCGCCGAAGATCGCCCCGGAAGCGCCTGCAGAGACCGCGTTGCGGCCGCGGTAGTACTCGATCAGCACAGAGATGATATTGGCAAGAAATCCTGATCCGAGATAAATGATCAGATAGCGGATCTTGCCCATGGCGCGCTCCAGATTGTCCCCCAGAAAGGCCAGAACGATCATATTGTTGACCAGATGGCGAAGGCCGAAGTGCAGAAACATGCAGGTAAACAGCCGCCAGTATTCATGGTACTCAAACACAAACGGCGCATAGGAGGCCCCATGCTCCAGCATAAAATAGGCGTCCTCGGTGTCGCCCATAAACTCAAGCACGATAAAGACAATGACATTAATGGCGATCAATATCGTATTGACCGGCGATATATACGATATGCGCCGGACATACGGCGTGCCCCGGTAATTATTTTGCTCATACATATCTATCACCCTCGATACTTGGGAACATTCAACCTCGCGCCGCCACAATTCATGTCATCCGACGCATCCTCGCTGTCACAGTTTGAGC
>CAYRDY010000048.1:0-4004 GCA_964423195.1 uncultured Catenibacillus sp. | reverse complement strand
CCTCGCGTCGTCGAGTCTCAGAAAATCAAACGCGTGTCCCGGCTCCGAATACACAAAATGCATCAGCTGGTAGGCGCACATGATCGCCAGGCGCTCCTCGCGCAGAATCCGCGCCGCCTCCTGTCGATCCGCCAGCACGATCTCGATATCCTCGGTCGCTTCCTGTCCGGCATTACTCGGCACACCCGACGCATAGCCATAGACCATGCCGCAGGCCTCATCCGTCATGCCGATCGTCGTATAAAAGGGCCTCGTAAACATATCCGCCGCCGGAAGCGGCGTAAAATCAAGTCCGGTCTCCTCCTTGAGTTCCCTCCTGCCCGCCGACTTAAAATCCTCGCCCTCATCGACCAGCCCCGCCGGAAACTCATAAATATAGCCGTCGATCGGGCAACGGTACTGACGGATCAGCACGACCCGCTCCATCGCCGAAGCGTCCCGGTAGACAGAGAAAATGGCCACGCCGTCCGCGCGGTCATATCCCGAATTGATCTTCAGATCCGCCATCCGCCCGGCCCTCGAAGCCATAAAGTACGGCCTGTGGCCGCCGGCCTCATCGACCATATCCAGCTCGTAATAATTTAAAAAACGATTATCCGTCACTTTTTTGATATCATTGACACGCCTCATCGCAAATGCCCCCGCCCGCGGCTACTGCTCATCTCTCAGACGGGTGATGCAGGCAACCGTCCGCTCATAATCTTCCCTCACATCCGAGAGCATCTCATCGAGATCCGGCCCCAGCTCGCGCTTCTCTTTCAGCCTGTCAGAGAGCCGGGATGCCGAGGCGCCGAATTTCGTCAGTGAAAAATTTGCGCAGAGGCCTTTGAGCGTATGTGCCGCCCGATATGCCTCCTCGGCGTCCCCGGAGGCGATCGATGTACACAAAAGTTCATAGCTCTTATCATCCAGAATTTTCAACAGAAATTTTTTGATCCTGTCATCATTTCTAAGCCTTCCGAGCACATCCTCGTAATCCGCGCCCATCGCCTCATAACATTCCTTGACTGTCATTTTTTAACACCCTTTCTCGATCTGATCATAGATGCAATAGCTTCCCTTGCCGGAACGCTTCGCCTCATAGCTGGCCTCATCGGCCTTATGGAAAATCTCATCGTAGTCCCTGGATGTGCCGACGCGGGCCACACCCATGCTGACACTGATCTTAAAATCCTGATACACCGCCGTCGTCAGCGCCGTAAATATACGCTTGACCTGCGGCTCGATCGTCGTCTTATATTCCATAAAGAGCAAAAATTCGTCGCCGCCCATGCGCGCGAGAATATCCGAACTTCGGGTGCTGTGCCGAAGAATATCCGCCACGCATTTGAGCACCTCATCGCCGAAGAGATGGCCGTAAGTATCATTGGCCTGCTTGAAATTGTCGAGATCAAAAAAGACCAGGATATACTTCTTCTCACCCTCAAAATCAATCAGTTCGGAAACCCGCTGCTTGAAAGTCTTATGATTGAGCAGGCCTGTCAGAGAATCATGCGCCGCCACCATCTCCAGGCGGTCCATCTTCTCGCGCTGTTCATGGATGTCGACGATCTTGCCGATAAAACCGGTATACTCCGGTGTCTCGCCGTCATTCCACATCGAGCGCGTGATCACCTTGCTCCACCGCTCATGCCCGTGAATCGTCAGCAGATAATTTTCCTCGATCACCGGCGCCGCGGGCGTCGTGCCCTTCAGCTTCTCAAGCAGGCGGTCAAAATCGCCCGCCGCGAAGACCCCCTTGGCAAACGCGGACGCTCTGGGGTTGATGATCGTCTCCGGCATATCCAGATACCTTGCGCCCCATTCCGAGAGAATCAGCATCTCCGGAACCTCCGTATACTCAAACTGGATCTCCTGGGACATATCCGCGTAAAACTGTGATTTGGTGCGCTCATGCTCAAGCAGCCGCAGCGTCCGCTCGGAGATATCCAGGTCACCCCGCTCCAGCATCATATCCACCGTATTGATGAGCTGATGGTTGGAATTTGAGGTCAGCGACATCATGGTCATTTCCTTCTTGAGCACGTCCGAGACATCCATCAGACACTCCAGGAGCAGCGGGTTGAATGCCCCGCACTCGCCGTTCAGAATCATCTGTATCGCCCGCTCGTGGGAATAGGCCTCTTTGTAAACGCGCTTGCTCGTCAGCGCGTCGTAGACATCCGCCAGAGACACCACCTGAGCCGCGATCGGAATATCCTCCCCCGCGAGTCCGTCGGGATATCCGCGTCCGTCATAGCGCTCGTGGTGCCAGCGGCAGATCTGATAGCCGTAGCGGATCAGCGGCTCCTGCTGCCGCATCGGAATCATCTGCAATAGCTTTGCACCCTCTGCGGAGTGCGTCTTCATCACCTCAAACTCCTCCTTGGTGAGTCTCCCCGGCTTGTTGAGAATGTGCTCAGGCACCGCGATCTTTCCTATATCGTGCAGCGCAGACGCGTTGCAGATCAGGGGAATATTTTTCTTTGAAATATCATATCTGTCCGTCTTTTCGAGAAGACGTCTCAGCAAAAGATCCGTCAGCGTGTAAATGTGCAGCACATGCAGGCCGCTCTCGCCGTTGCGGAACTCGACGATATTGGACAGGATCTCGATCATCAGGCGATTGTCCTTCTCTTTTTCATAGACCTGATCAGCGAGCATCTGTGTGAGTTCCTTCTGCTTGGCCGAGAGCATGATCGTACTCATGACCCGTCGCCGCACGATCCGCTCGTCAAACGGCCGACTGATATAGTCAAGCGCCCCTAGATCATAAGCCCGATCCATGATCGACGGCACGGTCTCCGCGGAGATGACGATCACCGGCACACTCTTGATCCAGCCGTTCTTGTTCATCATCGCCAGCACTTCAAAACCGTCCATGACCGGCATCACGATGTCCAGCAGCATCACCGCGAAGGCATGCTCCTGCCCGCGCAGGATTCCGGCGGCCTCCATGCCATTCTCCGCCTCGACAATGTCATACTCGTCAGAGAGCATATCCGACAAGAGCGACCGGTTAATCTCCGAATCATCCACGATCAAAATTTTTTTCCTGTTATTCTGCGCCGCTGTACCGCTCACAAAAGCCGCCCCCTTCCGCCGCTCGTCCGTAGCACTTCCTGACAATCTATTTTGTTCAGTCATTTGATCTGTATATCATCGTCCCTGCGAAGCCTGCGCAGCTCCTGGCGCCTGATCGTCCCAAGCACCCAACCCGCAAAGTTATTATAGAGATGAAAGCCCTGCACCAGCACCCAGTTGAGTCTTCCGATCTTCTCCTTGATCGTCCTGTGATTGAGTTTGCCGCCGCAGCGGATATAATCCACTGAGCGCACATATTCGATCAGGGCATCCTCATCGACTATCGAATCCGGCAGATCCGTGTAGGCCAGTCCGATGCCGTCAAACTTGTGGCCGTCGCTCCCGCCGAACCCCGGCTTGTGGTACTTTGCCGCCATTCTGGCCGCGTGCTCATTGCTCTCAATGCGCTCGCAGGAATTAAATATCTCCACAAAATCAAAATCATTCATCAGCGAACCCAGCTGCGCCCAGCGCTTTTTCCTGCGCATCGATGTCTGCACCATGCTCTGATACGGGACGCCGAAAGGATGCGCCGGGCCAATGATGCCGCCGTTCTTGTGGACGATTTGGATCAGCCGACGCACCGGCATGCCGCGCATCTCAAGGACCTTCAGTCTGATGCCCACCGGCATAATGACAATCATATGGCCGCAGTCCTTCGTGTCATACTCGATCCCCTTGAGCACCACAAAATCCTCATATTTCCGGCCCTTGATCGTGCTGCGCCACTGCCTGTAGCCGTCATAGGAATCGTGGTCACAGACGAGCATACCGCCGTAGCCAAGATTTTTCAGCTTCTGTATATAGGCATCTATCTCAACCTTGCCGTCCAGAGATCCCTCCCTGGTATGACAATGCATATCAAACTTCATTAGCCTCAACTCCCGGCATCAATCAAAGAACAAATCAAACAATCATAAAAAATTCACGGCCGCGCCCGC
>CAYRDY010000047.1:0-16275 GCA_964423195.1 uncultured Catenibacillus sp. | reverse complement strand
CAAGTACGGGATTGGATGTTACAAGAAAAGCTGCAGGGTCGTGCTTGGCAAGTGAAAAGATAGGTTGAGATGATGTGATATTCATTGTATTTATCCGCTCTGGAATGTTTGGTTCCGGAGCGTTTTTTTGAGACATCATTTAAACATTTAAATTTAAAGCGGAAGCCCTGAATTTTCGAGGTGCGGGCAGCAGTTCAGCCAAGTTTGCGCATTTACCGCGCGAACCTGCCCGAACGGTTACCTTTTTCTTTACACATTCCGGTAAATATGTTACACTAAGGTATAGATTTGAAAAAAACATTGCTGAAAATTGTGAGGGCATATCTTTGGAAGCCGAACTTCCAAATCTACCCTGATGACGCGCGAAGGCGCGCCAGGAAAGAGGAAAATATGAGCAAGATTATTCTGACGGGCGACAGACCGACGGGTCGGCTGCATGTGGGGCATTATGTGGGTTCGCTCAAGCGCCGGGTGGAGCTTCAAAATTCAGGAGTATATGACGAGATTTATATTATGATTGCCGATGCGCAGGCACTCACGGACAACGCCGAGCATCCGGAAAAGGTGCGCGAGAATATCATCGAGGTGGCGCTCGATTATCTGTCCTGCGGCCTTGACCCTGAGAAGTCCAATCTTTTTATCCAGTCGCAGGTACCTGAACTGACGGAGCTGACTTTTTACTATATGAATCTGGTCACGGTGGCCAGGTTGCAGCGCAATCCGACGGTTAAGGCGGAGATTCAGCAGCGCAACTTTGAGAACAGCATTCCGGTCGGCTTCTTCACTTATCCGATCAGCCAGGCATCAGATATCACGGCATTCAGGGCGACGGTGGTGCCGGTGGGCGAGGATCAGGAGCCGATGATCGAGCAGACGCGCGAGATCGTGCGCAAGTTCAATGCCGTCTACGGGGAGACGCTGGTGGAGCCGGAGATTCTGCTCCCGGACAATAAGGCCTGTCAGCGCCTGCCGGGCATCGACGGCAAGGCGAAGATGAGCAAGTCGCTCGGCAACTGCATCTATCTGTCAGATCCGCCGCAGGAAGTCAAAAGAAAAGTCATGGCCATGTTTACCGACCCGAATCATCTGAAGATTTCTGATCCGGGTCAGGTGGAGGGCAACTGTGTCTTTACCTATCTGGATGCCTTCTGTACGGATGAGCATTTTGAGAAATATTTGCCGGAATATAAAAATCTCGACGCGCTGAAAGATCACTATCGAAGCGGCGGTCTGGGCGACGTCAAGGTGAAAAAGTTCCTCAATCAGGTGCTGGAGGATGTGCTCACGCCGATTAGAGCGCGCCGCGCGGAGCTTGAGCGGGATATTCCGGCGGTCTATGACATTTTGCGCAGGGGAACGGAGAACGCGCGCAAAAAAGCAGCCGAGACGCTCGCGGATGTCCGGGCGGCGATGCGCATCAATTATTTTGACGACGCGGAGATGATCAGGATCCAGTCTGAAAAATATCAGCACGGTTCAGATTTGTCCTGAGGGAGATGGCCAAAATTTTGCGCGACGCTGTCTGCCGCGCGATGGTATCATTTGAAGAGGCGACGGATGTTTGGATATGTGACCGTATACAAGCCGGAATTAAAAATCAAGGATTATTACAAATACAGGGCGTATTACTGTGGGCTTTGCCGGCGGCTGCAGCACTGTTACGGCTTTGCGGGGCAGATGACGCTGTCCTATGATATGACATTTGTCGTGATGCTGTTGACCGCGCTCTATGAGTGTGAGACGCGAAGAGAGGATCACCGGTGCAAGGCGCGTCCTCTGAAAAAGAGTCCGGTGTTGATCAATGAGATAACGAATTATGCCGCGGATATGAATGTTGTCCTGTCCTATTATCATTTGATGGATGACTGGCATGACGAGCGCAGCATCCGCGGGCTGGCGGGCGCGGCCGCCCTGAGGCGAAAGGTGCGGGGCGTCGAGAGAAAATATCCGCGCCAATGCCATAAAATCCGCGGCGGCCTGCAAAGGCTGTCTGCGCTAGAGGCGCGGGACTGCCAGGATATCGATGACACGGCGGGGTGTTTTGGCAGCCTGATGTCGGAGCTGCTCGTGTACAGGGAGGATATCTGGGCACCGTATCTGCGGCGGATCGGTTTTTTTCTCGGCAAATTCATCTATATCATGGATGCCGTGGACGACATTGAGAGGGATCTAAAAAACGGAAATTTCAATCCCCTGAGGGATTTGCACGCGCGGCTTACGCGGAAGGATTTTATGGATACCTGCTATCAGATGCTGACGATGATGATCTCGGAGGTCAGCGCTTCCTTCGAGTGCCTGCCGTGCCTGCAGGATGTGGATATCCTGCGCAACATTCTCTATCTCGGCGTGTGGAACCAGTTTCGCAGACTTGAGGAGAAGCAGAGGGAAGCAGACGGCAGCGGTTCAGGCATAAAAAAGCGTCGGCAGATGCAGTGAAAGGAAAGTAGAGATGGAGAACCCGTACAGCGTACTGGGTGTTTCGGAGAACGCCTCAGACGAAGAAGTAAAAAGAGCATACAGGGAATTGTCAAGGAAATATCATCCGGATTCCTATAACAATAATCCGCTCCAGGATCTTGCGGAGGATAAGTTTAAGGAGGTCCAGGAAGCCTACGATCAGATCATGAAGATGCGCAGTCAGGGCGGCGGCTACGGCAGTTATGGCTATAACGGCGGTTCAGGCGCGTACAGCAGGGGCGGCAGTTATCAGCAGAGCGCCGGCGGCGCTTACGGGCCGGACATGAAATACAGTCGGGTCTACGATTTTATCAATCTCCAGCAATACCGAAATGCCCTGGATGAATTGAACCGCATCCCCGACCGCGACAGCCGCTGGTATTATCTGAGCGCGATCGCCAACGCAGGCAGCGGAAGAAATTATCAGGCTAATGAGGATATCAGTCGGGCGATCTCCATGGATCCGAGCAATCAGGAGTACAGGAATTTTCAGAATCAGCTGATGGGGCGTCAGAACCGGTATCAGCAGAATTACAGCAACGGCGGCTATGATACGCCTCAGCGCGGTGGTTCGTGCTGCGGCAGCGGAAATTTCTGCTGCGACCTCTGGATGGCGGACACCTGCTGTGAATGTACGGGAGGCGATCTCTGCTCATGCATGTAAACGCGAGGAAAATGGCATTTTCCGGGATGATGCTGGCGCTGACGGTCCTCTGTATTTTTTTGTCCGGCGTCCTGGAGTTTAATACTCTGTTTTTGCTGGGGCTGGCCTCATTTACGGTCGGCATTGTCATCAGAGAATTTGACATCAAATTCGGTGTGGCCTATCTGGCCGCGGCGGTGCTGCTCGGCTTTGTGCTGTCTCCGAATAAATTGTATTGTTTCACATTTCTCGCGATGGGCGCCTATGTGCTGATCACTGAGCTTCTGTGGCCGCTCATGAAGAAATTGTCGTTAAAGTTTCGGGTCAATCTCAAGGTCTGTCTGTGGATATGTAAGTTTGTCGTGTTTAACGCCATCTATCTGCCGATACTGTTCTTGTTCCCGAAGCTTTTGTTTGCCGGCGATTTGGATAGCCGGCTGATCGTCGTCGCCCTGATTGTCGGACAGATTGTCCTGGTCATCTACGACCTGGCTTATGATTATTTTCAGCGGCGCATCTGGGGTAAATACCGGAAACTGCTGTTGGGAATCAAGTGATAGGAGGAAAGGTCTGGTGCGCGATGCGCTCGACATTAAAGCGTTATTACGAGGAAATATACGGGACGGACGAGCTTTCCAGAAAGCGGTTCGGGGAACTGATGGCCATTGTGGCGGAGGCAAAGGCAAAGCGGCCGGCTGACTTAAAGCGGCAGGATGAATCCGGCAATCAGTGGTATATGTCGGAGAAGATGGTCGGCATGATGCTCTATCTGGACAAGTTCAGCGGCGATCTGGAGGGGTTTAAGTCGCACATTGATTATCTGTGTGAGTTGGGGATCACCTATGTGCATTTCATGCCGCTCCTAAAATCGCGCGAGGGCGAGAATGACGGCGGCTACGCGGTGCAGGATTATCTGGCGGTCGATGCGCGCTATGGAAATATGGAAATTTTCGAGCAGGTGATCGCCATGCTCAAGGCAAAGGGGATCCGCACCTGCGTGGATTTTGTGCTCAATCACACGGCAAAGGAGCACGCCTGGGCCGTCGAGTGCAAAAGAGGGACGCCGGGCTATGAAAATATGTATCACATGTTTGACGACCGGACGATCCCGGACGCCTATGAGCGGACGCTGACCCAGATTTTCCCCGGCGTGGCGCCGGGCAATTTCACATGGTATGACGATATTCAGAAATATGTCATGACGCGCTTCTATGAGTTCCAGTGGGATTTAAATTACGCCAATCCGCAGGTGTTCAATCAGATCGTCAAAGTCTTGTTAACCTTAGCTAACAAGGGTATCGACATTTTCCGTCTGGACGCGATTCCATATATGTGGAAGGCGCTCGGCACGAGCAGCATGAATCTCCCGCAGGTGCATACCCTGCTGCGGATGATGGATATGATCATCGAGGATGTCTGCCCGAGCGTGATTTTTCTGGGCGAGGCGATCGTAGAGCCGCGGGAGATCGTCAAGTATTTTGGCACAGCCGAAGAAAAAGAGTGCCATGTGATGTACAATGCCTCGATGATGGTGCTCCTGTGGAACAGTCTGGCCACAAGAGACGTGCGCCTGATGACGAGGTCGCTGCTCAGGGATTACGGCACACCGGCGGACGGCGTGTGGATCAATTACGCGCGCTGCCACGATGATATCGGGTGGGGCTTTGAGGAGGACATTATCCGCGATCTCGGACAGGATCCGTTTGAGCATAAACAGTTTATGATCCGCTTTATGGAGGGAAAATTTCCGGGCAGCTTTGCCAGGGGTGAACTGTATGAGTTTAATCCCGTGACACTGGATGCCCGCAACAGCGGCACGCTGGCCTCGATGTGCGGTCTGGAGGAGGGCGTGTATGAGCGCAACGCCTACAAGACGGAGCTCGCGATCAAGCGTATTCTTTTAGTCCATGCGATGGTGATCGCCTACACTGGGATTCCGCTTCTGTACAGCGGGGACGAGATCGGCACGCTCAATCACTACGCGTATCGGGATAATATCAACGAGGCCAGGGATTCGCGGTGGCTGCACCGCGGGCCGATGGACTGGCAAAAGGCCGAGGATCGCTATGATCTGTCGACAGTCACCGGTCAGATTTTTACGGGCATCAAAAAGATGATCGCGGTGCGCAAATCCGACGCGGATTTTGCGTCGACCGTCAAGTCATGGCCGATCGAGACGGACAATTTGGGCGTTTTCGCCTTTCACCGGGAGGATAAAATGCTGGTGTTGGCGAATTTTACCGAGGATCGCCAGCGGGTAGGCGCGGGGACATTGAGCTGGTTCGGCCTGCCCTATGAGATGGAGGATCTGCTGACCGGACAGCATGTGCGTCTCTCCGGAAATATTGAACTCGGCCCCTATCAGTTTCTGTGGTTAAAGTGAATCGGACGGGGCGGGAATGCCGCTCATAGACATCGGGCAGGGGAGATTCTCCCCTGCCCGATGTGCGAGGTAAAAAACTGTGCCTGCGACAGTTTGCCTCTGCGGGTTCGCGCATAGCGCATCGTATGTATAAAGAAAGGGCAGGCCGCGTTGTGCGGGTCTGCCCTTTGCATCAAGTCAAGCCTCCGCGGCAGCTGCTGCGGCAGCCGCGGCCGGCGCTTTGTCGTCAGCTGATTCTGCGGCTTTATCGTCGTTCGACTCTGCGGCCTCGTCTGCCTTGTCATCCGCGGCCTTCTCATCGTCCTCGCCTTCGCCGGAGATATGGATGCTCACATACTCTCTCTTATTTTCGTCTTCCTCATCATTCAAGGTCTCAAATGCCTCATCGGCGCTCTCGTCCTCAAGATCCTCAAATAAATCCTCGTCGGCCTTCTTGTCAAAGTGCTTTTTGAGCGCGTAGATCACGCCGCTGACCGCGGCCACAACCGCGCCGACCTTTAAAACTTCCTTAAAAAACTTTTTCATTATGTCACCTTCCGTTTGATTGATTGATATAACGGTTTTATTATAATCCATTTGTCCGGAAAAATAAAGGGATTTTTTTAATTTCCTTTCATTTATTTTTGCCGATGCCGCGGCGCTCTAAAAATTGCATAAAGTATTGTCAAATCAATACGAATGATATAAAATAGATTTGCCGGGCGATTTTTGTCCGTCGGCTGTCAAATATTTTTTATAAAATTAAAGGAGAGTATGTTATGTTTGAAAAAATTAAGGAACTGATTTGTGAATTACTGAGCGTCGATGACAGCGAGGTAACGATGGATGCTTCCTTCAAGGACGATCTGGGTGCGGATTCGCTTGATCTGTTTGAGATGGTTTCCACACTTGAGGAGGAGTACGGCCTTGACATTCCTACAGACGATCTGACACAGATCAATACAGTCGGCGATGTGATCGAGTATCTGAAATCTCAGGGCATTGAGGACTGATCGCGGGTGATCCGCCGGAGGATGCCGCGAGGATGAAACTTTCGGGTTGGCGGGTATCGATCGCGAAAATAGTTGAAAGATAAAGAAATTAGAGGTGGATCTATGGAAAAGTTGAAAGTTTTATCGCTTCTCGTTGATAACAGAACCGGTGTTCTCAGCCGTGTATCGGGACTTTTTTCCCGCCGCGGCTACAATATTGACAGTCTGACGGTCGGTGTGACGGCAGATCCGAAGTATTCGCGTATGACTGTGGCCGTCAGGGGCGACGACCAGATTCTCGATCAGATTCAGAAACAGTTGTGGAAACTTGAGGATGTCATCGATATCAAGGCGCTCAGTGAGACGCAGTCTGTTTCGAGAGAATTGATCCTTGTCAAGGTGCGTGCCAATGATGACCAGCGACAGGACGTCATCTCCGTGGCCAGTATTTTCAGGGCCAATATTGTCGATGTCTCAAGTGACTCTCTGATCGTGGAGCTGACCGGCGGTGAGTCCAAGCTGGACGCTTTTATCAATCTGCTCAGCCACTATGAGATCTTAGAGCTGGCGCGCACGGGCATTACCGGCCTTTCCAGAGGATCCGAGGATGTGCGTTTTCTGGACTAGATCCTCATGGTTGCCCTGCGCGGTCCGATGGCCATGCGTTCCTGCAGGTGATCCTGCGGTCCGTGTGGCCGCCTGACAGGGCTTCTCGTTAAATATACCTTGACAAATATTAAAAAAAGGCTAGAATAATTAAGGAATAAAGAAATAAAGCATGATAGTGCTTTGCTCAGGAGGAATTTGAAAATGGCTAAAATTTATTATCAGGAAGACTGTAATCTCTCACTGCTCGAGGGCAAGACGATCGCCGTGATCGGTTACGGCAGCCAGGGGCACGCCCATGCGCTGAATGCCAAGGAGTCGGGCTGCAACGTGATCATTGGCCTCTATGAGGGCAGCAAGTCATGGGACAAGGCTGTGGCTCAGGGCTTTGAGGTCTACACGGCGGCTGAGGCCGCGAAGCGCGCGGATATCATTATGATTCTGATCAATGACGAGCTGCAGGCGGATATTTACAAGAAAGATATTGAGCCGAACCTTGAGGCGGGCAATATGCTGATGTTTGCCCATGGCTTCAATATCCATTATGGCTGCATCAAGCCGCCGGCCAATGTCGATGTGACGATGGTCGCCCCGAAAGGTCCCGGCCACACGGTCAGGAGCGAGTACCAGGCGGGCAAAGGTGTCCCTTGCCTTGTGGCTGTCGAGCAGGACGCGACCGGCAAGGCGCTGGATCTTGCATTGGCATACGCACTGGCTATCGGCGGCGCGCGGGCAGGCGTTCTTGAGACCACGTTCAGGACGGAGACGGAGACTGACCTCTTTGGCGAGCAGGCAGTGCTGTGCGGCGGTGTCTGCGCACTGATGCAGGCGGGCTTTGACACGCTGGTCGAGGCGGGTTATGATCCGAGAAACGCCTATTTCGAGTGCATCCATGAGATGAAGCTGATCGTTGACCTGATCTATCAGTCCGGTTTCGCGGGCATGAGATATTCCATCTCCAATACCGCCGAGTATGGCGATTATGTCACCGGGCCGAAGCTGATCACCGAGGAGACCAAGAAGACGATGAAGAAAATCCTCGCGGATATCCAGGACGGCACATTTGCCAAGGAATTCCTGCTTGAGATGTCGCCGTCCGGCCGTCAGGTCCATTTCAAGGCCATGAGAAAACGCGCGGCCGAGCATCCGTCAGAGAAGATCGGCGAGGAAGTCCGCAAGCTCTATAGCTGGAACGGCGAGGACAAACTGATCAATAACTGATCGGTAACTGAACTTCCATGCCTCGCAAGCGGGGCAACACCATGGATGAAAGCCGATTGCTCCGCGCCTGCGGCGCTCCCGCAATCGTCGGCGGTATTCGCAAATCACGTCGCTCTCTATGGTCGCGCCGCTTTTTTGCTCATACCACCTTGCCCGTCAAATGCCCAAGCAGCCTGGCAAGCAGACTTGCCGTCTGCATGGTCGCTTGACGGAGCTTTCAGTGTAAGATATAGTTGACAAAAGGTCTTGTTGTCTTTTGGCAAGATTTCATCATCGGATCTTAGAACGCCGGAACGGCCTGGCCGCTCCGGCGCATTTATTCCCCTGGAGGGATTAAATTGAGTAAATATCATTTTAGCAGGCGTCACTGGACGCACATCGCGCTGTGCTTTCTCCTTTTTGTCCTATGCAACGCCTGCACTTCGGATGGCGAGAATGTGATCTTGCCAAGATTAGCGGCACAGAACGGGTGGGACTACGCCGATGTGCTTCTGTTGGTGACCGTTGCGGGCATCGTGAGCGTCGCAGGGCAGCTGATTCTCGGAAGAATCTGCGGGCGAAAGGGTCCCAAATTCACGATTGTCTTATGTCTGTTTCTGACGGCGGGATTTATGCTGTTGTACGGCTCCGCGAGACATATGTGGTTTTTTGCCATCGGATTATTCGGCGCCGTGTGCTGCGCGCAGTCCTTTTCCTATATCGGCGCGAATGCGCTGATCGCGAACTGGTTTCCGAAAAAGAAGGGCATCGCCATGGGCTTTGTGTCCATGGGCGCGCCTGTGTCGACGATCGTCATGGTATCTGTGTTGACCCTGTTGATCAATGGGATGGGTTTATTCCGCGGGATGCTCGTTGTCAGCGCCATTTTGGCTGCGATGGCGGTTGTCTGCCTGTTTGTTGTCCATGACAAACCGGAGCAGTGCGGTGAGACGCCGGACAATATTCCTTTGGAGGAGATGGCCGAGGTCATCTCGCAGGAGGAAAAGACGCGACCCATTCGCACAGGGGAGCTTTTTAAAATGCGGGGGACGTGGATGATTATCGCCATCTGCGGCAGCTGCAGCCTTGCGCTCACCGGTGTGATGGCACAGTTTATCGTGAGGTATACGGACAGTGGATTCAGAGAATCCCAGGCGATTTTCATGATGTCTGTCTGCGCCGCCATCGGCATTTTTGGCAGTATGCTGATGGGCAATATCGAGAACCGCCTGGGGACAAAGCGGGCGTACGCCCTCTTCGCGCTTGTTTTTGCCGCGGCGCTGCTCATTAATTTTACGGATGTCCCCGCTTTTGTCTATCTGTCCATCCCGCTGCTGGGCTGCGTGATCACGATTTTACAGATTTTTCTGACATCATTTGAAGTTTCCGTGTTCGGGAGAGTCAATTTTAAACAGGCAAACGCGGTGATTTTCCCATGTGTGAGCGCGGCGGGGCAGTGCTCGTTCGTGATCATTTCCGCGTGCATGCGGCTGTTTGGCGAGGTGAGATTTGCCTATCCGGTATTCGCGGCGTTTCTGATCATCAGTGCGGTGCTGAGTTTGAGAATGAAAGAGACTGCGAAAGTGTGAATTGAAATAAATCTCAGTGGTGGTTGTTATGTCTCGCAAGCAGAATCGTTCCGCTTTTCCGTGGCGGGTTTTCTTGAAGAACTTGGCGTCAATTGCCATTCCAGTCGCTCTCCAGAATTTGCTGACGACCACGGCAAGCATGATCGATACCATGATGGTGGCTCCGATCGGCGAATTGTCCGTCGGCGCGCTGGGGCTGTGCGCACAGTTCTCCTCACTGATGTTTTCCTGTTACTGGGGCTTTGTGGGCGGCGGAACGCTTTTTATTTCGCAATACTGGGGCTCCAAGGAGGATGACGGCATTGAGCGCTCCTACGGGATGACGCTGGTGTGTATGATGACTGTGGGCGTGATTTTTGGCTGTCTGGCCGTCTTCGCGCCGCGTCCGGTCATGAGGCTGTATACGGATAAGACGTCGATCCAGCAGATTGGCGTGCAGTATCTGCACATCGTGGGCTTCGCCTATGTGCTGCAGGTATTTTCGATGGCCATGAGCTGCCTGCTCAGGGCCACGGAGCGCGTCAGGATTCCGATGATCGCGTCGGCGGTGTCGGTCGCAGTCAATATATTTCTCAATTGGGTGTTCATCTACGGGCATTTTGGTGTGCGTGCGATGGGTATTCGCGGCGCGGCGCTGGCGACGGCCTGTGCGGCGGCGGTCAATGTGCTCACCATCTATCTGCTGGCTCTCAAGGCCGGTTATCCCTATCTGTTTCGGGTGCGCGGCCACTTTAAATGGCAGCGTGCTCAGCTGAAGGGTTATTTTAGGAAATGTTTTCCGATCATCTGCGATGAGCTCCTGGTCGGGATTGGAAATATGATCATCAATGTCACGCTGGGCAGGCAGCCGGAGCACGTGATCGCGGCACTGGCGGTTTTTCGGACGCTGGAGGGCCTTCTGATCGGTTTCTTTGCCGGATTCTCAAGCGCGGCTTCCATTCTGGTCGGCAAGTGCGTGGGTGCGGGAAAGCTGGACACGGCGTTTGAGCGCGCCAGACGGCTCGTATATCTGTGCAGTGTGGCAATCCTTATGGTGGATCTTGTGCTTCTGGCGTTGCACAGGCCGCTTCTGACGGCGATGAGCCTGTCCGGCGCTTCCTATGCGGCGGGGACGAGAATGCTGATCATCTACGCGGTCGTCTCCGTGATCCGCATGGGCAACTGGATCCAGAATGATGTCTACCGGGCCTCCGGCGACGCGGTGTACGGCACGGTGCTGGAAATCGTCTTTATGTATGTGATGGTGATCCCGTGTGTGCTGATCTCCGGATTTCTGCTGAAGCTGCCGTACTGGATCGTGTTTATCTGCTGCTATATCGATGAGCCTGTCCGCTATCTGCTCATGCAGGTTCACCTGTATTCCGGGAAATGGATCAGGCCCGTGACAGACCTCGGACTGGCCGCTCTGCCGGCATTCAGGGAGAAGCGGCGAGGAAGAAGAGCGAGCGGAAAGTCAAAATTGAAATAAATTGAGAAACTCAATAAAAAGGCCTGCGGACGAAACTTATTTGGCAAAAGCCAAAGAGGGTTTATCCGCAGGCCTTTTAAGGCTTTTTATTCCGCCCTTCTGATCTCGAAGAGCTGTACGCCGTGAGGCCTGATCTCTGAATTCAGGACAATGGACGACGTATCTGCCTGGGTGCTGTAGTGAATGTGCGGTGACGAGGCGTGCAGCAGGGCGCGTCCGGTCTCCTCCGTGATGTTTCGCGGGCTTCCCATCTGCAGCCAGGCGTCGTAGAAGGAGCCGTGCTCGCGGTCGATCGTGTAGCGGGTGATATGGTAGGTGCCCTGCCTGACGGCAAAGATGCCCCGAAAGACGATCGTCTCCGTCTCCCGAAAGACCTGATAGCGGTGTGTGTCGGAAATATAGGCCAGATTGTCGTCTCTCTGGTTTTGCTCATATTCGCTGAGATTGTAAAGCAAAACATGAAAGCCTGAATCCGAGCGGGTGACGACGCAGGGCTGTCTGAAATAGACAATGTCCGCGTCAAGTTTGTGCAGCAGATAGAATGCGTTGTAGGCCGGCTTGGCGATGCCCTGCCGCGTCAAAAGTCCCTGATTGCCCGGAAACAGGAGCGCCGACGGCCTGGCGTTGTCATTGATGTCGGACAGACAGAAAAAGGACATGCCGTCGGTCAGATTGATGGTCTGCAGCCAGGTGTGGACGATATAGGTGGCCATGAAAGCCGTATCTCGGATCAGGTCGGACAGATAATAGGTGATATTCCATTCGCCGGCGATGAGCGGCAGTTCCTCAAAATGGTATTTCTTCAAAATATCCTTCGAAAAGTAAATGATATTCCGTATATAGTTGATGTTTGTCAGTGACAGATAATTGTAGGTCGTGTGCGGATAGGGAAAGATTTCCGGGGTCGAATCCAGGTTATCCATGCACGAGTAGAGGTGTGTGCTCAAAAATGCCGGGCGGATATTCTCCTGACGGCACATGCGCAGAAAATCCTCATACCAGTTGATACCGTCCGGCAGGGAGAAATTTGGCGTGCCGAGCATCAGTTCGGGGTCGGTTTCGTGAAAGACCTGCCACGTGGCCTTGTAAAGGTCAAAAAACTGCTTCTGCGTGCCGGCCCAGTAGCCGTTTTCCGTGATGAGATTGGCCGTATTCCAGAAATCAAAGCGCCACTTGCGCATACACTCCATGCCGTATTTTTTCTGGCAGTGGTTTAAAAACGCCCGGATGAGCGCCGACCATTTTTTAAGGGAGGACGGCACGCCGATGTTCGGATGGTAGCTATAGCCGAGCGTCTCCTTGGTGGATGCCAGGTCTCTGGGTATGAAGTCGATCTCGATGAACGGATACAGGCCGAGCCGCAGGATGCGCCCGATCACCTGGTCCATATTGTCCCAGTAGTACAGCGGCTGATCCGGAAAAGGCTCTGTATACACATTCATCAGGTCACAGAAAACATCCCTGAAATGGACATGGGTGAAATGGCACTCCCCGGCGACGCGCTCAAGCTGCCGGTAGACATTATCCTGTAGGAGAAAGTAGCCGCTGCCGACACAGATGGACTTTAGCCGCCCGTCGCGGACAATCGTCGGCGTGTGTGCCAGATTCAGTTCCAGTGACAGCGATTTTTGGGGCGCCGCGGGCGATGGATTTTCCGCGGCGTGATAATATTTCTGCAGATATTTGAAATGGTCGAGCAGAGGCATATCGGTATCCGTAGCTGTTCCGGTGCGCGACGAATACTGCCGCCGGTAGTCCGACGGGAGCATATGGTAATACTTTTTAAAGGCGTTGTTGTACGACTTGTGATTCTGAAAGCCGACATTGAGGGCGATATCGAGAATACTCAAATCTGTGCGGGTCAATTCCTCAAGCGAGCGGTTCACGCGGTAGCGGTTGACAAAATCGAGAAATTTCTCATGAAAATGCTTATAAAAAAAGGTACTGAAATACTGGGGATGCAGCCCGATGTGTCGGCTGATATCCTCCAGAGTCATTTTATTTTGATAATTGTCCTGAATATAGCGCAGAATGTCTCGGATACGGCTGTTGATATATGTATCCTCAGCGCTGCCGTCTTTGGCTTGCGCGCTGAACTCGCGGCAGAGAAAGAGGATCAGCCGGTTCAGATTCGTCAGCGCCTCCAGGTTTGAGACGTTCTCATCGGAGAGCGCGGGAAAAATGATGCCGGCAAGGCAGCCGCAGAGATTTGTGTAAACCGGATCGCCAGGATTTTGAGGGATGTGAAATTGTTCAAACTGTATGGACCTAAGCTGCGGGCAGAATGTGTCAAAATAGGCCGGATGCACCTGCAGACAGTAAATGCTCACGGACTCGTCCTCATCGATGAGCAGATAGGGCGCGCCGGACGGCAGAAAGGCAATATCGTTTTCGTGCAGATGCGCCGTACTCTGCCTGTATTGGATATGGCAGGTGCCGTGCAGCATAAAAAATATTCGCAGGGAACTGTCCAACTGCAGCTGCCGCGTGTCATTTTGCAGCAGTTCATGCGAAAAAAAGCGGTTTCCGCCCTGAAGAATGATCGTCTGTGACATATGTTTCCCCCTCCTGTTTTGTCTATAGTTTACAACAGATATTGAAAAAAATAAAGATCAAAATTTATTTTAATAGAAAAAAACAGAGATGTTTCTGACAATCAAATTCAAAAACGGATGGAAAATGTCAAAAACAAAGGATTTTTTGGGATGAACCCGCCATCAAACAATGCTAAAATCATATCATCAAATAAAAAATTTTATTTAGGAGGACGCAAAATGAAAAAGAGATTATTGGCATTGGTTTTAGGGCTTACTTTGATTGTGATGAGTGTGGCCGGATGCGGTGGCGGTTCCGATAACGGCGGCGGTTCGGGCGATTCCCAGAATGTGAGCGGCGGAGAAAGCCAAGCGCCGGACACCGGAGCGGCGAATGGCGGCGACAGCACTGTCACGCTCGACGGCTCATGGCCGGAGGAGACGATCAAGATCGGCATTGAAGTTTATGACACCACAGAGCTTGGTTTTGTCGCATTTCAGGATTATCTGGATTATCTCTCCAGCTTATACAATCTTGAGTTTATGTTTTCAGAGAGCATCGCTTCAGCGCAGGATGAGCTGGCTTTCGTCGACGCCTGCGCGGCGGCCGGATGCAAGGGTTACATCGGCATCTACAACGCTTCGATGAACACTGTCGTCGACAATGTCACCAATTATGGCATGTATTACTGGGGCTGTGAACGCGGCCTTGATGAGCAGTACAAGGATAATGAGTATTATCTGGGCGGTTTCAAGACGTTGAGCAGCGATGGCTCGGAATCCGAGGAGAATGGCGACTATCTACTCGGCTATGATGTGGCTTACTCTCTGGCTGAGGCCGGCTGCAAGCATGTTGCGTACTGCAACGGCGGCGCCGGTTTGGGAATCCCGATGTTTGTCGACAGGCAGACCGGTTTCTTTGAAGGCATCAAGGCGGCGCAGGCCGATGGCATGGAGATTGCCTTTGATGAGAATGCCGATATTGTCGAGGGATGGCCGGGCACCGACGACTTTACGGCCATGCAGTCCAAAGTCCTCTCAAGCGACTATGACGGCATCGGCGTGTCATTCACCATGGAAGTCTGGGCACAGCCGATCTATGACGCCGGCAAATCGGATTCGATCAAACTGGCCGGCGGCGGCAGTATCACGGACTCCCTGATCGATCTCGTCGACAGCGGCGAGGTCTGCGCCGCCATCTATGAGTGCCCAGAGATTATCTTTGGCAACGCCATTCCGATGATCATCAACGCGGTCAACGGCCATGCCGACCTCGTCAAGGGCGAGGAGGGCTACTGCGATCTCGGTGTCTGCAGGTGGAATGTCAAGGACATTGACACGTTCACAAAGATTTATGACAAACATAACAACGGCGAGTATTTTGTCACGGCGGAGGATATGACGCAGTTCTTTCCGGAGTTTAACGAGAATGCCTCCAAGGAGAGCTTCTGCGAGTTTTACAGAAACTTGACGCTTGAAAATGCCGTCCAGTAAAATAGCCTGACGAAATATGAACGAATCATTATTTAAAATTCCTGAAAAAAAGAAAATCCGCGTCATCATTGATACGGACGCGGCCTGCGAGTGCGATGACCAAATTGCGATCGCCCACGCGCTGATGTCCGAAAAGGCGGAAGTGCGGAGCATCCTGGCGGAGCATTTTGCGGCGGAGGGTTCCATGGCGGCCTCCCATCGGGAGATCGCGCGTGTCTGTGAGCTGATGAACGTATCAGCGAATCTGGCGGTGACGGGCGCGGCGCACGCGATGTGCGATGAGCAAATGCCGGTGCCCTCCAATGCATCGGATGCTCTGGTAAAGGAAGCCCTGCGGGCGGATGGGCGGCCGCTGTTTGTCCTGTGCCAGGGGGCGCTCACCAATGTGGCGTCGGCGATTCTGACAAATCCTGAGATCTGCCGGCGAATGCTCCTGGTCATCGTGGGCGGAACAGACTATCCGCGCGGCGGCTATGAGTTTAATACCATGAATGATATGCACGCGTTTAACGCGGTGATGAACAGCGCCGCGCCGGTGTGGCTGGTGCCGGAGGAAGTCTATAGCACCATGCAGGTCAGTTTCTCTGAGATGATGGAAAAGATATATCCGTGCGGGGAGATCGGCGAATATCTGGCGATCAATACCTTCGCGACGGTTCAGAAAATGATGGATCAGGTGCCGGATTTCTCAGAGACAGCGCCGTATGACTACGCGGTCGGTTTCCCGAACGGCGAGAGCTGGTCACTCGGTGACTCTGTGGCGATCGGTCTGCTGCTCAGCCACAACTCCGGGACTTACCGGAGTGTGGCGGCGCCGAATGTCCACGCGGACGGAAGCTATTCCTTCAGGGAAAATGCCAAACAGATCCGCTGGTATACATCGATCAATCAGAGATTGATCTTAGAGGATTTTTTTGCGAAACTGAAACG
>CAYRDY010000046.1:12635-17422 GCA_964423195.1 uncultured Catenibacillus sp. | reverse complement strand
TGTCGGCCGATTACGATACCAAAGCATGAGCCGATCAAGAAGGCTTATGTAGAGATGGTAGCGCGGATTGTAGAAAGTGAGGCGAACCGTGATGAAAACGCTAAGTGAATATATGAAATTAAATTATCGAATGGAAATTGTAGGGGATGAGGATGAGGGCGGCTTTGTGGTTTCATATCCGGAGCTTCCTGGTTGTATTACATGCGGTGAGACCATTGAATCGGCAGTTGCCAATGCTTTAGATGCAAAAAAAGCATGGCTGGAAGCGGCAATTGAAGAGAAGATAGAGATTCAGGAGCCGGACTGTTTAGAGAATTATTCTGGTCAGTTTAAACTCAGGATGCCGCGCAGTCTGCACAGATCCCTTGCGGAGCATTCTAAGAGTGAGGGTATAAGCATGAATCAGTATTGCGTTTATCTTCTTTCTAAGAATGATACAGCATTTTCAAAACAGCATTTTTGATCTATTTTCCGCTTTTTCATCATGTTGGGCAGTTCATCAAAGTTTAATATTATAATGAAAGAGGGTTATTGAATGGCGGCACACAACGAGGATGCTCTGAAAGTCGTGCAGTCACTTCAGTCTGATCTGAGTGCGGGTCTGACGGAAGCACAGGCGCAGGAAAAACGAGCGCAGTTTGGGGAGAACAAGCTGAAGGAGAAAAAGAAAAAGACCAATCTTCAGCGGTTTGCCGAGCAGTTTAAGGATGTGATGATCCTGATTCTGATCGCGGCAGCGATCGTCTCCTTTGCGATTGCCTGTATGGAGGGCGATCCCCAGGGATTTTTTGAGCCGTTCCTGATCCTGCTGATCGTCGTTTTGAACGCGATCATGGGGGTGATGCAGGAGAGTCGGGCAGAAAAGGCCATGGACGCCTTAAAGAGCCTGTCCGCGCCGCACGCCAGGGTTCTGCGCGATGGGCAGGAAAAAATCATTGATGCCGCGGAGTTGGTTCCGGGCGACATTATATTTCTGGAGGCAGGAGATTTTATTCCGGCCGATGCCAGGCTGATCCGCAGTGTCAGCCTGAAAAGTGAGGAATCCGCCCTCACCGGTGAATCCGTCCCTTCCGAGAAGGACGCCGAGGTCATTGTGGAGGAGAAGGCGCCGCTGGGGGACAGAACCAATATGATTTTCTCCGGCTGTTCCATTACTTACGGGACAGCCACAGCCGTTGTGACTGCCACCGGCATGAATACCGAGATGGGCAAGATCGCCAATCTGCTTGACAGCGAGGGCGATTCGCAGACGCCTCTGCAGAAAAAGCTGGCTCAGCTCGGCAAATATCTGGGCGTCATGGCGCTGGCCGCCTGCGCGATCATTTTCGTGGTTGGCATCGTCAGCGGCATCCCTGCCATTGAAATCTTTATGACGGCCGTCTCTCTGGCTGTCTCCGCGATTCCGGAGGGCCTGCCGGCCATCGTGACCATCGTATTGTCCATCGGCGTGCAGCGCATGGCCAAGAAGAACGCGATCATCCGTCGTCTGCCGGCGGTGGAGACGCTGGGCGGCGCCTCGGTTATCTGCTCCGACAAGACGGGGACTCTGACGCAAAACCGCATGACCCTCGTCAAAGCCTATCTGGACGGGGCAGTGGCACCGGTGGACATCAGCACACAGAATACGGATGACGTAAAGAAACTGTTGATTTACGGGACACTTTGCAGCGACGGCAGCGTGGTTTTCCACGACAATGAGGCGCAGCATATCGGCGATCCTACCGAGACGGCCATTGTCCTCGCCGCGCACAAAAACGGTATGCCGAAGGATGAATTGAACCGCGAATACCCGCGTCTGGGAGAGATTCCTTTCGATTCTGACCGGAAACTGATGACTACTGTCAATCGGATCGACGGCAAAAATGTCGTCATCGTCAAGGGCGCGTTCGATGTGATGGCGGCGCGTTGCGTTGCGGGGGATTTGAAAAAAGCTGCCGAGATCAACGAGAAGATGAGCCAAAATGCCCTGCGCATTCTGGCCATCGGATACAAGGAGATCGCCGCGGTTCCTGACGAACTCAAGCCGGAGGAGCTGGAAAACGGCCTCACGTTTATGGGTCTGGTCGGCATGATTGACCCGCCGCGTCCGGAGGCGAAGGTCGCCGTGGCAACCTGCCGCAGAGCCGGCATCAAGCCTGTCATGATCACCGGTGACCATGTGGTTACCGCCTCGGCCATCGCGAGAGAGCTGGGAATTATGCTGGAGGGTGACAGGGCGGTCACCGGTCCGGAACTGGACGCGATGACGGACAGTGAGCTGGACGAGTGTGTTGAAAATATCGCGGTCTATGCCCGCGTGTCCCCTGAGAATAAGATCCGCATCGTCAAGGCGTGGCAGCGCAAGGGTCAGGTCGTGTCCATGACCGGCGACGGCGTCAACGATGCGCCTGCGCTGAAGGCCGCCGACATCGGCTGTGCCATGGGTATCACCGGCACCGATGTGGCCAAGGGCGCCGCGGATATGACCCTGACGGATGACAATTTCTCCACCATTGTTGACGCGGTCCGCGAAGGCCGCGGCATCTATGACAATATCAAAAAGGTGGTCGGCTATCTGCTGGGCACCAATATCGGCGAGGTCATCACGGTGTTTGTCGCCATGCTGATCTGGCGCAAGTCCCCGCTGGTCTCCATGCAGCTTCTGTGGATCAACCTGATTACGGACAGCCTGCCTGCCATTACCTTGGGGATGGAGCCGGTTGAGAAGGATGTCATGGACCGCAAGCCGAAACCGAAGAATGAGGGATTGTTCGCCCACGGCTTCGGCGTCCGCATTGTCCTTCAGGGCTTCATGTTCGGCGCGCTCTCGCTTGCCGCTTATTTCATCGGCATGACGCAGACCGGTATGGATAAGGGCGGCCAGACGCTTGCGTTCATGGTCCTTGCGCTCTCTCAGGTCGTGCAGGCCTACAATATGCGGTCTGATCACTCGCTGTTCAAGATCGGTGTGTTTACAAACCGCAATCTGAACCTTGCCGGACTCGTGTCAATCCTGTTGATGTGTCTGGTGCTTTTCACGCCGCTGCGGACAGTTTTCGGTTTGATCTCGCTCCCTGGCACGCTGTATCTGATCGGTTTGGCACTGATCTTTGTGCCGCTTGTAATCATGGAGTGTTCCAAGGCGTTCGGGCTGATCAAGCACCGCCAGTGAAAATTTAGATCAGGCGCCGCCGGTGAGATTTTCCGGCAGGATATTGGCATTGACATTTCCAGCCGCCGGTGACATTGATATTTTCTTGCCACCGATGACATCGATTAAAAAGCGGAGAGGCTGCTAAAAAACAGTCCCTCCGCTTTTCACAGGTTATTTCTATCATAGATGATATGTATTTTTCGGGTTCCCGGCAGCGTGTTTTCCGGCAGGTATTCCGTGTGCATCAGGGATCTGTCGCCGGTGCGCGGATGGATGAAAATCCTGCTCTTGGCGTCATCGATGTGACGGATCGCCAGGTCGATGCAGTCCAGGAGCGTCTCCGGAAAAAGCTGTCCGCTGTGGGAGGACAAAATGCGTAAAGGACTTGCCGGCAGAGCGGGTATTTCCGCCGGGGACCGACTGGGCACGGCCGGCGGGCGCTCATCTCGGATGCGCTCGTCGAGTTCTCTGTGGAGAGATTGCAGGTTTTCCCTGTATACATGCAGCGGGGCGCTGAAATCGAACTGCAACCAGACATTGTTGGCGATGTTGTCACCGCCGAATAAAATGTGACTGCGGTCGTCGAAAAATACCATGTGGCTGTGCGTGTGGCCGGGCATCAGAATAGCCTGGACACGCCGCCCGCCGAGGTCAAAGATCTGGCGGTCCGCGAGCGGCAGTGTGGCCTTTGGCGGGCGTGCCAGATAAGCCGCCCTGTCAAAGCCCGGCGGCAGGACGCGTGTCGCTCCGCTTACAGTCGCGCCGCGCGCTTCGGCTGTCTTGTTCGACGGTACGCGCACCGCTCCGCTTACAGTCGCGTCGCGCGCTTCGGCTGTCTCGCCTGGCGGTACGCGTGTCGCGATTTTTTCGTCCGCTGCCGCGAAGTTTTTCACGGTGATCGGGCGCACTTCCCGCATATGCATTTCATAAATAGCTCTTTCCGCGGGCGCCATCCACACCTGATCAAATTGAAAATTTCCGCCGACATGGTCAAAATGACCATGCGTGTTGACGACGGTCAGCGGGAGGTCTGTCAGCGAGCGGACAAACCGCGCGAGATGGCCGAAGCCGTAGCCGGTATCGATGAGCAGCGCCGAGGTCTGCCCGATGATCAGGGAAGAGAACACTTTTCCCGGCTCATAGATATGCCAGATGCCGTCACCGATGTCATTTGCCTGATAATAGTTTTCTGATAATTCTGAATCACTCAGGCAATCATTCAGAATATGACGCTTCTCAGAATGATTTTCCAACATTTATATCACCTGATTTAGTATAACAAATCATCTTTATTGTTTCAATAACTTGACGAATCGGATCGAATCTATTAAACTATACTGTTAGAAATATTATAACCGGAGGGTTAATCATGGAAGAAAAAGTTTTAAATGAAGTTACTGAAAATACCGGAGCTGCCGAAGAGGCAGTGAAGGCGGCACCGACGGAAGCGGAGGCAGCGGCGCCTGTGGCGTCAGCACCTGCGCAGACCGTCGCAGAAAGCGCGGCGTCGGCACCTGTGGAGACATCCGGGGAAGCCCCAGAGGCGTCGGCACCTGTGGAGACATCCGGGGAAGCCGCGGAGGCGTCAGCACCAGCGGAGACATCCGGGGAAGCCGCGGAGGCGTCAGCACCTGTTGAGGCATCCGAGGAAGCC
>CAYRDY010000046.1:2996-12535 GCA_964423195.1 uncultured Catenibacillus sp. | reverse complement strand
GGAAGCCGCGGAGGCGTCAGCACCTGTTGAGGCATCCGAGGAAGCCCCGTCGGCCGTACCAGAGAAAACTGAGGCTGCGCCTGCGGTAGATGCTGCGCCTGCGGTAGATGCTGCGCCTGCGGCAGAGGCCGCGCCGGCAGAAGCCCCGGCGGAGGCAGCTGAGCCTGTGGAGTCGATGGACGATTACAGCGAGGCGCTGAACGATTCCTTCAAAAAGTTCAAAGAGGGTGATATGGTCACGGGCAAAGTGGTCGGTGTATCCGACGCGGAAGTGACGGTTGACCTGAGCTCATACTGCGAGGGCATCATCAAGAAAGAGGACCTGAGCAATGATTCGAGATTTTCCGTCAAATCGCTCAAAATCGGCGATGAGATCACCGCGGTTGTGCTCAAGGAGGACGACGGCGAGGGCAACGTGCTTCTGTCGAAGAAGAAAGCGGACAATATCCTCGCCTGGTCAAAACTCGCGGAGATGATGGAGAACGGCACGGTACTCACGCAGAAGATCAGGGGCGTTGTCAAGGGCGGCGTGATCACCTATGTCGAGGGCGTGCGCGGCTTTATTCCCGCGTCACAGCTCTCCACGTCCTATGTCGAGGATCTGAATGAGTTCCTCAATCAGAAAGTGGATGTCAAGATCATTACCGTGGATACCGAGAAGAAACGTCTGGTGCTCTCCGCGAAAGCGGTCGCTGTGGAGCGCGCTCAGGCAGAGCGGGCTGCAAAGATCAACAATGTCCAGGTCGGCGACGTGTTCGAGGGCAAGGTCGACAAGATCACAAATTACGGCGCGTTTGTCAATTTCGCGGGCGACCTCTCAGGGCTGGTACATATCTCACAGATCAGCACAAAGCGGATCAAGGCTGTGAAGGACGTGCTCAAGGAAGGCGACGATGTGAAAGTGAAAGTCATCGCCAACAAGGACGGCAAGATCAGCCTCAGCATGAAGGCGCTGGAGGAGACAGACAAGCCGGTGCGCGAGGTGGAGGAAACCTTCAAATACAAGGAGACTGGCAAGGCGTCCACAAGTCTCGGCGATCTTCTGAAGGGCATAAAGCTCTAATAGCGCGTGGGTCACATGGCTCATTTCATTTTATGACGTTTATTGGGGACAGCACCCCGTCGTTTGACGCGGCGGGGATGCGGCCAGCCGCCTAAATGCGGCTGGCTTTACCCATCGCCGAAAAAACGGCGAGTTGTATAAAAGAGATGCGGCCGGCAGCCTAAAGGCGCCTGGCTTTGCCCCTTGGGGAACAGGTCACAACCTGATCAGGGCTAAGAAATTTTCGAGAACCGCAAAATTTCCTGAAATCCCAAAAACTGTTGACAAAGTTTTGGTGAGAGGTTTATAATAAAATTTGTATTAACGGAGATACTGCACGGTTATGCGTTCTTACAATGGAGTGCAATGGGCGAGGCGGCCCGTTCGCACTTTTTTTAAAGTGAATTATTTAGCGCGATAAAGTGTTAAATTCTCTGTTGTATCACTTCTAACCCAGAGGATGTATCTGTGTATCGGGACGGCTTTGACGGCTGAGAGATTGAGCCGGTTATGCCATCCGGAAACATACGGGCATACATTGTGAAAGGGTAAAAATACCAAAAAAAATTAAGGAGGTAAAAACATGAGCAAGAAAATTTTGAGCCTGGTGCTGGCGTTTGCGATGGTCTTCAGCCTTGCGGCGTGCGGCGGCGGTTCAAACGGCGGCTCAGGTGAGTCAACACCTGCTGGCGGCGAGACCGCTGGCGGTGAGACCGCGGGCGGCGAGTCTGTCGAGGATACGACAGGCGGTGAGGAAGAGACGACAGGCGGCGAAGAAGAAGGCGGCGCGCCGGCCGGTTATGATGAGGCTTCCTCAGAGATTTACAACGAGGCATTTGGCGAGTTCTATGAGATCTATCAGAAGGCACTCGAGGAGCAGAATGTCTCCCAGAGATACGCGCTGATGGCCACCGCCGAGGCCAAGATGCTTGAGTCCGCGGTTCTGATGCCGACGACCACCCAGAACGGCACATATGTGCTCAGGCGCACGGCGCCTTACACGGGCACGTCGGTCTTGTGGGGTACAGACACCGACCGTTACCACAACTATGTGGTCACGGAAGAGTTGATCAAGGCCGATGATTATAATGAGATGAAGGCGAAGTGGGGCGAGCTGCGCGGCACCGGCACCTATGAGGACTGGGTAAAAGAGTATCTCACAGGAAAGGGTTATACGATCAAAGATACCTTTAACATTGCTTACACTTCCGACCCGGTCACCTGGGATGACCTTTCAAGCTCCCTGGCCGTCGACCACGAGGCGCTGGTCAATACCTATGACAACCTTGTCGAGTACGACGGTGAGAACGTGATGCAGCCGGCACTGGCGGAGAGCTGGGAGATGTCGGATGATGGCCTCACCTATACCTTCCATCTGCGCGACGGCGTGCAGTGGGTGGATTCCCAGGGACGTCCTTATGCGGATGTCGTCGCAGACGACTTTGTCGCCGGCATGCAGCATATGATGGACGCGATGGGGGGGCTGGAATTCCTTGTTGACGGTGTCATCGAGGGCGCTACCGAGTATATCAACGGCGAGATCACCGACTTCTCACAGGTCGGCGTCAAGGCGGTTGATGACAAGACTGTGGAGTATACGCTGACAGAGCCTTGCTCCTATTTCATGACCATGCTTTCCTACGTCGTATTTTCACCGATGTGCAGGAGCTTCTATGAGTCACAGGGCGGCAAGTTCGGTACCGAGTTTGACGCTTCAGCGTCCGACTACAACTATGGCAAAGACCCGAACTCCATCCTTTACTGCGGCCCGTATGTGGTCACCAACGCGACAGCGAAGAACACGATTGTCTTCCAGGCCAATGAAAACTACTGGAATAAAGACAATATCAATATCAAGACATTGACATGGCTCTACAATGACGGCTCCGACGCGACCAAGGCTTACAATGACTGCAAGTCCGGCGTCGTCGACAATGCCGGCTTGAATACGGCCTCCGTCGAGTCCGCAAGAGCTGACGGTATGTTTGACGACGGCTATGTCTGCATTTCCGATACAAACGCGACTTCTTTTGTCAATTTCTACAATCTGAACAGAGAGGCGTTCGCGAACTTCAATGACAATACCGTGATGCCTTCCCCGCAGACCGAGGAGGACGCGGCAAGGACCAAATCGGCCATGAACAACGTCCATTTCCGCCGCGCCATCTCCTTCGCGCTTGACCGCGGCACATGGAACGCGCAGGTGGTCGGCGAGGATCTGAAGCTGAATTCCATCAGGAATAGCTATGTCCCGGGCAACTTTGTGTCGCTTGAGGAGGATACGACCGTGGATATCAACGGAACACCGACCGAGTTCCCTGCGGGGACACAGTACGGCGAGATTCTGCAGGCGCAGATCGATGCTGACGGCGTGCCGATCAAGGCTTATGACCCTGAGGCAAACGAAGGTTTAGGTTCCTCCGATGGCTATGACGGCTGGTACAACCCGGATGCTGCCAAGGAAGAGATGGCGACCGCTGTTGAGGAGCTGGCCGCTGAGGGCGTTGAGATCAGCGCTGACAATCCGATCTATCTGGATCTGCCGTACCCTGGCAGCAGCGAGCCGTACAAGAACCGTGCGCAGGCCTACAAGAAATCCGTTGAGGATGTGCTTGAGGGACAGGTCATCATCAATACCGTCGAGGGCGCGAGCATGGACGACTGGTATTATGCGTGCTACTATCCGTCATACGGCTATGAGAACAATGCCGATATCAATGATGCATCGGGATGGTCACCTGACTTTGGTGATCCGAGATCTTATCTGGATCAGATTCTGCCTGATTACGCGGGCTACATGACAAAGGCAATGGGTATTTTCTAATCCGTGCCGGATCAACCAAGAATAAAAATGATGACAGGGGGATGGGATATATCCTGTATCCCATCCCTTTTGTTATCTGCAAATGAGTGAAAAAGATTATGGCTAAATATTTAATAAAGCGTCTGTTGCACGGCGCGGTTTCGATTATCATCGTTGTTGCCATCGTTATGGTCATGATCTATGGGCTCCTTGACCGGAACCTGGTTTTCGCGGGAGACCCGACCTATACGCATCAGAGCAATAACCAGAAAGTGACTTACACATATGCCAAATGGGAGGAATACGGCTATCTGGATTATGTCCCCTACGCGGATTACCTGCAGATGCTGACAGACAGCGGAGAGATTGACGACGCGACCAGAGAGGAAGCCGTCGCATTCGGGCGCAAGGAAGCGGACGATTCCGACCTCGTCAAGGAATATGTGGCGAAGTTTAAAGAGTATTATCAGTCCAAGGGCTACACGGTGCGCCGCATGGACGCCGTGATGATGGGCGGGAGGAAAGTGGCCGACGGCGGGCGGCAGCAGCTCTTTGCCTACAAGGACCAGTCCCTGTTTAAACGTCTGTGGAATTATTTTACGGGGCTGATTTCGGTTGACAGCGTGGATTATGTGAAGGAGGATATTGAAAATAGAGGTTTGACATTTACTCTGCATGACCCGGTCTACGGCGGGGAGAAGTTTTCCCCGGCCATCATGGGCAACGGCACCAAGCACAAATATCTGCTTTACATGGACTCTGATTTTCCGTTTATCCATCAGAACATCGCGACGATCAACCTGGGCACATCCTACACGGTCAATACCGGCATCGACGTGTTTACGACCATGACCAGGACCCAGGGTTCCTTCGTGCGATCGACGGTCACCTATCCGACCGGCTTGGTGGAGGACAGCGCCGACGACCTGCATTCGGCGATGTACGCGGCAGGTTCCCTGAACGCGAGCGAGGTCAATAAGGCGCGTTTTGTTGACGATTATACGAATGTCGATACAGTTCGCAGCGGATTTTCCAAGATCGGGTATTCGTTTGTGATCGGTATTATTTCTGTCATTCTTGCCTACAGCCTTGGCCTGCCGCTTGGGCTCCTGATGGCAAGGAAGAAGGATAAACTGGTCGATAAGCTGGGAACAATCTATATCGTGTTCATTATCGCTGTGCCATCCCTGGCATACATCTTCCTGTTCAAGGCTATTGGCGGAATGATCGGTCTGCCGACGACCTTCGATATGGAATCTTCCAGCAAACTCATGTATGTCCTGCCGATTGTCTCACTGGCGCTGCCGTCGGTGGCGAACCTGATGAAATGGCTGCGGCGCTACATGATCGACCAGATGAATTCCGACTATGTGAAGTTTGCGAGATCCGGCGGTCTGACGGAGGGCGAGATCTTCTCCAAGCATATTTTGAAGAATGCCGCCATTCCGATCATCCATGATATTCCGTCCAGTGTTCTCTTCTCGCTGACAGGCGCCATCATTACTGAGCGTGTGTACGTCGTACCCGGCGCCGGCAACCTGCTGACAGAGGCAATCAACAAATATGATAACGGCGTCATCGTCGGCGTGACATTGTTCTACGCGGTGCTGACCGTCGTGTCCATCATCCTCGGCGACCTGCTGATGGCCCTTGTTGACCCTCGTATCTCATTCTCGACGAAGGACAGGTAAAGCTTATGAATATTGATTATGAAAAATTAGGAATGTCAGAAGACGAACTGTTCTCGCGTATGGATCACAGCAGCCTTGAGTCGGAAAAGATCACTGCTCCGAGATATTCTTACTGGCACTCCGTGTTTCGCGTGTTTTTTAAGAATAAGTTAAATATTGTGATACTTGCCGTTTTGGTGATACTGATCGCGTTTGCCTACATCTATCCGATGTGCGTGGACTATGACCCGTTCAAGAATCTGATGGATGGCACGACCAAGCACCTGTCGCCTGCGGGCGCCTTCCAGCGCTTCGGTCCGAGCATCGAGTGGATTCTTGGCACCGGCGCCGCCGGGCAATCCACATTTGACGCGGTGTGGTTCGGCTCCAGAATTTCCATCTCTCTGGCGCTGGTCTGCGCGGCCATCAATATGACCGTCGGCGTGATCGTCGGCTCCATCTGGGGCTTCTCCAAGAAGGTCGACATTGTCATGACTGAGGTTTACAATATTCTCGCGAATATCCCGTATATCCTGTTTATCTCCGTCATGGTCATGCTTTTCTCGGCAAGTTTCTGGACGATGGTGCTGGCCCTGACCATCACGGGCTGGCTGTCGATCGCCTATTTTATCCGTACTCAGGTCGTCATCATCCGTGACCGTGAGTACAATCTGGCATCCAAGTGCCTGGGGACCTCGACGTTCAAGATTGCCATGAAGAATATCCTTCCTTTCATGACGTCTGTCATCGTCACCCTCCTGGCGACAGAAATTCCGTCCTACATTTCTTACGAAGTGTTCCTGTCCTACATCGGCATGGGCCTTTCGGATATGTCTCTTGGCCGCCTGATCTACGAGGCTGAGAGTGCCATGCTGACGCCTGGCTGGGGATTTGAATTCTGGAGCCCTGTAGCTGTCGCTTCGATCATTACGGTCGTGCTGTATGTCGTCGGACAGAACCTCGGCGACGCGTCCGACCCGAGAACACATATGTAAGGGGTGACCGCTATGGAAGATAAGAAAGTTTTATTGTCAATCAAAGACCTGAATGTGAAATTCCGTGTCCGCGGCCGTGTCCTGACCGCTATCCGCGGCATTTCACTGGATATTTATGAAAATGAAGTCATCGCGATCGTCGGCGAGTCCGGATCCGGAAAGTCCGTTTTCACAAAGACGTTTGCCGGTATGCTCGACTCCAACGGTTACATCAGCGAGGGGCATATTATTTTCGATGATGAGGAGCTGGTGGACACTTACGCCGACAACAGTGAGAAGTCCCAGCCTTTGATGCAGGATTCCCTGGAAAAACTCAACGCTTCCTCGAAGCTAGAGTTTGGTGCCGAGACTTACAAGCAGATCCTGGAGCTTGAGTCCGAGAAGCGCCAAAAGGAGACGCTGACGGACGCGGAGAAGGCGCAGGTTGAGGCGGAGATCAAGGAGCTGACGGCGCAGCGGACCGAACTGTTCAACAACAAGCAGACCTATGATCCAAAGAAGGAAAAGGATAAGATCAAGGACGCCGGCAAGAAGATCGACGCCCTGGACAAACAGATCAAGGAGGTCCAGAAGCGCGAGGAGGATATGGCCAAAAAGAAGAAGGCCGCCCTTGAAAGTGACAGCGCTTATCTGAAAGATTACGACGATAGGATGGCGGCGCTGCGTGCGAAGTATGAGAAGGAGATCAGCCGCGAGATCACGCCTGAGCAGATTAAGCGAAATGAGATCCTGGCCAAGGAGATCCATCTCTCCGTGGGCCGCTATAAGATGCGCCTGCGCAAGAAGATGGCCTATGCCCTGCTCGATCATTTCAAGAAGGCGATGGAGCTCGGCGTTGACCTGAGTGTCGATGAGAACATCACGGCCGTCTTTGACAATGTCACCTTCCGCGTGCGCTATGTGGATGAGACGCCGGAGAAACTGCACGGCAACTGCATCCTGGACCTTGCCAATGTCCGCACGAATCAGGACTGGACAAAGATCCGCGGCCGCAGGATTTCGACCGTCTTCCAGGATCCTATGACGTCCCTGAACCCGATCATCACCATCGGCAAGCAGATCACGTCCGTGATCATCAAGCATCAGGGGTGCTCGGAGGCCGAGGCCAGGAAGCGCGCCATCGAGATGATGCACAAGGTCGGCATCCCGAATCCGGAATCGCGTTTTGACGACTATCCGTTCCAGTATTCCGGCGGTATGCGCCAGAGGATCGTTATCGCGATCGCCCTCTCCTGCCAGCCGAAGATCCTCATCTGCGATGAGCCGACGACTGCGCTCGATGTGACCATCCAGGCGCAGATTCTGAGGTTGATCAAGGATCTGCAGAAAGAGTTTAATTTCACGACCGTGTTTATCACGCATGACCTTGGCGTGGTGGCCAATATCGCCGACCGCGTGGCCGTGATGTATGCCGGTCAGATCATCGAGGTCGGTACGGTGGAGGATGTCTTCTATGATCCGCGCCATCCGTATACGTGGGCGCTGCTCTCGTCCCTGCCGCAGCTGGCCGAGAAAAATACCAAACTGTTCTCCATTTCCGGCACGCCGCCTTCACTGTACAACAATATCGTCGGTGACCCGTTCGCGCCGAGAAATGATTACTGCTTAAAGATCGATACCGTGCTGGAGCCTCCGATGATGAAGGTTTCGGATACGCACTATGCCAAGACATGGCTGCTCGATCCGCGGGCGCCGAAGATCGATAAACCGGAAGGTATACACGATATTCACGAGAAACTTGTCAAAGCATTTAACATATAGGAGTTTTAAACCGTGTCTGAGAATAAGCTAGAAAAAGAAAAAAAGGGCAATGCCACGAGTTTCCCGGAGCATGGCCCGATTGATGAAAATGGCAAGGAAATCTTGCTTTCCATTCAAAATATTGATATCACCTTCGGCAAGGGTGACAGCGCGTTTAAAGCCGTTTCAAATGCTTCGTTTGATATTTACAAGGGCGAAACGTTCTCTTTGGTCGGTGAGTCCGGTTCCGGCAAAACCACCATCGGGCGCGCTGTGATTCGTGTCAATCCTTTGTCCGCAGGTCAGATTTTATACAAGGGCGTCCCGATTTCGGGAAAGATCTCCCACTCGCTGGACCGTGAGGTCATCCGCAATATCCAGATGGTCTTCCAGGATCCGGCCGCTTCCCTCAACGAGCGCGCGACGGTGGACTACATCGTCTCGGAAGGTCTTTACAACTTCCACCTCTTTGAGAATGAGGCGGATCGCGTTCAGAAAGTCGAGAACATGATCAATGAGGTCGGTCTCTTGCCGGAACACCTGACCAGGTATCCGCATGAGTTCTCCGGCGGTCAGCGCCAACGTATCGGCCTGGCCCGCGCGATGGTCATGGAGCCGGAACTGGTCGTGGCCGATGAGCCGATCTCCGCGCTGGACGTGTCCATCCGCGCCCAGGTGCTCAATCTCCTCAAGAAGTTCCAGGAAGAGAAGCAGGTAACCTACCTGTTCATCGCGCACGACTTGTCGATCGTCCGTTTTATTTCGGACCGTATCGGTGTTATTTATAAGGGGCGCATCGTCGAGGTCGCCGACGCGGAGGAATTGTTTGATTATCCGCTGCACCCTTATACTCGCTCTCTGATCTCCGCGATCCCGATCCCGGATCCGCAGATCGAGAAGAATAAAGTATTGTTTACCTATGATCCGTCCGTGCATGATTACAGTACCGATCAGCCGGATTTTGTGTGCATCGGGCATAACCACTATGTCTACGGCAACAAGAAAGAGATCGAGGAGTACAAGGCCATCCGTGAGAAGGGCGTGCCGCTCAAGACAATCACCGTGGCCGACCCTGACCATCTGATTTCGGAGACGGATGAGGAGAAGAAGGAGAAGGAAGAGATCGAGTTCAAGAAGGCCGAGGAGCAGTTCCTGCACGCGCCGGCGCACGACACCGGCAGCATCTGGTACACGGTGCTCTCGTTCTTCCTGCCGATACTCGGTATCATCGCGGCGATGCTGTTTAAGAGCCACAAGCATTACCGCAACTACAAGGCTTGCAAGAAGGG
>CAYRDY010000046.1:0-2896 GCA_964423195.1 uncultured Catenibacillus sp. | reverse complement strand
AGATGATTTTTTTACGAGGGGAAAGGAACAGCAGGTTTGCTGTTCCTTTCCCTATGTGTGCGCCGCGAAGGGCGGCGCCGACCGGAGAGAGCGACGCGGCGCCATGTGCCAGTGGCGCATGTTTGACGCCGCGCGATCTGCTTTCATCCATGGTGGTGCCCCGCTTGCGGGGCATGAAGGTTTATTATTAATGAAAAAATGGTGATTTGTTTTGAATCGATATGCGAGGGACAGGAGCGATCAGCCGCATCCGAAGCCGGTCGAAAAGATCGAGCTCTCCGAGAAGCACACGAAGTGGCGGATGATCCTCGTGGTGGCGCTCGTGGCGTTTGGCGCGGCGGCGCTTGTCTATGGGTTTTATTCATTTCTTTCCGGAGGGGATACCGGATGGCGTGAGATCGAGGTCAACGGCACGAACACGCCGACCTGCAGCCAGGATTTTATTTTTATGTACAATCTCGGCGTCAGCGGGGTTTCGGTGAGGTCGGAAAACAACGAGATCAAGTCGATGTACACGGAAGCAGCCCAGAAAGCCTATCAGATATTTAATAATGATCAGAGTTTCGACGGGGTGACGAATGTCTATGATATTAACCGGCACCCGAACGAGGAACTTGAGGTGGATGAGGTGCTGTACAGGGCGTTTGAGCTGCTTGAGGAAAACGACTGCCGATATCTCTATCTCGCGCCGGCCTACGCGGTGTACGATAATATCTTTTACTGCGGCGATGACTCGGAGCTGGAGAGCTACGACCCGCATCTGAATGAGGGGATCAAGACGGACTTTCAGGAGATCGCCGCCTTCGCGCGCGACGCCTCGGCGGTTGACCTGGAACTGCTGGGCGAAAACAGGATACGTCTGAATGTCTCAGAAGACTATCTCGACTATGCCGAAGAAAATTATATCACTGATTTTATAGATTTTTACTGGATGAAAAATGCCTTTATCGCCGATTATCTGGCGGATACCATGATCGCGGGTGGCTACACACTGGGGTCAATCTCCAGCTATGACGGCTTCGTGCGCAATCTGGGCGGCAGTGCGCCGGAGGGCGCGTCGCAGGAGACAGCCGGGGACACCGCCGGCGATGCGTATGTGTTTAATATCTATGATCGGCAGGGGACGGACATCTTTCCGGCGGCGGTCATGCGCTACAGCGGCGCCTGCAGCATTGTCTATCTGCGGGACTATATGATGAACAGCCTCGATGATCAGCATTATTACGAGCTGAAAAATGGGCAGGTGCGCACGCCTTATCTGTCGCTGGCGGACGGGCTCTGCAGGAGCTCGGCGAGCAATCTCGTCTGTTACTCAAGGGAGAAGGGTTGCGCCGAGACGCTGATGCCGATGATCCCAATTTATATTTCGGATACATTTTCCGGCGACGCGGTGCGGGCGTTTGCCTCGGACGGGATTTACTCGATCTATTGCGAGGACAGTGTGATCTGCTATAATGAGGAAGCGCTGACACTGACGGATCTATTTGACGCGGAGGGCGTCAAATATACGACGCGGTATCAGAGATAGATCATTCAGAAGAAGGAATAAGCCGGTTCGCCCGCAAGTGGCGTGAACCGGCTTAAAAAATAGGCGTGTACGGATTCCCGGCGATTTGTTTTTATTGATGCGTCTGTGTCTTTCAACAGGCGCCTCCGGTACGCTTTTTTCCGGTACGCTTTTTTTATGGTGTCTTTTTCGGGGAAGTGAGCCCCATACTTTCTACGAGGTGTCGAGGCACCTCGCCGCTGGTCTTGATGTAGAGACGCGTCGCCTCAATGCTGTTGAGACCGAGGGCATCGCAAAGCTGTGGGAGCGTCCCGCCTGCATCTAAGAAGGTTCTCGCAAAGAGTCTGCGGAGACTGTGTGGGTAGACCTTGGAAGAGAGGATCCCCGCGCTCTTTCCCGCTTCCTTCATGATGCTCCAGATCCGGCGTCTGCCAAGCGGTATGCCTTTTCTTCCAAGGAAAATGTTACCGGACTTGATGCCATTTTCTTGGGCGTAATCCTCCAGCGCACGCCCAAGATCACTCGGAATCATGATGCGGCGAATCTTTTGTTTGTACTCGACGATGATCTGCCCTTCCCTCACGCCCTCCAGTGTGAAATATTTTATTTCTGAGACGTGGATGCCGGTGGCGCAGAGCGTCTCCATCACGAGTCTGTCACGATCACTCTTCGCGGCGTCGAGAAGCGCCTTGTATTCCTCCTGCGTCAGCTCAGCGTTCTCGGAGATATAGGAATCATCCTGAATTTTCTCCCGCTGCGTTCCGCAGCCCTTCCAGCCCATGTAGCTGAAGAAAGAGGAGATAGATGCCAGCTTTGTGTTGATGCTGGACGGGGCATAGCCGCTCCGAATCAAATTTCCCTTATATTCGCTTGTCAGCTCTGCACAGGCCTCCCGACCGTCCAGAAAATCGGCGTAGGATTGCAAGTCCAGATGATAACTTCTTATCGTGGTCACACTCCGTCCATGGAGCCTAAGGTTCTCCAAAAATTTATTGATGAGTCCCGGCGTAATGATTTTGCTTTCCATATGATCCTCCTGCAATTACAATAGAATGATGGTTAATCGCCCCTACAGCCAGTAAGGAATGATTCATCTTTGGTGAATCCCATATATTTATTGTTCACCGTATTTAAAAAAATATCAAAAAAATGCCGGTTTTGCAAGAGGAATGGAAAATCAATTTTTCCGATTCAGATAGTGGACGAACATCAGGACTTTATTTTCATCCACCTGATACTTGGCGGCGACTGTCGACACAGATTCTCCTTGATTGAGGGAGTCGAGAATTTTCAGTGTCATATTGATGCCCTCTGTTTTGCCGGAGGCGTAGCCCTCAGTTTTGCCAGAAGCATAACCCTCATTTCTACCAGTTGTATAGCCATCTTCTC
>CAYRDY010000045.1:0-17503 GCA_964423195.1 uncultured Catenibacillus sp. | reverse complement strand
GCAGCTTCTTCAAATCCAAAGCGCACCGCGCGAAGGTAGCTGCCCTCAACCAGAAAATAACCGCGCCGGTGCAGATCCACAAGGCGGTCATGGCCGTGCTATGCGGCGTGAGAGATACCCGGCCGAATCTCCTCATCCGCACGGTTCTGTGCGCCGGAACCGACGCAGAGGAAAATGGAATTTACCAATCTTTCGTGAAATATAACGCCAGGGATGTCTTTTGGCGGATGGCCACGCAGCTCTCCGGGTATCGGGAGGAAGAACCTGACCTCGGCAGATTTGCCTGCCATGTTCTTTTGACGGCCGCGACCAGAACCATGCGCATCGACAATCTTCCAGGGCTGGATCGTTTCTTTTCCATCCCGCATCAGTCCTATTGCTATGACTTTGTATCGGACTGGATGCGCAGCAAAGAGACGGATCAACTCTATCGGATTGCTCGCGCCGTGGAGGAGGAACTGCGCCTGCCGCAGCGCTTTGGGCAGCTGCCGCCGGAGGAACTGGCGAATACAGAGATTTTCCCGTGCATCAACGAGTGTATTCTCTCTTCTCTCATGACGGAGATTAACGACCACATGATCAATGTGGAGCGGATTTTGTCTTTCGTTCAGAAGAGAAGGACCTGTCTTTGGTATGAAGAGACGCAGAATTTTTACGAGGGCATTCAGGAGATCGCCCATATGCAGGACTTTTACCTGAAGCATTCGGCGGGTTTCCACACGGTAGAGCCTCAAAAAGTATGGAAGGAATATACGACAGATTATTATCGGATGGACACATACTACCGCCGGTTCCATCTCGCGTTCACGCGGAGCCTCAACACCTCCAATATGCTTTTGGACGATCTCTTTAAGCATGTGGCGGATCATGCGGAGGCGCTCTATGTCAACTGGTTTCTTGGGGAACTCGGCGAGAACTGGACGACCGCCGCCGCCGACCATCTGGCAGGGTTTGGAAAAATCATGGAAGTGCCTCAGCAGCGCGATTTCTACCATTCAAAGATTCAATATGCTGACACGCGGGTGTTTGTCATTATTTCCGACGCCCTGCGCTATGAAGTGGCGGTTTCTCTGGCCGAGGATCTGCGCCGTGAGACGCGGGCAAATGTGAAGATCGATGCGTGTGAAGGGATTTTCCCCACAAGCACAAAGTTCGGTATGGCAGCGCTCCTGCCGCACAGGGAATTGACCGCGGATTTGAAGGGCAACGGCGCACTGAGCGTTTTGGCGGACGGGATGCCGACGGACGCCGGATACCGTGATGGCATCTTAAAGCGCGCGAACAAAGCAAGCGTTGCACTGCGGTATAAAGACCTTATCAAAATGAAGCGGCCAGAGAGAACTGCAGTGGTGCGGGGAATGGAGGTCATTTACATCTATCACGACAAGATCGACGAGGCGGGGCACACCGACGAGGAGACGGTCTTTGAGGCCTGCGAGGAGACCATCTCGGAGCTCAAGAACATGGTACGGATCATTGTCAACGAGTTCAGAGGAGCCAGAATCCTCCTGACCTCCGACCACGGATTTTTGTATACCTATCAGCCCCTGAGGGAGGATGCCAAGCTGGACAAGACCACCGCCGACAGGGATGATGTGGAAGTGGATCGCCGGTATCTGATCACGAAAAAGGGGGCCAGGCCGGAATACCTGCTCCCCGTGAAATTTCTGGACGATGATCGTTTTGATTCGTTTGCGCCGATGGCCGGAGTCCGTATCAGGAAAAAGGGCGGGGGCCTGAACTTCGTCCACGGGGGTATCAGCCTGCAGGAGATGGTTGTGCCTGTGATTGATTACCACTTTATGCGGACGGACAGCGCCGAATATAAGCGGAATAAGGATAAGTTTGATACCAGGCCGGTAACGGTGCAGCTTTTGTCGACAAACCATAAAATCGGCAATATGATCTTCTCCCTGAATTTTTATCAGAAGGAGGCAGTGGGCGACAATCGGGAGGCGGCCAGCTACCTTCTGTATTTTGTGGACTCCGAGAACCGAAAGGTGAGCGATACGCAAAAAATTATCGCGGATAAGACCAGCAAGGCCATTCAGGAGAGAACTTTCCGCGTCAATTTCAATCTGCGGTCTATGAAATACGACAGCAAGGAGAGCTACTACCTTGTCATAGCGGACGAGAGCGGCACGCAGCTGCCGACGAGAGAAGAATTTACAATTGACATTGCCTTCGCGGTGGATGATTTTGATTTCTTCCATTGAAGATTTGATTTCTGATTCTCCATCGCCTGATTTATCTGCACTGTTATTGATTTTTGAAAATTTAGACTGTATAATGATATGTATCACGATAGGCCCGCAGCGAAAAGGAGGAATTTTTTATGAAAAGAATAGGTATGCTGACCAGCGGCGGCGACTGCCAGGCGCTGAATGCCACGATGAGAGGCGTAGCCAAAACATTATACAATATCCTGGGCGATGAGGTCGAGATTTTGGGCTTTGAGGAGGGTTACCGGGGCCTGATGCACAATGACTACATCTTGCTGAAGCCGTCGGATTTTTCAGGGATACTGACGGTTGGCGGCACTTTTCTCGGCTCTTCCCGGCAGCCGTTTAAGCAGATGCGCGTGATCGGCGAGGATGGATTTGACAAGGTGGAGGCCATGAAGTCCACATACAGAAATCTGAAGCTCGACTGTCTGGTCATCCTTGGCGGCAACGGCACGCAAAAGACGGCGAATCTGCTCAGCGAGGAGGGGCTGAATATCGTCTCTCTGCCGAAGACAATCGACAATGACATCTACGGCACGGACATGACGTTTGGCTTTCAGAGCGCGGTGGATATCGCCACTAGCGCGATTGACTGTATTCATACGACGGCAGCTTCTCACGGGCGCGTGTTTATTGTGGAGCTGATGGGACACAAGACGGGATGGATGACACTGCACGCGGGGATTGCCGGCGGCGCGGATATCATTCTGATCCCTGAGATCCCGTACAATATCAGCCATGTGATCTCGGCAGTGAAAAAGCGCAACAAGGCAGGCAAGCGCTTCTCCATCCTGGCGGTGGCCGAGGGCGCCATTTCCCAGGAGGACGCGGCGCTCGGCAAGAAGGATCTCGCGAAGAAACGTGCCGAGAGTCCTTTCCCGACCGTCTCCTATGAGATCGGCAAACAGATCGGCGACGCTCTGGGACAGGAAGTGCGCGTGGTGGTTCCGGGCCATACGCAGAGAGGCGGCGCGCCGGATTCCTACGACCGCGTGATCTCGTCCCGGCTTGGCGCGGCGGCGGCGCGGCTGATCATCGAAGAGAAGTACGGCTATATGGTCGGGTTTGAGGGCGACAATATTGTGCCGGTGCCGCTGAAAAAGGTGGCCAGCAGATTGAAACTTGTCGATCCGGATTCGGCGATCGTGCAGCAGGCGAAGGATCTGGGCATTTCGTTTGGTGACTGAGGCGAATGAGGGTCTGGGCATATACTTGGGCATTTTGGAGATTGAGTGGGTGGATCTATGGCTTATCAAGCATTATACAGAAAATGGCGCCCAACGACATTTGAGGATGTGAAGGGGCAGGATCACATTGTGACCGCTCTCAAAAATCAGATAAAGATGAATCGCATCGGACATGCGTATCTGTTCTGCGGCACCCGCGGCACGGGCAAGACGTCGGTGGCAAAAATATTTGCTAGGGCGGTCAATTGTCTGCATCCGGTGGACGGCAGCCCGTGTAATGAATGCGCCATGTGCAGGGCGATCAATGCGCAGACGTCCATGAATGTGATCGAGATAGACGCGGCTTCCAACAACGGCGTCGATAATGTCCGCGAGATCCTCGACGAGGTGAGCTATTCACCGACGGAGGGGCGGTACAGGGTTTATATTATCGACGAGGTGCATATGCTCTCGCCGAGCGCTTTCAATGCCCTGCTAAAAACCCTGGAGGAACCGCCGCCCTATGTGATTTTTATTTTGGCGACCACGGATGTGCAAAAGGTACCGGTGACAATTCTCTCGCGGTGCCAGCGCTATGATTTCAGGCATATTTCGGTGGAAACCATTGTGGACCGACTGGATGAGCTGATTTCGAACGAGTCGCTGGACATTGAGGATCGAGCGGTGCGCTATATTGCCGGGGCGGCGGACGGATCGCTGCGCGACGCCATCAGTCTTTTGGATCAGTGCGTGTCTTTTTATTTGAATCAACATATAACCTATGACAATGTACTGGAGGTCCTCGGCGCGGTGGACACGTCGGTTTTTAGCCGTATGCTGCGGCTCATCATCGGGCAGGACATCACCGGCGCGATCTATCTGCTGGAAGAAATCATCACCCAGGGGCGGGAGCTGTCCCAGTTTGTGACGGATTTCATCTGGTATCTGCGGAACTTGTTGCTGGCGCAAACCGCGGAGGATCTGGAGAATATTCTGGATGTCTCGTCGGAAAATATGGCGGCGCTCAGGGAGGAGGCGGCGATGGTCGATGCCGATACCCTGATGCGCTACATTCGGGTGTTTTCTGAATTGTCAGGTCAGATGCGCTATTCCAGCCAGAAGCGCGTGCTTTTGGAGGTGGCGCTTGTCAAATTGTGCAAGCCGTCCATGGAGCGCAGCTATGATTCCGTGCTCAGCCGGCTGGCGTTGATCGAAAAACAGCTGGAGGAGGGCGTGGTCATTTCACGGGAAATGCTGGCGGGAGGATTTTCGGCCGCCGGCGAGGGCACCGGCCTTGGTGCCGGTAAAATGACTGACTTCAGCGGACAACCTGGCGGTCGGGCGCCCGGATTGAGTGGACAGGCGGGCGCCAGTGGGGCACCCGGATTCAATGGACAATTTGGCGGCGGGGCACCTGGATTCGGCGGACAATCTGCTGGCGGCGGGACGCCCGACAGGGCGGCGGCGATGCCGGAGGATGTGCGGCGGATCATCAGGCAGTGGGGAAAGGTCGTATCTGACCTTACAAAAGAGACGGCATCGATGTTAAAAAATGTCCGTGTCAGCCAGGGGGAGGATTCGACGTTAATTCTGAGTTTCAGAGATGTCGTGTATAAGAATTTTTTTGATCAGGAGGAGCATCGGACAGAACTTGAGCACGTGATCGAGGACAAGCTCCAAAAATCTGTGACGGTCAAGACCGTGTTGGCAGCGGAGGAGGCACAGACACAGCAAAATTTTTTTGATCCTCGAAAGTTCAATCTGAGCGGCGTGGAAGTGGAATATGAGGACTGAACGCCGTAAGATTTTTATTTTTGACTAGGAGGTCTTCGAATGAGCAAACGCGGAGGTTATCCGGGCGGTGTACCCGGCAATATGAACAATATTATGAAGCAGGCGCAGAAGATGCAGCGGCAGATGGAAGAGGCGCAGAAGGAGATTGAGGCGCAGGAGGTGGAGGCGGCCGCCGGCGGCGGGGCCGTGACGGTGAAAGTTTCCGGGAAAAAAGAGCTGCTTGAGGTCAAAATCAGTGAGGAAGTCGTGGATCCCGATGATATCGAGATGCTGCAGGATCTGATTGTGGCGGCGGTCAATGAGGCGCTGCGCAAGATTGATGAGATGTCCCAGGCCTCGATGTCGAAACTGACCGGCCTCGGCGGATTCGGAGGGCCTGGCTTCTGATGGAACTGTACAGCAGTCAGATCAGCAAGCTGATCGAGGAACTGTCAAAGCTGCCGGGGATCGGCGCAAAGTCAGCCGCGCGGCTGGCTTTTCATATTGTGAATATGCCGCAGGAGGATGCGGTCCGGCTTGCGGAGTCAATCACAGAGGCCAGGGCCAATGTGCGCTACTGCCGGTGCTGCTGCAATCTGACCGATCAGGATATATGCCCGATCTGCGCAGACGAGCGCCGCGATCACAAGACAATCATGGTTGTGGAGGGACCGCGCGATCTTGCGGCTTATGAAAAGACGGGAAAATATGACGGTGTATACCATGTGCTGCACGGCGCGATCTCGCCGATGCAGGGCATTGGGCCGGGCGATATTCGCCTGAAAGAGTTGATGCTGCGCCTGCAGCAGGACGTCGATGAGGTGATCATCGCCACCAATTCCAGCCTTGAGGGCGAGACGACCGCCATGTATATCAGCAAGCTGGTCAAGCCGACGGGGATCAAGGTGACGCGGATTGCCAGCGGCGTGCCGGTGGGCGGTGATCTGGAATACATCGATGAGATGACGCTGCTGCGCGCCCTGGAGGGCAGAGTCGAGCTGTAGGGAGTTTTGAATTTTGGAGTCGCGACGAGGAATGTCCGTCAAAAGTGCCTGATAAAAATGAAAAGGGATACAAAAGGGAAGGCACTGCTATATGGGGTTACAACAGTGCCTTGAGAGGGGTTATGAATGTGTATGAAAAAAATTTTCCTACACGTCTAAGTATATATTGTAATTGTGAACATTTTGTGACCAATTCAAAATATTTTAAAAATTATTTATATTTGGGCAATTTGTATTTTTTTGACGGTCCTGAGCACAGTGTTATTCGGCAAACTTGCTCGCGTCGCCTGCGCGGCATTGGGAACAGGGACGGCAGAAATTTTCAGAAAAAGAAAGTGATAGACATATGTTCGAAATGATCAAAATACGATGGCGCACTTTAATGGAGAATGTGCGCGAGGGCGACAGCAAGGCCCGCACCTGGCTGATCATTTTCTGCGGCGTGGTGCTCTTTGTGATCGTCGCCATTGTCGGCATCGTCCGCATGAATGCCAGCTACAAGACTTTTGAGGTGACGAATACAATTGAAAAAAATGACGATGTCTCCGTCAATTACCAGGTCATCGGCGACGGTCTGATCCAGTACAGCAAGGACGGTGCGTCGTTTACCGGAAAAAATGGCACGCTGCTCTGGAATCAGGCCTTTGAGATGTCCAATGCGCAGGTAGTCTCACGCGGCGATTACATGGCGATCGCGGACATCGGATCCAATCAGATGCGTATTTTCAATCAGGCGGGACAGATCGCGGTCATCGACGCGATTTATCCGGTGGCTGATATTGAGCTGGCAGGACAGGGCGTCGTGGCGGCGGTCCTCTCGGATGCGGACCAGCATTACATCAATCTCTACAATTCTTCCGGGGAGGATCTGGTCAGGATCAAGGCCACGATGACGAATACCGGATATCCGGTGGATATCGCGATCTCCGAGGACGGGACGAAGCTTGCCGTCAGTTATCTGATCATCAGCGAGGGCGATGTGACAACTCAAATCGTATTTTATCGGTTCGGTGATCTGGAGTATACGGACAATATTGCCGGAACATTTAATTACAATGAGATTTATCCGAAAATCGAATTTCTCAATAATAATACGCTGGTCGCTTTCGGCGAGCAGGGGTTTGAGATATTCTCCATGCGCGATTCGGCGCCGGAAGTTGTCCTGAAAACAAATTTTGATAATGAAATACAGAGCATTTTCTACAATGAACAATATATCGGATTTGTCTTTAGAAATGACGGCGCGGCGGTGCCAAACAGAAACAGGCAGGAATCTGAAAGTGTCGCGCCCGCATCCGGAGGCACGGCGGCGCCGGAAGATGCGTCCAGTGGGAATACATCCGGATCTGAGGCGCCGGAAGATGCGTCTAGTGGGAATACATCCGGATCTGAGGCGCCGGAAGATGCGTCTGGTGGGAACACATTCGGACCCGAGACGGTAAAAGACATGGACAGTGGGGATGTGGAGATCTCAGCCCGTGATAGCCGGCGGTTGCTGCAGGCGAATACTGCGAGCACGGCAGACACGGCAGAGACGTTGGGAGAAGGGGAGTCAAGTGTCGGTATTCCGGCGGGCAGTCCTGAGGGCATCGAGACAGAGATGGAGACGACGGACGGCGTCTATCCGTCGCTGAGGGAAACCGGCGAAAACGCGCGGGACGTAGATGTGACCGGTGACGGGCGCAGCAGGTACCGGATGCTGGTCTATACCAATGCCGGCCGGCTATATCTGGACAAACCCTTCAATTTTGACTATCACGAGATCGTTTGCTCAAATGACGAAATCATTATGTACAATGAGTATGAGTGTGCCATGTTTGAATACAATGGCAATGAGAAATTCAGTTATGAGTTTGACAGCCGTATCAACAGCCTTCTGCCGAGAGAGTCGAAGAATGAATATATCATCATCGATGACAATACCATCCGGGAGATCAGGCTGAAATAGGGCAGTGACGCCCGCGATCACCGGCGCCAGGGGCGGCGTGTGGCGTGTGGATGGAGGGAACTTTGACAGATAGATGATAGAGGGAAAAGCACTATGAATATCGTATGGATCATCACGGCGGTGATATTCATTTTCAGTGTCCTGAACGGAATGCGAAGGGGTCTGATCAAAACCGTTTTTTCTACGTTTACTCTGATCGCCGCGCTGGCGATCGCGGCGTATGGCGGGCCTCATGCCGCAAAGTATCTGAGGACGACGCCAGTCTATGAGTATATGCACAGCAGCGTGGCACAGGGCGTCAGCCATCTGTTGACGCAGGGCGCGGAGGCGGTCTTCGGTGCGGCGCCTTTGCAGACAGAGAGCGGCGCAACGGTGCCGGACGCCGGTTTTTCACAAGGCGGAGTTGACGCGGGCTTTGACGGCGAGACGGGAGCTGACGCGGGTTTTGACGGCGAGACGGGAGCTGACGCGGGTTTTGACGGCGGGACAGGAGCTAGCGCGGGCGGAAGCGCGCTCGATTTTGGCGCGCTCGACGCGTTGTTTTCGGATATCGGGTCGCAGATTGAGGCGATCAACGCTCTGCCGTTTCCGGAACAGATCAAAAAGGGACTGCTGGACAACAATAATTACCAGATTTATGACGCGCTGGGCGTCAGCTCATTTACGCAGTATATCACCGATTACGTGTGCATGATCGCGCTGAACGCGGCCTCGTATGTGGGGCTGTTTATTGTCGCGTATGTGATCATCAGGCTGGTCGGTCTGATGCTGAACAGGCTGACAAAGTTCCCCGTGCTGCGCGGGTTAAATCGGACGGCGGGCCTGATTCTGGGTGCGCTCAACGGGGTCATGGCGGTCTGGTTCATGTTTGTTGTCATCACCCTGTTTTGCACGAGCGGCTGGGGCAGCGAGGCGCTCCGCCAGATCAGTGAGAATCCTTTCTTGAGTTATCTTTACAATCACAATTACCTGCTGACCGTCATCAAGGACATCGGCCTATTCCTTTTTTAACCGGTCAGCGCAAATCCGGCCGGCGTGGGGAGAGGGATCGTGAGGAGATCGCAAATCCGGCCGGCGTGGGGACGGATCGTGAGGAGATCAGACATCCGGCCGGCGTGGGGACGGATCGTGAAGTGTCTATACATGACGGATATTGCCGAGGTTAGGGAGAATGAAGCGTTCATACACAACGGACATTAGTATAGAGGAAGTTGAAAAATTGCAGCCGGATTCCTATGTGTTTGTGGATATCCGGGGCGAGATCGCCTATGCGCACGGCCACATTCCGGGGGCGATATGCCGTAGCGGGGATGAATCGCCGGAAACGCTGCCGAGAGATAAGATATTGATCGTTTACTGCAGCGTCGGGGAAAACAGTATTCCTGTCGCGCGAAATCTGAGGGCAAAGGGGTATGAGGCCTATAGCCTGAGGGACGGAATGCGGGCATGGCTGATGAAGTCCTGCGGGGAGCTCTCCGGGGACGAAATGCAAAAATATGACAGGCAGATGATCCTGCCGCAGGTGGGGATTGAGGGGCAGAAGAAATTAAAGCGGGCAAAGGTCCTGATCGTAGGGGCCGGCGCACTTGCGTCGCCCGCGGCGCTTTATCTTGCCGGAGCCGGCGTGGGAACGATCGGCGTGATGGACGCAGACAGAGTGAGTGTCTCAAATCTGCACAGGCAGATCATTCATTCCGTGGACAGCGTGGGCATGAACAAGGCGGAGTCCGCCAGGGCGGCAATGGCGCGGCAGAACGACCTGATTCAGGTGAAGACGTACCCATTTTTCCTCTCGCCAAAGAACGCGGAGGAAGTGATCGGGCAGTACGATTTTGTGATCGACGCGGCGGATAATTTTGAGACAAAATTTTTGATCAACGATGCCTGTGTATTGCAAGAGAGACCATTTTGCCACGCGGGAGTCTTGCGGTTTGGGGGACAGGTGATGACCTGGGTGCCGGGAGAATACCCGTGTTACCGGTGTATCTTCGAGGAGATACCGGAGAGAGGGACGATACCGGACTGCAGTCAGGCAGGCGTTTTGGGCGCCGTGCCGGGCATTATCGGGAGCATGCAGGCCCTCGAGGCGATCAAATATATTTTGGGCGCGGGTGAACTGCTGACGGGGAAAATGCTGATATTTGACGGGCTGACCATGAATGTCAGGATCGTGCCCTTTAAGAAAAAAAATGAATGCTGCAAAGTGTGCGGTCCCAGAAGGCAGATAGAGCGCGTGGCGGACCACCCTGAGGCATACGAGAGAAGAGAATGCGCGCTGCCGAACGGATGATCGATTGAGCGAAGAGGCACCTGTCCGGATGTGTCCGCGCTGCCAATGATCTAGGGATTGACTAATCTGGCGGGGCTACGTATAATAAATATGATTTATCTTCCGGGAGATGATTTTCTCTCAAAAAAAGTGCCAAAAGGTCGGATCCCTTTGGCACGATCAGCGTTCCCGAGGTGATTCGAACACCCGACCTACCGCTTAGGAGGCGGTCGCTCTATCCTGCTGAGCTACGGAAACACAAACATCATTATACTTTATTTTTATAAAAAATGCAACGGGTGAAAGGAGAAATTTTTTATGGGATTCTTGAAGGCGGCCGTCGGTGCTGTCGGCGGCGTATTTGCTGATCAGTGGAAAGAATATTTTTACTGTGAAGCGCTGCCAGTGGATGTATTGGCTGTGAAGGGGAATAAAAAGACGTCCAAGCGCTCATCGAACAGGAAAGGGGAGGACAACATCATCAGCAACGGATCCGTGATCGCGGTCAGCGAGGGGCAGTGCGCGATGGTCGTGGAGCAGGGACGGGTCGTCGATGTCTGCGCGGAGCCGGGTGAATTTATCTATGATGTTTCCTCGGAGCCGTCGCTCTTTTTCGGGGATCTGAGCGACTCGATGGAGGAAGTTTTTCAGAATGTCGGCAGGCGTTTTCAGTTTGGCGGCACGGCCGCGAATGATCAGCGGGTCTATTATTTTAACACAAAGGAGATCACCGGCAACAAATACGGCACGCCGAATCCGGTGCCGTTTCGGGTCGTGGATCACAATATCGGCCTGGATATGGATATCTCTATCCGGTGTTTTGGCGAATACAGCTATCGGATGATCAATCCGGTCCTGTTTTATACGAATGTCTGCGGCAACTTTGAGGGAGCATTTATGCGCAAGGAGCTTGAGAATCAGATGCGCACGGAGCTGATGACGGCGCTGCAGCCGGCGTTCGCGAGGATTTCGGAGATGGGTATCCGTTACAGCGCTCTGCCAGGACATACGATGGAGCTGGCCAATGTTCTCAATGAGCTGCTGAGCCAGAAATGGCGCGAACTGCGCGGGATTGAGATTGTCTCCTTTGGCGTCTCCAGTGTGAAGGCGTCGGAGGAAGATGAGCGGATGCTGAAGGAGCTGCAGAAAAATGCCGTGTACAGGAATCCGAACATGGCGGCGGCCCAGCTTGCGGGTGCGCAGGCGGCGGCCATGCAGGACGCGGCCAGAAATTCGAACGGCGCCGCGATGGGCTTTATGGGGATGAATATGGCGGCGAATGCCGGCGGCATGAACGCGCAGGATCTCTTTCGGATGGGGCAGCAGATGGACGGCCAGTCACCGAACACGGGCTACGGTCAGTCACCGAACGCGGGCTACGGTCAGTCACCGAACGCGGGTTATGGTCAGTCGCCGAACGCGGGTTATGGCCAGGCGGGCGGCGCTGTGAATGGCGCGGGCGCTGCGGCCGGCACTTGGGTTTGCGGCAGCTGTGGTACGTCCAACGACGGCAATTTCTGTACGAACTGCGGCGCGAAGCGGCCGTCCGCGGCGGTTTACAAGTGCAGCAGATGCGGCTGGGTGCCTCCGGATCCGACCAGGCCGCCGAAATTTTGCCCGCAGTGCGGCGACCCGTTTGACGGGCAGGACAGGCAATAGATGGATTGAGAAGGTCTGCGGCTGTGTGCGCGTGAACCGCGGATGAAGGGGGATTTACAATGGATTCTTTGGAAATGAGGCTTGTGGATATCCGATCGCGAAGGAATCCGAAGACGAGGATCAAAATCGCGATGGGACATTTTGCGACCAGTCATTCACACATCAATGTCTACATTGATATGTCGACGGTCAAGTGCCGCCACAACAATGCCCACGAGACGGCGAAGGAGCTCGTCTCAAGGTACATCAACACGACGTCGGTCGACACGATCGTGTGTATGGACGGCACAGAGATGATCGGTTCCTTTATGGCGGAGATGCTGGCGGACAATACCGTGATGTCCATCAACCGCGGCAAAAATATTTCCGTGGTGACGCCGGAATTTAATCAGATGGGGCAGATGATCTTTCGCGACAATACCCAGCGCATGATCAAGAATATGCAGGTGCTGCTTCTGGTGGCGTCGGCGACCACCGGCCGGACGATCGACCGTGCCGTCGAGTGCATTGAATATTATGAGGGCCACGCCTGCGGTATCTCCGCGATTTTCAGCGCCGCGAAGGAGAGTCACGGCATGGAGATCAACACCATTTTCACGGCGGACGAGCTGCCATCCTACAATGCCTATGACAGCCACAATTGTCCGATGTGCCGCGCGAACCAGAGGATCGAGGCCATCGTCAACAGCTATGGCTATTCAAAGCTATAAAAAACGGCAGAAACGGCGACAGCCCGGACATTCTAAAGCTGCTGCCGAAGACAGACATGCCGGCGCTTTTGTTGCCGGCATGGTGTAGAGAACAGGCGGGTTTTTCATGAATTATATCGTGCTGGACTTGGAATGGAATCAGAGTATGGTCAAGGAAAATGCCGTCCAGGGCATTCCCTTTGAGATCGTTGAGATTGGCGCCGTGAAGCTGGATCAGGACAGGCATGAGATTGACTCGTATCACGCGCTGATCCGGCCGACAATTTATCCGCAGCTTCATTTTAAAATGCGGGAGCTGACGGGGCTGACGCAGAAAGTTTTGGACAGATACGGCATGGACTTTGCGGAGGCGGCGATGGATTTTCTTTTCTGGTGCGGCGAAGATTACATTTTTTGCACATGGGGGAACCAGGATCTGACGGAATTCCAGCGGAATCTGGCGCACTACCGGATGCTCGATCTCATAGAGGGACCGATCAGATATTATAATATTCAGAAGTTTTTCCGCCTCTTTTACACGAAGGATGATCAGTCAAGCTCGCTGGAGCATGCGTGCGCATATTTAAATATTCCGGATTGCGGTGATTTTCACCGGGCGATCAATGATGCCGGCTATACGGCGAAGATTTTCTCTCTCATGGACCTGCGGGAGGCCGAAAAGAATTATACGATGGATTATTTTCAGTACCCGCAGCGAAAAGAGGAAGAACTTCATCTGTATTATGATGATTATTATAAATATGTCTCCAGGGGATTTCGTACGCGTGAGGAGGCGCTGTTTGACAAGGGCGTCCGCTCGGTGAATTGTTTCCGGTGCGGGAAACCGGCCGCCAAAAAGATCCGCTGGTTCACATCGAAGACGAAAAGTTATTACTGTCTTGCGCAGTGTGAGGCGCACGGCTATCTGCGGGGAAAGATCCGCATTAAGCAGATGGACGACGGCAAATATGTCGCCATCAAGACGATGCGGCCGGCGAACAGCTACATCGTTGAGGATATTTACAGGATCAAGAAGGAGGTCATTGCCAGGCGGCGGGAAAAACGCCACAAGGGCATCGAGTCATAAAATGAAGAAAGCGAGATTTATCATTAATGCTTCCGTCGGCGGCCATGAACTGTTGACGCGCGTTGAGGGCATTATTGGCTATCTGATCATGAATCAGGTGATCAACCATGTCGATGTCGCGTTTACACATCATCAGAAGGACGCCATGGTGGAAGCTGAGAAAATGCGGAAGGGCGAGTATGATTTTGTGGCTGTCGTCGGAGGTGACGGTACGATCCATGACGCGATCAACGGCGTGATGATTGGCGGAAGCGAGACGCCGATCGCGATTATTTCCGCGGGAACGGCAAATTATCTGGCGCGACTGCTTGAGATCAAGGGTGATAAAGAGAGTTTTTGCCGGATGATCATGGCGATGAATATGCTGGAGGTCGACGTCGGCCGGGTGAATGACCGGTATTTTATCAATTCGGCGGCCTGCGGCCTGCTGGCAAACGGCGCGTTCCAGACATCGATGGAGAGCAAGATGGTGCTGGGGCGGATGGCATATATTATCCAGGGCGCGCGGTCGGTGCCGAAAAATTTCAGCACGGCGCGGCTTCGGTTTCAGTCGGAGGAATTTTCCGGGGAAAAAGATGTGATGCTCTTTGTCGCGCGAAACGCGGGGACCATGTATGGCGGTAAAAAAGTCGATGCCAGAAAAATGATGTCTGACGGACTCCTGGACATCCTGATCGTGGAGAAGATGGATGTGATGAAGGTATCGGCATTGTTCTACAAGTTTATGCGCGGTGAACCTCCGGAGGGCGACGGCGTGACCTTTTTCAGGACGAAGTCGCTGGATGTCGAGCAGATCGACGGCAAGCCGCTGATCCTGGATTTTGACAAGGAGCGCTTTGGACATCTGCCGATACATCTGGAGGTCTTGCAGAAGGCGCTCCGGATCATTGTGTGAATGGTTGCGGGAAGCGCTCCCGATTATTGTTTGGTTTTCTGTCCCTGGGCAGCGGCATCCCGCGTGAGCCGCTGTTTTTTCAGTTTGTGATAGCGCATGCGCCGTCGCTTCCTTTTCAGGCTGAGTATCAGGAAATGCAGCAGCAGGAACAAGAAGAGGACACAGAGGGCTGCGATAAATATGCCGATGATCTTTTGCCTTGTTGTCACGTTTTCCGTTTTTGCAAGTAACTCGGTCGCGTACAGGGCAAAAAACTGATCCAGACTGTCCTCGTGGAAGAGGGATCTCCCGCACAGGCGGTCATAGAGCAGAAAGGTGACCGTGTTGTGGTTTCGCGGCGAGATGAGGATATTCTGATCCTGTGGAATGGGGGCAAACCGGCTCTCCATGAGCCCGCTCTCATTAAAATCAAATATCCGTATCGCTTTTGGATCGTAGCAGCTTAGAGAGGAATCCTCATAAAGCCGCTGGTAATTGTCGAAGCAGTAGTCCAGCAGAGCTGCCGTATCCTTATAGATATAGTTGTTTCCGGCGTCCGGCGCGTCAAATAAAATGCAGATCAGATGCATCCGATCTTTTTTGGCAAAGGTCGCCAGTGTGAATCTGGCGTTCTCGGTGAAGCCGGTCTTGCCGCCGTAGGCATATTCGTAAGGATAGGTGCCGTTAACCATTTTGTGATGGTTGTAGAAGCCGTAGGGCTCGCCGGTCGAGGGCTCGCCGTTTGCTCCGGCGCTCTCCCCGGTGGGATCCCCGGGCATGGATGTTCCGGTGAAATCTCCGGAGTCGGATGTGGTGAAAGGATCCCCGCTCTCTGGTGTGTCCATCGGGTCATCCGCACGGGATGTCCCCGCGTTTTCTCCGTTTTCGGAGGTTTCGGGCAGCAGGATCCGACTCGTCATCATATAGGTGTCCGTCGAGCATATTTTGACGAATTCCTCGTTGGCCAGCGCGGCCCTGGCGATCATGGCCATGTCGTAGACGGAAGTGTAATGATTGTCGTCGTGGAGGCCGTTGGGATTCACAAAATGGGTGTGAAAGCAGCCGAGCTCTTTTGCGTAGTCGTTCATCATTTCGACAAACGCGTCCGTGGAGCCGGCAATATGTTCGCCGACCGCGTTGGCGATCTCATTGGCGGAGGCCACCATCATCGCATAGAGGGCCTCCTCCATGGTCAGAGTCTGACCGGCCAGGACGCCGAGCTGGGAGCTGTCCCAGGTGATGCTGTCCAGAGCGCTCTGAGAGACTGTGACGATCTCGTCCAGAGAACTGTTTTCGAGCGCCATCAATGTGGTCATGATTTTGGTGAGGCTGGCCGGATATTTTTTATCAAAAGGATTTTTGTAATAGAGAACGCGCCCGCTATCGACGTCCATCACCAGACCGGCGCCGGAGTACAGGAGAATCTCATCCGTGGAGACCTCATCCGTCTCCAGCAATACCGGGACGAGCTCTGTCTCGCCGGTCTCTGATTCGCCGGACTCGCCTTCGCCAAATTCAGAGTCGGCGGCGGCACCGGATTCGGAATTTGCGTTTGCCCGGAAACTGAAGTCGGCGTTTGTCCGGAAGCCGGTTTCGGCGGCGACAGCCTGCAGGGAGGTATTCATGCAGATGAAAAGGGTCAGAAATATTGGAATCAGCGCTTTAGGGCACTTCATATCAATCTCCGTTCCGCCGCTTGCGCGGCCGCATTTTCACGCGTTCAGCGCGGGGGCGCCGAGTTTTATTACAGATAACAATACTGATGATAATGAAAAATTTGGCAAAAGTCAATAGATAAATTTGCCTTGAAAATGAGTGCGCTTATTGCTCGCTGTGCGAAAAAGCGCTTTGGCGCGGGCGTGCGTGGAGGCTGAAATGCGGTTGAGAAATATTAAAGGTTCACGGGAGGCGATTGCGGCCAGCGATCGGGTGATTGAGGTCGGTACGGAATATAAGGGGCACTGGCGCGAGCTGTTTGGCAATGACCACCCGATCCACATTGAGGTGGGGATGGGAAAGGGCAAATTTATCATGACGCTTGCGGCGCAGCATCCGGAAATCAATTATATCGGCATAGAGAAGTACTCCAGCGTGCTCGTGCGGGCACTGGACAAATGTCGGGATTATGAGGGCGACAATGTCCTGTTTATCCGCATGGACGCGGAAATGATCGCGGATGTTTTTGACAGGGACGAGGTTGCGCGGATCTATCTCAATTTTTCGGATCCATGGCCGAAAGACCGTCACGCGAAGCGGCGGCTGACATCCAAAACGTTTTTTGACAGATATGACCGGTTTCTGGAGGCGGACGGCCGCGTCATCTTTAAGACGGACAACCGGCCGCTGTTTGATTTTTCTCTGGAGCAGGCGGCGCTGGCCGGCTGGACGGTGGATGACTTCACCTATGATCTGCACCACAGTGAATATCTGGCCGACAACGTGATGACAGAGTACGAGGAAAAATTTACGGCCATGGGAAATCCGATCTGCCGACTGACGGCGCACAGGGAAAAAGACAGCGCCGCGCGGGAATGCGTCGTCAATCCGTGATAACACTTTTACCTGTCATCATCATATATGACAGTTCAGACTTGTCTGAATTGTTATAATAATAGCGGACAAATTGGCCAAAATGTATGAATTTTGTACAAAAATGTAAAATTTGAGAAAAATGCTTGATTTATTTGGCGATGTAAACTATAATATGATTTGCTGTTGAGGGAGACTCCCTTTTTTCATGGGAGATGACCGGAAAATTTCATTAATATTTGCGCTTTTAGCTCAGCTGGAAGAGCACCTGACTCTTAAT
>CAYRDY010000044.1:13349-18530 GCA_964423195.1 uncultured Catenibacillus sp. | reverse complement strand
AAGGCTGAAAAAGGCCATTCAAGACCTCGATGCAGGTAAGGGAACGGTGCATGAGATAGACTATGAATAAGATTTGGCAAGACGAAGCCTGGGAGGATTTTGAGTATTGGACGAGGCAGGATAGGAAAATCCTTAAACGCATTCTCCAACTCTTGCAGGACATCGACAGAAATGGTTATGAAGGAATAGGCAAGCCAGAGCCGTTAAAAGGCGATTTAAGCGGTTTTTGGAGCCGCAGGATAGACGACGCCAACCAGATATTTCGAGTACTTGCAGACCTTGCTCGATGATGTTATAATCAATTCGTTACCGCCTCCTATACTGGTGACAGGAAGGAGGTGCTCATTATGAATCAAATCATATCTCTTGTGGTCGCTGTCGTGGCAGGTGTTGTTAGCCACATCATCTGCAAATGGCTGGATGGCGATCAGTAGTCGGTAACCAGCCTGTGGTCTAAGCCGCCACAAAAAATGGAATAGAAGAACCCCGGAGATGGCACTCCGGGGTTCTTCGATTGTCGCTCATCATGAACGTAAATCATATCTCTTAGCCTGATGGCATTATAGCATATGCGAAATCGCTTTGCAATATGCAAAGAAAAAATTTTGAAAATATCTAACGAAAATTTGTTACTAATTTGTTACTAAACGACCTATTTTGCACCGCTTTCAGAGAGTTTGTATATTGAACTTTCTTGAATTTACAGGTATTTTAGGAGTTCACAAAAACCCCACTTTATTGTAAAATGGATTTGACCAAGCAAGTGGGGCTGTGCGAAAGGCGCAAGAGCGCGTCAGAAAAGGGGAAAGTTTGGAACAAATAAGTTCGTTCCATGGCTCCATTGGTGCTTTTCACAGAAAGACGAATTATAAATATGAAAGGGTGGAGTGATGATGGCAGCAACAGTTTTGCCGGAGCGCAAAGATGTTCCGGAGGAATTTAAGTGGCGCATGGAGGATGTCTATGCGACGGACGCATTGTGGGAGGCGGATTTTGAGAGACTTTCACAGATGTATCCGGCGTTGGAGGATTATGCGGGGCGGCTGTCCGAGAGCGCGGACGTGCTGCTTGCGTATCTTCAGAAGAAGGATGAGATCATGAATCTGCTGGGGCGGCTCTACCTCTACGCACAGCAGAAGTCCCACGAGGATCTGGGGAATGCCACTTATCAGGAACTCAATGACAGGATGGGGGCGCTGGCGGTCAAGGTTGAGAGCGCCTGTGCCTTTGAGAATCCCGAAATTCTGGCGATGGATGCGCAGAAAGTGCGCGATTGGACAGCGGAAAATGATGGGCTCAAGGTCTATGGACATTATCTAGATAATGTGTTACGCATGCAGCCGCACACGCTGAGCCGGGCGGAGGAGAGACTGCTCTCGGATATGGGTGCGTTTGCAGAGACGCCGGAGACGATTTTTACGATGCTCAACGACGCGGATCTGAAATTTCCGACAGTCCTGGATGAGGACGGGAATGAGACGACCATCACGCACGGCAATTATGTGACGCTTCTGGAGAGCAAGGACCGCGGCGTGCGCGAGGCGGCCTTTAAGGCCCTGTATGACACCTACGGGCAGTTTAAGAATACGACGGCGGCCGTCTTTGCGGCTTATGTCAAAAAGGAAATGTTTTACGCCAAGGCCAGAAAATACGATTCGGCGCGTGCCATGCATCTGGATGAAAACGCGATCGACCTCTCCGTTTACGACAACCTGATTGAGACGGTGCATCAGTATCTGCCGGCGATGTATGATTATGTGGCGCTGCGCAAAAAAGTCCTCGGACTTGACGAGATTCACATGTACGACCTGTATGTGCCGATTGTGCCGGAAGTGTCGATGAAGTTTACCTATGACGAGGCCAAGGCGATGGTGCTTGATGGCTTGGGCGTGCTTGGCAGTGAGTACACGGACCTCCTGAAAAAAGGCTTTGAGAGCCGCTGGATCGATGTCTACGAGAATCAGCGCAAACTGAGCGGCGCCTATTCAAACAGCACCTATGGCGTGCACCCGTATGTATTGCTGGATTTCCAGGGAAATCTGAGCAGTGTGTTTACCCTGGCGCATGAGATGGGCCATTCGCTTCATTCATATTATTCCGACAGCCACCAGGCGCAGATCAACGCGAGCTACAGCCTGTTCCTGGCGGAGATTGCATCCACCTGCAATGAAGTCCTTCTGACGCACCATCTGCTGGAGACGGTGACCGATAAGAATGAGAAGGCCTATATTCTCAATCATTATCTGGATACGATCAAGGGGACGCTGTTCCGGCAGACCATGTTCGCCGAATTTGAGAAGCGTGCATTTGAGATGGCGGAGAGCGGCATTTCGCTGACGGCGGAAAATCTCAGCAAACTGTATCACGAGCTCAATGTGCTTTATTACGGGACGGAAATTGTGAGCGATCCGGAGATTGACCTGGAATGGTCAAAGGTCCCGCATTTTTATATGCAGTTCTATGTGTACCAGTACGCGACCGGCATCTCCGCGGCCAGCGCCTTCGCGAAGGCGATCCTGGAGGAAGGTGAGCCAGCGGTGGCGCGGTATAAAAATTTCCTGAGCGCCGGCTGTTCAAAATATCCGCTGGATATTCTGGCAGACGCGGGCGTGGATATGCGCTCTGGCAAGCCGGTGGCCGACGCGCTGGAAAATTTCAAACATGTCCTGTCACAGCTTGAGGCGCTACTCGCTGAGGAATAGAACCGCAGGTCGACAGGTGAAGTGTTTCGGCAGGTTCGCGCATGCCCGCGAAGCTCTTAAAAGACGGCCTGCGTCCCTTTCAGCGAAGCTCTTAAAAAGCGCTCTGCGTTCCTTTCGGTACAGCGTAAGATACGCACTCCGCCCCCGTCTGTGCGGCTCGGAAAAAAACGGTTGCTTTTTGAGGGCGGCCTGCGTATAATAGTGCTTGACAATTCAATAATGGGAGAATATGACAGATGAAGAGGTTTAACGATTATGAGGAAAAGAGTCACTCTTTTAAGCGTAATGTTACTTTTAGTGTCTGCTGCACTCTGCGCGTGCGGAGGCGGCAAGAATGCGGAGTCTTCTGATGCTGTGGATAATTCTTCACAAACACAGGGCGGGAGCGCCGCCGGTCAGACGGAATCTCTGGCAGGCGCGACTTCGTCCGGTGAGCCCGTGCAAGGCGGCAGTGTCGTCATGGGTATGACACAGGACCTTGTGAGTCTTGACCCCCACCAAATAACGGATGCAGGAACCCGAGGCGTTGTATTTAATTTGTACGAAGGTTTGGTAAAGCCGACTTCTGACGGCGGCACCGAGCCTGCGGTTGCGAGTGATTATGTGATTTCCGAGGATGCGAAGACATATACTTTCACCCTGCGTGAAGGTGTGACCTTCCACGACGGGAGCGCGGTCACCGCTGAAGATGTTAAATATTCGATCGATCGTTATGCGGAACTGCAGGGTGACAGTTCCGCTTTTTCTGATTATTTGGACAGTGTTGAGATCGCGGATGAGGGCACGGTCGTTTTGCACCTCAAAGAGGCCTATTCGGAGCTCTTGCCGGAGGTGGCCTCGGCTTCCATCATTCCGGAGGCCAACGCGGATCCGGAGGGCAATCCGATCGGCACAGGCCCGTTTAAGTTTGTGAGTTATTCGCCCGGCCAGAGCCTTGAGCTGGCCAGATTTGAGGATTACCGGAAAGATGGCGTGCCCTATCTCGACAGCGTGACGTTCAAATTCATTGCCGATGCCGACACCGCCTACACGGAACTGGTGGCGGGCACCATCGACATTCTGAACTATCTGACCGCCGACAAGGTGGAGACGCTCTCCGACGATTTTAATGTCGTCCGGGGCAGTATGAAGTATGTCCATGCCATGTTTCTCAACAATGATTATGAGCCGCTGCGAAATGTGAAGGTGCGCCAGGCGCTGTGCTGCGCCGTGGATCGCCAGGCAATCAATGATTTTCTTTTCGACGGGCAGAGCCAGCTCATCGGCACGCATATGCTGCCGGTGTTTTCCAAATATTACGCGGAGGATACGCTGGATACCTACAGCTACGACCCGGAGAGGGCAAAATCCCTGCTGGCGGAAGCCGGTTATGCGGATGGTTTTGATCTGACGATCACGGTGCCTGCCAATTATCAGCAGCATGTGGACACCGCTCAGATCATCGCCGAACAGTTGAATGCCGTGGGCATTCGTGCCACGATCGACACGGTCGAGTGGGAGACCTGGCTGAATGATGTCTACAACGGCAGGCAGTACGAGGCCACGATCACGGCATGGGACACCCAGCGCGTGACGCCTGGCGCGTGGCTGGCGCCATACTGCAGCGACAACGGCAAGAATTTCACCAATTTCAGCAGCGCGGATTATGACAAAACCTACGCGGAGGCCTACGCGAGCATCGATGACGATGAGAAAGCGGAGCTTTACAAAGAATGTCAGAGAATCCTGGCAGAAAACGCCGCCTCCGTGTATATTGAGGATCCGGCCGACTTTGTGGCGGTCAAGAGCTGCCTTGGCGGCTATACATTTTATCCGGTTTCCGTGCAGGATATGGCCGCGATTTATTATACGGAATAAGGCGTTGATATGAAGTATTTTTTGAAAAAATTGTTCACTCTCATTATGACATTGTTGTTCATATCAATGCTGACCTTTGCCGCGTTCTCGATTATTCCGGGGGATGCCGCCATTGCCAGGCTGGGCACGGAGGCGACCCCCGAACAGCTTGAGCAGGCGCGGGAGGAGATGGGGCTTTATGACCCGCTGCCGGTGAGGTATGTGCGGTGGCTTGCGCACGCGGTTCGCGGAGATTTCGGTGAATCCTATCAGTACCGGGGGACCGCGGTCTCAGAGCTGCTCTCCGATCGGCTGCCGGTGACGGTGGTTCTCTCGCTGCTTGCGCTGGGGATCATCATCGTCTTGTCCGTGCCACTCGGCATCATCTCGGCGAAGCACGCGGGAAAATGGCTGGATACACTGATCAGCCAGGTGACGCAGGTGACGATGGCGGTTCCCGCGTTTTTTCTCGGCATCCTCCTGACGTATATTTTCGGTCTGGTCCTGAGATGGTTTCAGCCGGGCGCTTTCGTCGGGTTGGACGAGAGTGTCTCCGGCTGCCTGGCCTATCTGATCTTCCCGGCGGTAGCCATCGCCCTGCCGAAGGTCGCCATGGTGGTCAAATTTCTGAGGAATTCAGTTT
>CAYRDY010000044.1:10599-13249 GCA_964423195.1 uncultured Catenibacillus sp. | reverse complement strand
AAAATTTCTGCGGATGAGGAGAGACAGCGTGAAAGTCCGAAAGAAACACAATTACAATTTAATCATCGGCTGTATCCTGACCGGTTTTTTGCTTCTGATGGCAATCGTCGGGCAGTTCTGGACGCCTTACGGCGAGACGCAGATGAACGCCGCGGCCAAAAATATGGCGCCCTGCCTGGCGCACTGGATGGGCACGGACAATTTCGGGCGCGATATCCTGAGCCGCGTGATGATCGGCAGCGGCAACACCTTTGTGGTGGCGCTCTTTACGGTGCTGATCGGCGCCGTCTTCGGCACGCTGGTCGGGGCATTGACCGGATATTTTGGCGGCTGGATCGACGAGATCATCATGCGCATCAATGACGTGGTGCTGTCATTCCCAAGTGTCTTGCTGGCGCTGATACTGATCAGCCTCCTGGGCGGTGGGAAAAATCAGATTATCCTGGCGCTTGGCATTTTATTTGTGCCGAGTTTTGCCCGCATTGTTCGCAGCGAAATGATCCGCTGCAAGGCGCTGGATTTTGTCCGCAGCGCCAAGGTCATGGGCGCCAAAAGCCCGCGCATCATTTTCGCGCATATTCTGCCGAATACATGGGTCAGTATGCTGACCACGGCTATGATCGGATTTAATAATGCCGTGCTGGCGGAGGCAAGCATGAGCTATCTGGGGCTGGGCGTGCAGCCGCCGTCGGCAAGCCTGGGTCTGATGCTCTCTGAGGCGCAGTCCTATCTCTTCAACGCGCCGTGGTACGCCATCTGTCCGGGCGTCGTGATTATCCTGATCATTCTCGGATTTTCCATGATCAGTGAGGGACTAAGGAAACTTTAGTGCCTACCGGCGCAGCGCGCGTACCCTGCGGCCGAAAAGTACACTGGCGCAGTGCGCGTACCCTGCGGCCGAAAAGTACACTGGTGCAGCGCGCGGGCTCCATCGGCCGAAAGGGGTAGCGTCAAAATGCGCAGGTTCCGCAGCCGGGAGAGGCATCGTCAGAACGCTCAGAACCTGCCAAAACAAAGAGAGAGGAGGCGCCGCCATGCTGGAGATAAAAAATCTGACCCTGGGATTTATGGAAGATTCGGGCTGGGATCAGGTGCTGAACCGTGTCAATTTTTCCGTGGGCGACGGGGAGATCGTCGGCATTGTGGGCGAATCCGGTTCCGGTAAGTCCATGACGGCGCTGGCGATCATGCGCCTTCTGAAGGAGAACGCGCAAATCACCGAGGGCGAGATCCTGTTTGACGGACAAAATCTGCTCACCTGCGGCGATGAGCGGATGCGGGAAATACGGGGCAACGAAATCTCGATGATTTTTCAGGAGCCGATGACCTCCCTGAATCCGGTGGAGAAGATCGGCAGACAGATCGGCGAGAGCTTGCGCCTGCACACGAAGCTGGGGAGAGACGAGATTGACCGGCGCGTGTTGGAGGCGATGGAGAACGCGGGCCTGCCGAGGCCAAGAGAAACCGCTGAAAAATATCCGTTTCAGCTGTCTGGGGGTATGCGGCAGCGGGCCATGGTGGCGATGGCCATGATCTGTCAGCCGAAGCTGCTGATCGCCGATGAGCCGACGACGGCATTGGATGTGACGGTGCAGATGCAGATCTTAAAGCTCCTGCGGCGTGTGCATGATGAGACAGGGATTTCGATTCTGTTTATCTCTCATGACCTGAATGTGATCCGTGCCCTCTGCGACCGGGTGGTCGTCATGTATCACGGGGAGATTGTGGAGAGCGGCGACGCGGTGACAGTACTGAAGCATCCTCAGCATGAATATACAAAGACGCTGGTGGCGGCCATCCCTAAGAATACGCTTGTCCCCGTGAAGCGGGAGGCAGCCGTGTCCGTGCGTGGTCTCAATGTCTATTATAAAGAGAAGACAGGCCTTTTTTCCGGCGGCAGGAAGAAAAATCACGTGATCAAAAACATCTCGTTTGATATTTACGAGGGTGAAATTTTGGGCGTGGTCGGAGAGAGCGGCTGCGGCAAATCGACGCTGGGCAAGACACTGGTGGGGCTGAATGAGGATTATACCGGCGAGATTCGGATAAAAGACGCCAGACCGCAGATGGTCTTTCAGGATCCCTTCGGCTCGCTCAATCCGGCCAGGAAACTGGGCTGGATCATGCAGGAGCCGCTGCGGCTTGCCGGCATTCGGGAAAAAAATGAGCGGCTGCGGCGCGTGGATGAGATGTTGGATCTGATCGGGCTAGACGCGTCGTATAAGAATCGCTACGCGCATGAATTGTCCGGCGGTCAGCGCCAGCGCATCAGCATCGGTCTGGCGTTGCTGGCAGGGGCAAAATTGATTGTGGCCGACGAGCCCGTCTCCGCGCTGGATGTGACTGTTCAGAGCCAGATCCTTGACCTGTTGCTCGATATTCATAGAAAAGAAAATGTGACCATGATGTTTATCTCCCACGACCTCAATGTGGTGCGGGGCGTCTGCCATCGCGTCATCGTCATGTATGACGGGGAAATCGTCGAGGCCGGGGGGATAGAGGAGGTTTACCGGCGGCCGCGCCACCCGTATACACAGCTTTTACTGAAGGCGATTTTGACCGGGGACGGGCGTGTGCCGGCAGGGACAAAGACCTCCGGGCGCACGGCGGAGGAGATCAACCGCGAGGGCTGCGCCTACTATCCGCGCTG
>CAYRDY010000044.1:0-10499 GCA_964423195.1 uncultured Catenibacillus sp. | reverse complement strand
CACCCGAAAAAGCAGATTCGGCATCCAAAAACGCAGGCCGGACATCCGGGGAAGTGACTTGCGCACAGGAGCATTTGGTCAAATGCTTTCATATGCTGAGATATGCGTAGAAAACTGTTCGTAAATGTAGAATCAGAAAAAAATCAGAGGGGAGGCGGCAGCGTGACGGATATTCTCGTCAAATTGTTTGTGAGAGATCATCAGAATATTGAGGATCCGGATGTCCGCGCGGCTTACGGCGTACTGGCCGGCGTGGTGGGTATTGTCTGTAATGTGCTTTTATCTGCCGCCAAGGGTCTGATCGGCTTTTTATCCGGATCGATCGCCGTATTCGCGGACGCCTTCAATAACCTGACCGACGCGGTCTCGTCGATCATCTCCCTGATCGGGGCGAAACTTGCCAGGCGCCCCGCGGATAAAGAACATCCGTTCGGACACGGGCGCTATGAGTATATCGCCGCTCTGGTGGTGGCCTTTCTCGTCATCGACGTCGGGCTTTCCTGCGCGCGCAACTCCTTTGAAAAAATACTGCATCCGGAGGCGCTGGCTGTGGGCGGCGTGACTTTTGCCGTATTGACAATCTCGATTCTGGTCAAGGCCTGGCTGGGACTTTTTAATCGCCGCCTTGGGAAGCGCATCAATTCATCCGTGATGCGGGCGACGGCCGCCGATGCGATGGGCGATGTGCTGACGACGGCGGCGACGCTTGCGGCTATGGTCGTCTATCATTTTTTTGATCGGAACATTGACGGCATTGTGGGTCTGATCGTGGCGCTGATTGTCATCTGGGAGGGTGTCGGTATTGTCCGCGACACCTTAAAGCCGTTGCTCGGCGAGCGGCCGGATCCTCAGCTCGCACAGAAGATCACGCAGATGGTGGAGTCCTATGACGGCATTTACGGCAGTCATGACCTGATCATTCACAACTATGGGCCGACGAGGAGCATGGCGACGATTCACGCAGAGGTCTCCAACAGCGCGGACATCGAGCAGACCCATGAGCTGATTGACCGCATTGAGCGCGAGGTCACAAGGGTCACGGGCGTCTTTCTTGTCATCCATATGGATCCGGTCGAGACGAAAGACCGTCATGTCCTGCGCTATCAGCGCATGGTCGGGGAGATATTGAGGCAGCTCGATGAGAATATCAGAAGCCATGATTTTCATATGATCGACGACGGCGAACAGATCACGTTGGCTTTTGACGTGGTCGTGCCCTATACTTATCACGATGAGGAAAAAAATGCGCTGCTGCATCGAATAATCGAGGAAGTGCAGCAATATGACCCGCGCTGCGCGTGCATCATCACGATCGAGAACAGTTTCACCGCGGACATTCCGGGGGGAAAGGGCTGAACGGCGCCTCCGGAAAAATAAAAATTGGGTCTTGCCAAAGCATTTCCTTTAGTGTATAATACATTTTGTTGACCGATAGTGGGCTGTCGCCAAACGGCAAGGCACTGGACTCTGACTCCAGCATTTGAAGGTTCGAATCCTTCCAGCCCAGCGAAGACATCTTATTAGATTTTTAATAAGATGTCTTTTTTTCACTATCGGGCAAGAAGGTTATAACGCCCGTACCACTGGCGGAATGGAGATTTTATGATCAAATTAGGCGAGATGCAGACACTGACTGTTGTAAAGAAAAAAGATTTCGGCGTGTACCTGGCGGAAACGGCCGATGCCGCGGAGCGCATTTTGCTGCCTGCGAAATATGTGCCGGAGGGGGCAGAGATCGGGACGGCGCTGGAAGTGTTCGTTTATCGGGATTCGAGTGACCGTCTGATCGCGACGACTTTGAGACCGAAACTCTTGCTGGGCGAGACAGCGTTTCTGACAGTAAAACAGATGACAAAGATCGGCGCTTTTATGGACTGGGGACTTGAGAAAGACCTGCTGGTACCGTTTCGAGAGCAGCCGTTTCCGGTGAGGGAGGGCGGTTCCTATCTGACGGCGATGTACGTCGACAAAAGCGGCCGTCTCTGCGGAACATTCAGGATTTATGATTATCTGCGCACGGACCACGATTATCATAAGGATGATACCGTCAGCGGCATTCTCTATCAGTTGAATGAGGATTTTGGCGCTTTTGTGGCCGTGGACGGCAAATATCACGGCATGATTCCGAAGAAAAATTATCACGGGGGTCATCGCATCGGTGACGAGATCACGGCGCGTGTCGTCAGTGTGCGGCCGGACGGAAAGATGGAGCTATCCCTGTCCCAGAGGATCAACGTGCAGATCGATATTGACGCGGAGACGATCCTGAAGCTGATCGGCAGCTATGGCGGCGTGCTGCCGTTTACGGAGAAGGCCGTGCCGCAGGTCATTGAGCGCGAGGCCGGCATGAGCAAGGCGGCTTTTAAGCGTGCCGTGGGGCGGCTGCTGAAGCAGAAGAGGATCCGCATTGTCGACGGAAAGATCCGCGCGGCAGAGACCTCACTGTAAATATTAAATTTTTATGATAGCTGTTGACAAGGTTTTCATGTACTGGTATAATAGCTGTAACAAATTTGTAACAACTAAGCGTTATAATAATTGATAATGTAAAGTTTGGAAGGCAACTTCCAAACCTACCTTGACGACGCACTAAAGTGCGTCAATAAAGAGGAAAAAATGAAAAGATGGTGAGACTATGCTCAATTGGAAAAGATTTATACGCCGTTCAGCCATGACTATGGCTGTGACACTGTCTGTGTCCGGCGTATTGATGAATGGCGGGATTGTCGCATACGCTAGCCAGGAAGGGACAGTTACAGCGGGCACGCTGAATGTGCGCAGCGGTCCATCGACGGATTATTCGGTCATCGGGACGGTTAACAGCGGTACGGCAATAGACATTATTTCTACTGAAAATGGGTGGCATCAGATAAATATCGACGGTATGACGGGCTTTGTTTCCTCGCAGTATATTTCTGTGACGGGTTCGGGGCCTCAGGAGCTTAGCGGCACAGGGACGGTCAATGTATCCGGCTTGAATGTGCGTTCCGCCGCGAGTACGGATGCGGATCTGGTCGGTTTGATCGGCATGGGGCAGACAGTGACACTGCTTGGCAGTGAGAACGGCTGGTACAAAGTGTCTGTGATGATCGACGGACAGGAAATCACGGGTTACTGCTTTGGCGAGTATATCACACCGGGCGGCGCGCCGTCCGGATCAGAGCCATCGGACGGTGAGACACCATCCGGCTCGGAGCCGTCAGGCGGTGAGACACCATCCGCTCCGGAGCCATCGGGCGGTGAGACGCCGTCCGGATCAGGGCCATCAGGCGGCGAGTCATCCCAGGGACCGGAAATATCAGGCGGCGTGAAAGGCGTGGTATCTTCGGGGCCGCTCAATATACGCAGCGGTGCGTCGATGAGTGACGGTATCGTGGGCTCCGCGGACGTCGGCACGGAGGTTGTGATTCTTGCCGATCTGGGCGAGTGGTATCAGATTCAAGCGGAGCTTTCGGGAAATACTGTGAGCGGCTATATGTATAAAAATTACGTCAGTGTCACTGAGGAAAACGCCGGTACCGGAAACGAGCCGAGCGGGGATGAAAATCCTCCGGCACAGGACGGATTCATCGCGGTCAGCGAGACTGTGTGGGCGACGACGGGTGTCAATATCCGCATAGGTCCGGGCACAGATTATGACAGGCTGACAGGCCTGGCCAGAGATGCCTCGGTTTTGAGGATTGGCGTTCAGGCGTCGGAGGACGGCTGGAGTCGTGTGCAATACGGCAGCGCGGTTGGGTATGTTAAGAGTGAGTTCCTGACCACGCAAAATCCGCTGCAGGAGGACACCTCCAGCGAACTGAAGGGCGAGGCGGTCGTAGCTTTCGCGCTTCAGTATCTGGGTTATCCTTATGTGTGGGGCGGCAACGATCTGAACACAGGCGTCGACTGCTCAGGATTTACGCAGCAGGTCTATCTTCATTTTGGAATCTCGCTGAACCGTTCCGCGGATGCGCAGAGAGGCAACGGCATTCAGGTGGCGTCCATTGAGGAGGCCAGAGCGGGAGATTTGATCTTCTACGGTTCACCGTCCTATGCCGATCATGTGGCACTCTATATGGGCGACGGCAAAGTAATCCACGCCAGTTCGCCGCGTGTCGGCATCATCATCAGTGATGTGACCTATAAGCAGCCGATACAGATCAACAGAATTCTCAACTGAGATGATCAGAAGCCTCCGGACTGAAAGTTCGGAGGCTCTTTTTTACTATTTTGCACAAAAATAATGACAGGTCTACTCAAAAATCCCCTATAGCCTGTTTTTTTATGAAAAAGTTATCCACATTTTTTTCGACAGAAAATGATTGAATTCTCAATAAAACCGACTTATGCACATAGTTGTCCACATTATCCACGGGATAATTATCCACCGGGGGTGTTGGAAAAAACGATGCAGTAAAAAATGAATTTTGTCTATAATGATGAATTTTAATCGCGGGAGACTTTTTTGAGCGGACGCTTCATTTGAACATTTCTGAATTTACTTGTAATAAAATTCAGATATGTTATAATATAAAAAGACTTGGCAGGCGCGCGCGGCAGCGAAGCGTGCGCTTCACATGCGTCATACCCGGACACTTGGCGGGTCTGAGCAAAAGGCGAATGAAGCGCTTGGCGGAAAGGGTATCATAAAAGTCATGAAAATGAATCGCGGATGCTGTGCGGGATGACGGCGACAGCGTCGACGATAAAAAAGGGGTTGAAAATATGCGTTATATCATCAGCGGAAGAAACATGGATGTCACAGAGGGATTGAAGGATGCGATATATGAAAAGATCGGCAAGCTGGAAAAGTATTTTCATCCGGATACGGAAGTCACGGTGACGATGAGCATTGAGAAGTCGAGACAGAAGATTGAGGTGACGATTCCTGTCAAGGGCAGCATCATCCGTGCCGAGCAGGTCAGCGACGATATGTATGTCTCGATCGATCTGGTGGAGGACATCATTGAGCGCCAGATGCGCAAATACAAGACGAAGCTGACAGACAAATTCCACGCCTCGGCAAGTTTTGCGCCGGCTTATCTCGACGAGGATCTCGACGACGAACAGATCAAGATCGTCAGGACCAAGCGCTTTGCCATGAAACCGATGGATATTGAGGAGGCCTGTGTGCAGATGGAGCTTTTGGGACACAATTTCTTCGTCTTCAGGAACGCGGACACCGATGAGGTCAACGTGGTGTACAAGCGCAAGGGCAACACATACGGGCTGATCGAGCCGGAATGGTGATTCCTGAGACTGCTTTAGAGATTGGGTAAAACACTGTGATTGCTCTGAATATCGAAGATACCAGGGATTTTGTGAGCAAGCTGCTGGTTCATCACACATTTGACAAGTTTTATCTGGGCGAGTCTGTGGTGCGGACGTTTGCGGATTTTCGCATGGGCGGCCGGCTCAACAGGGATTTTTACACGTCGGACGAGTGGGAGGCCCTTGAGGGTCGGGCGCTTTGCCTGTGGTCGGAGGTTCGCCCTTTCGCCTACAGCCTGATCAGAGGGAGCAAGCTGCCGGTGGCGTTTCAGTTTGTCTTTCAGCTGTCGGCCGAGAACCAGGCATGGCTGATGGCGCGGAATGTCTCGGCGGTGAAAAATGAAGATGTGGAGGGCCTCTATATCAATGTCCGCTACGATCAGGGAAAGATTCAGTGCGTCAGCGGCATATCTCTGAAAACATTTATCCCGGATAAGACGGTGGAGCGGCTGTGGGACGCGACGGTGCGGCAGTTTTTTCGCCAAAACGGCATCGCGGTGACGGAAATGTGAGCGCTGCGGTTCGGCTGATGCGATTCAATAAGATAAGCGGACGAAGCGGCAAGCGAGGACCCTGTGACCGATGTGTCCGTCAGCGCGGCGGCTGATCGAAAAATCAATAAAGTTTATAAAAATTTTATTAGCACTCAACTTAGTTGAGTGCTAATTTTGTCTTGACATTCAAAAAACAACGTATTAAAATAACCCTTAGAAAACAGGCGGGAGGCTCGCCGCGGCGATAAACAAGTGGGTTGTCGCGCCGGCGATTAAATGAATAGTGTGGCGGGCTGCCGCGATATTTAAGAGGAGTGTCAGAATATGAATAAACAGGGTAATTTATCAATCAACAGTGAGAACCTATTTCCGATCATCAAAAAATGGCTCTACTCGGACCATGATATTTTTGTTCGCGAGATGATCTCCAACGGCTGTGATGCCGTGACCAAGATGAAAAAGCTGGAGGTGATGGGCGAGTATCAGCTTGATGAGAATGAGAAGTTCAAAATACAGGTGATCGTCAACCCGGATGAAAAGACCATGAAATTTATCGATAACGGTATTGGCATGACCGACCAGGAGGTCGAGGAGTACATCACGCAGATTGCCTTCTCCGGCGCGACAGATTTCCTTGAGAAGTATAAGGACAAGACCAGTGAGGATCAGATCATCGGCCATTTCGGGCTGGGCTTTTACTCCGCGTTCATGGTGGCCGACATGGTGGAGATCGAGACGCTGTCCTATCAGGAGGGCGCGCAGCCGGTTCACTGGGAGTGCGACGGCAACAGCGAGTATTCCATGGGCGAGGGCACGAGGACGGAGCGCGGCACGGAGATCACGCTTCATCTCAATGAGGATTGCCTTGAATTTGCCAATGAATACCGCGCCAGAGAAGTGATCGAGAAGTACTGCTCGTTCATGCCTGTGGAGATCTATCTGTCCAAGGAGGGCAACGAGCCTGAGTACGAGACGATTGATGAATCTGAGGTGACTGAGGAGGACACGGTCGTGGAGACGATCTTCGAGGAGGCCAAGACCGAGGAGCGCGAGAAGGAGGACGGCACGAAGGAGACGGTCGAGATTTCTCCTGCGAGGACAAAGGCCAAGATCATCCGCCGTCCGGAGCTGCTCAATGACACCAACCCGCTCTGGAACAAGCACCCGAACGACTGCACCGAGGAAGAATATAAAGAATTTTACCGCAAGGTGTTCATGGACTACAAGGAGCCGCTGTTCTGGATTCACTTGAATATGGACTATCCGTTCAACCTCAAGGGCATTCTCTATTTTCCGAGAATCAATATGGAATATGAGTCCATCGAGGGGACGATCAAGCTGTACAACAATCAGGTCTTCATCGCGGACAATATCAAGGAGGTCATCCCTGAGTTCCTGATGCTGCTCAAGGGCGTCATCGACTGTCCGGATCTGCCGCTGAATGTCTCCCGTTCCGCCCTGCAGAATGACGGTTTTGTGAAGAAGATTTCCGATTATATCACGAAGAAGGTCGCGGACAAACTTTCCGGCATGTGCAAGACCGAGCGTGAGAGCTATGAGAAATACTGGGATGACATCAGCCCGTTCATCAAGTTCGGCTGCATCCGTGATACCAAATTCAATGACCGCATGAAAGATTTTATCATTTACAAGAATCTGGATGGCAAATATATCACGCTTGATGAATATTTGGACGCTGCCAAGGAGAAACACGAGAATCAGGTCTTCTATGTGACGGACGAGGTTCAGCAGTCCCAGTACATCAACATGTTTAAGGCGGAGGGTCTTGACGCGGTGCTCTTAAAGCACAATATTGATCAGCCGTTCATCAGCAGCCTGGAGCAGGCCAGGGAGGGCGTGAAATTCAGACGGATCGACACCGACCTCGCCGATGTCTTCAAGGAGACGCCTTCCGAGGATGAGACAAAAGCGCTTGAGGATGAGGCGACAAAACTGACCGATATTTTCAAAAAGGCGCTCGGCCGCGAACAGCTGACAGTGAAGGTGGAGAAACTGAAAAACGCGGAGACCTCCTCGATGATCACCCTGTCCGAGGACAGCCGCCGCATGCAGGATATGATGAAGATGTACGGCATATCGGGCATGGACAGCAGTATGTTCGACGGCGAGGGCGAGACATTGATTCTCAATGCCAACAATGATCTCGTGAAATATGTGCTTGAGCACAGCGACGGCGAGTATACGGAGATGATCTGCCAGCAGCTCTATGACCTGGCACTGCTGGCGCACAAGCCGCTTAGCGCGGACGCCATGACCAAATTTGTGGAGCGCAGCAACAAGATGATGAAGATCCTGACGAAATGAGTATGAGGCCATGAGGCGGCCGGTGAATGGCGTGTAGGTTGATCAAGATTCCGGAGGGATGCGCAGTGATAGAACCGCACAAACTGAAAAAAAGGGATCGCTACCTCAACAAACTGATTGGCTTTCAGGATCAGGAGCCTGTAAAAGTCATCACGGGGATCAGGCGCTGCGGCAAGTCAAGTCTTTTGAAACTGATGGCCGCGCATTTGTGTGGATTTGGATTGCGATATTTATGTGACCGGCTCCAATGCTTACCTGCTCTCATCTGAATATTCCACGTATCTCTCCGGCAGGCGCGTGGAGATTCGGATGCTTCCGCTCTCCTTCAGTGAATTTCTTTATTTTTATGATTTTGAAGTCAGAGAGAGCAGGCGTGTCCTTGGCGGTGTCCGCAGACAAGTATTTGACAAAAATGGCGAGCGCTTTGATCTGCGGGAGGTTTTTGAGGCATATATGCGATTTGGCGGAATGCCGGGGATTGCCGACGTTGGCCTTGATCAGGAAAGGGCGCTCTCTCTGCTTGAGGGTATTTATTCCACAGTCATTGTCCGTGATATTCTGGAGAGGGAAAAGCGCCGGGGACAGAAAAGGGTCACCGATCCGGTCCTGCTCCGCAAGATCATTATGTTTCTAGCGGATAACATCGGTTCGAATATTTCTATGACATCCATAGGGCATACACTGTCAGATGAGGGCTTGCTGGAGAATGGCAAGCGCGGCACGCCGAGTGCGCACACAGTTCAGGCATATGTCGATGCTCTGCTTGAAAGTTATTTTTTCTATGAGATCAAGCGGTTTGATGTCAAAGGGAAGGAATACCTGCGCACGCTCGGCAAATATTATATCGTAGATATAGGTCTGAGGAACTATCTGCTGGGTTTTAGAAATCGCGACAGCGGCCATGCCATCGAGAATGTTGTCTATTTTGAACTGCTGCGCAGGGGCTATGACGTGGCGATCGGTAAGGTGGGCAATATGGAAGTGGATTTTATTGCATCGAACACCGATGAGAGAAAATACATTCAGGTGACAGAATCCATGAGCCATGAGGATGTGAGAAAACGCGAACTTGCGCCTCTGCAAAAAATACGTGATAATTATGAAAAGATTGTGTTATCGCTCGAACCCGGACTTGACAGTTCCTATGACGGGATCAAGTCTGAAAACCTGATCGAGTGGCTTCTGGCTGAGTGAGTCCTTTCGTATAAGCAAATGCTTATAGATAACCTCCGAAATTCAAATTGTTCCGGGTGGGCGATTTCTGTAAAATGATACTGTGAAAAGACAGAGAGCGCAAATGAAAGAAATTGCGAAACATTTCAAAAACAGGAGGTCAATCGTGCGATGAAAAAAGATGTGATGTTGGTCACCGGCGCGGGACAGCTCAGTATGGCGATCGCCCGCCGTGTGGGTTTTGGGAAGAAGATCATTCTCGGTGACAAGAAAAAGGAAAACGCCGACGCCATCGCGAACGTAATGAATGCCGCCGGCTTCGATGTCGTGCCGATGACAATGGATCTGTCAAGCAGGGCATCTATTTTGGAGTTGATCGACGAGGGTCAGAAATACGGCGAAATCAAAATGCTGGTGAACGGCGCGGGTGTATCTCCGAGCCAGGCGCCCGTCGAGGCGATCCTGAAAGTGGATCTCTACGGCACGGCAGTCCTGCTGGAGGAAGTCGGAAAGGTCATCGCGGAGGGCGGTGCAGGCGTGACCATTTCCAGCCAGAGCGGATGGCGTATGCCTGCCCTGACCGCCAGGGAGGATGAATTGCTCGCGACAACGCCGACGGAGGAGCTGTTGAGTCTCGAAATGCTCCAGCCTCAAAATATCCGCGATACGCTCCACGCCTATCAGATGGCGAAGCGCTGCAACGAAAAGAGGGTCATGGCCGAGTCGGTCAAGTGGGGCGCGCGCGGCGCAAGGCTCAATGACATTGCGCCGGGCATCATCGTGACGCCGCTCGCCATCGACGAGTTTAACGGCCCGCGCGGCGATTTCTACAAGAATATGTTTGCCAAGTGTCCTGCCGGACGTCCCGGCACCGCGGATGAGGTGGCCAATGTGGCGGAGCTATTAATGTCGCCCGCGGGCGCATTTATCACGGGTTCCACAATCCTGATCGACGGTGGCGCCACCGCAAGCTATTACTACGGGCCGCTGAAACCTGAGGCGTAAAAGAATCAAAAGAAGCATAAGGATAAATTTGCCGCAGCGCCGATATCGCTCTTCGCGATATCGGCGCTGCTTTTGTTACGGATTTGTTACTCACCGCCCTATTTTTGAGCCGTTTTCAGAGGGTTTATATATTGAATTTTCTTGAATTTATCGACATTTTGAGATGTTGCAACAGTGTTTCAATTATGATATACTATGAGCACTTAGTGAGCACGAGCGGAAGCGATGCGCGAACTTAGTGCGAGTTAT
>CAYRDY010000043.1:10725-18568 GCA_964423195.1 uncultured Catenibacillus sp. | reverse complement strand
GACGGCTTTCATCTCCACGATCATCTTTCGGTTTTCGTCGGCCACCTCACAGCGCCCGAATCCGGTCATACTTTTGATCATTCTATCCTCTTTCCTGATGCGCCCCCCGCGCATCATCAATGTGTCTAAGATATTATAATTCATAAGTAAATTGAAGTCAATTGATTTTTGTGCTATGATGGGAAAGATGGGAAGAAGAAAAATGCGGCGTAACAGTTCATGCGCGTCTGCTGCGGCGCAGATGATTGAAAGGACGTGTTTTTATGGCATTTGACGGACTTGCCGTCTCCAATCTGACTTACGAATTTGACCGGCTGCTTACCGGGGGACGTATCGCGAAAATTTATCAGCCGGAAAATGACGAGCTGATCCTGACCGTTAAAAATAACGGCGGCACCTACCGGCTGCTTTTGTCCGCTTCCGCGACGCTGCCGCTGGCCTACATCACGGAGGAAAACAGGGCAAATCCGGCGACAGCGCCAAATTTCTGCATGCTGCTTCGCAAACATATCAGCGGCGGCAGGATCCTCTCCATCACCCAGCCCTCCCTGGAGCGCGTCATCATTTTTGAGATTGAGCACCTGAATGAGATGGGCGACCTCTGCCGGAAACAGCTGATCGTGGAGCTGATGGGCAAGCACAGCAACATCATCTTCTGTCGGCCCGATCATATCATCATCGACAGCATCAAACATATCTCGTCCAATATCAGCTCCGTGCGCGAGGTTCTCCCCGGCCGCACCTATTTTATACCGGATACGCAGAATAAATGTAATCCGCTGGATCTTTCGGAAGATGCCTTCCGGGGGGCGATCACCGCAAAAGACATGCCATTGTCCAAGGCCATCTACAACAGCTACACCGGCATAAGCCCCGCCATCGCCGCGGAGATCTGCTTCCGCGCAGACGTCGATCCCGGACTACCCGCGCGGACGCTGCCCGAACCGCTGACGCATGCGCTCTATTCGCGGTTTGCGGATCTGATGGCGGAGATCAAGGCGCATCATTACAGCCCGAACATCATCTATCAGAATGGGGAGCCGCTTGATTTTTCGGTCACAGAGATGTGGCAGTATAAAACCGCGGACGAACCAAAATCAGCGGCCGCCGCGTCAAAGATTTATACTGTCGTCCACTATGACAGGCTCTCGCCGCTTTTGGAACACTATTATGCCGAGAAAAGTGCCCTCACCCGTATCCGCCAGAAGTCCGCCGATCTGCGAAGGATCACGGGCACCGCCCTGGATCGCTGCCGCAAAAAATATGCCCTCCAGCTTAAGCAGATGAAAGACACGGAAAAGCGTGACAAGTACAAGCTCTACGGCGAACTGATCAACACCTACGGCTATGGCCTGGAACCGGAGGCCAGAGCGCTCACCTGCCTGAACTATTACACAAATGAAGAGATCACTATCCCGCTGGATCCGCAGCTGGACGCGCGGGAAAATGCTGTCAGATATTTTAATAAATACAACAAGCTCAAGCGCACCAGCGATGCCCTGGGCAAATTGACGCTGCAGACAAAATCCGAAATCGAACATCTGGACTCCATCAGCACCGCGCTCGACATCGCGCTCTGTGAGGACGACCTGGCGCAGATCAAGGAGGAACTGATGGATTTCGGCTACATCAAGCGCAGAGCAGGCGGCAAAAACCGGAATAGACAAAAGATTTCCAACCAGCCGCTGCACTATATCTCCTCCGACGGTTTTCATATGTATGTGGGGAAAAACAATATACAGAATGAGGAACTGACTTTCAAGATGGCATCGGGAAATGACTGGTGGTTCCACGCCAAGGGCATCCCCGGTTCCCATGTGATCGTCAGGACCGAAAACGGTGAACTGCCGGATGCCGCTTTTGAGGAGGCCGGGCGGCTGGCCGCCTACTACTCCATGGGCCGGGCGGCCGAGAAGGTCTAGATCGACTATATCCATAAAAAGCACGTCAAAAAGGCGGCCGGCGGGGCGCCGGGATTTGTCATCTATCACACCAATTACTCGATGATTGCCAAACCGGACATCAAAAATATACGGCAGATATAGAAACAACAAAGTGTCCATACAACAGACGCGGCGGAGCGCTTCCCTTCCGAAAAGCGCTCCGCCGCGTCTGGTTTGTGTAGTTGAAAATTTCTATTTATTTTTTAAAAGTGTGTTTTTATTTTTTACCCACACATTCTTAATATAATAACCATACACTCTCTCGGCACTTGCAAACATTGACGTTCTCTGCATGTCGTCGTCCAGCCATGCATGCCAGTCATTATAATAGATACCACCAGTTGAAAACATTGACATATTGAAAACCTCCTTCATGCTCACAGTCTTTGTGTCAAAAAACTGTTGAAATTATTTGCTTGATTCATTTCCCTCTATGCTTATATTATAATACAAAGTTTTTTAAAGTAAATGGGTGTACAGTTCAAATAAATATGCTATAATATGTATTGCGAGTACATATTTTCTCCGCGGCCCACACTATAAATTCAAATAGGAGGTTGTCCAATGTCCGTCACACTCAAAAGACTTTTCCGTGAAAATAATAATTCTTTCAAACTGTCACTGCTTGCCGGCGAGGGCGGCATCAACAATGTCGTCAGCTGGGTCTATATGCTGGAAGATGAAGATATCACTTCCTATTTCCATGGCTCCGAACTCGCGGTGACGACCTGCATGAAATCTAAGATCGACACCGGATGGCTTTGCGCGCTCGTCACCCATCTGAACGCCCACGACGCCGCCGGCCTGATCATCAACACCGGAAAATTTATCACGGAGATTCCCGATGATGTCATCGAATACTGCAACGCGCACGATTTTCCGATTCTGACCATGCCCTGGGAGATCAAGATCACGGATATGCTGCAAAGTTTCTGCATTCAGATCATGAACAACCAGCATGAGAGCCTGATCCATGACCAGGCCATGCGCGACGCGATCTTAAAGCGCGAAAATGTGGATGAATACCGGAATACGCTCGCCAGATACTATGACATCAGCGGCATGTTCACGATTTTCTGCATTTACCTCAAACAAATCGAGGATGTCGGAGACATGTACAGCAACACCGAGAATCTCCTGGAGACGCGCCTGCGCAGGCTGAAAATGAAGGTGTCGATGCCGGGCGCCCGCATCGGTATCGTCTCCCATGAAAATTATTTCCTGATCATTCTGAACAATGTCCCCTCGCCCCTGCTGCCGCGCATCAGTCAGCTGATCGTGGAAGTCTACGCGGAGGCCGCCAAAAAGAACTGTATCTTTATCGGCGTCGGCACCGAGGTGGAGGGCCTTGAAAATATCGACAAGAGCTATCAGCGCGCGGTGACGGCCATGCGCATGGCCATGTTCCGCAGGACGCCGCTGATTCAATTCGAGGACATGGGCATCTACAAGATCCTTTTTTCCGTCCGTGACCTGGAGCTGCTCTATGCCTATGCCGATGAGATCCTTGCCCCGCTGGATAGATATGATGAGAAAGGCCATCAGTCCATCGAACTCCTGAAAACCTACATCCATGAGGACCGCAGCCTTGCGGGCACCGCGGAGGCGCTGTTCATGCACCGCAATACCGTCAATTATCAGATCCAGAAAATGAAAGAACTGCTCGGGTCACCACTGAAAACCGTGGAAGACCTTTTCCCATATCAGGTGGCACTGGCCATCCGCGACATGGAAAAAAATGCCGAGCAGTCTTAAAAAAATCAGAAGTGAAAAATCAGAACCGCACCGAAACCCGCAAAATCACTCGCACGCGTTCCTGAACTCATCCCAGATCTTCAAATGAAGATCATTCGCCTCCTCGCTGATATTCTCGATAAACTCACCCTTGGTGACCGAATCCGGCGCGACCAGTGCCGGATTCACAAGGTCATCCGCGGCCTTGGTCGTGCAGACATAGCCGATAAAATTGAAGCACTCCGCGGACACTTCCGGCTGCAGAATGTAATTGAGGAACTGATTGGCCGCATCCGCGTTCGGCGCGTGGCTCGGAATGAATCCGGCCATGATGCCAAAGCCCAGACCCTCTTCCGGATAGACCACCTTCAAGTCCGGATTCTCGGCGGTCACCTGCGTCACCTGCGAGGTGTAGAGAAAAGCGGCCGCGGCCTCCCCGTTCAGGAGGGCATTCTGCGTATTGTCGTCCTGAATCAGGCGAACGTTCGGCGCCAGTTCGAGGAGCTTTTCGCCCGCCGCGGCGATCTTGTCCAGATCCTCCGTGTTCATGGACTCGCCCATGGACAACAGGGTGATACCGTCGATGACGCGGTAATTGGCCGTCAGTGCCACCATATCCTCAAGCTCAGGATTCCACAGATCATTGTATCCCTTGATCTCAAAATCCACCTGTTCAGGGTCATAGACGATCAGCGGAATGCCCGCGCCGTAAGGCACGGTATATTTGTCCTCAGGATCATAGAACTGTCCCTGATAGACCGGATTGATGTTGCCGAAATTGGTGACGATGTCCCTGTTGATCTCCTGGACCAGTCCCTCGTCAATCGCCTGCTCGATGATATAGTCATCCGCGATCACGAGGTCATAGTCACCGCCGTCGGCCTGTGCCAGGCGCTCAAGCATCGCCTCATCGGTGTCAAAGTTTGAGTAAATGATCTCAATACCCGTCTCCGCGGTAAAATTGTCCAGCACTTCCTGCGGGAACATATCGACCCACGTGTAGAGCACCATCTCGCCGCCCTGCTGGGCGTCGCCGTCCTCCGAACCGTCGGCCTCGCCGACATCATTGCCGTCTGTCTCCTGACCACCCGCGGTCTGTGCCGGCGGCGTGCTCTCCTGCTGCCCTCCGCTGCCATTTCCCGCGTCCTGGCCGCCTCCGCAGGCTGCCAGCGAAAACACCATGGCGAGGACACATAAAATACTCAACATCCTTTTTTTCATCTACTTTTCCTCCCTACTACAATATATTTATGGTTGATATTCCTAACAGCCAGTTAGGATATTACCCATCTAAATATATTATTAAAACTCTGCCGACGGCTGTGGGCCGCGCAGACTTTCTCACAGTTTTCGGTACAGCTCCTCGTATTTTCTCGCCGAATTGCCCCATGAAAAATCCTTCGCCATGCCGCGGTCGATGATCTTGTGCCATGCGCGCTCATTGTTGTAATAGACGGACTTGGCGTAATTGATGGTGTGCAACATCTCATGGGCATTGTAATTGGCAAAGCTGAAACCGGTTCCGGTGTCCTCATACTCATTGTACGGCTCCACCGTATCCTTGAGGCCGCCCGTCTCGCGCACGATCGGCACCGTGCCGTAGCGCAGGCTCATGAGCTGGCTCAATCCGCACGGCTCAAACAGCGACGGCATCAGGAAAGCGTCACAGGACGCGTAAATCTTGTGGCTGCGCTCGTTGGAATAGAAGATACTCGCTGAGACTCTGCCCGGATATTTCCACGCGAAATATCTGAACATGTTCTCGTACCTGGCGTCGCCCGTCCCCAGAATCACAAACTGCACATCCTCGCGGCAGATCTCATCCATCACGCAGTCGATCAGATCGAGGCCTTTCTGGTCGGTCAGGCGAGACACCAGACCGATCATAAATGTCTGCTCATTTCGGTCAAGGCCGAGCTCCTCCTGCAGTGCCAGCTTGTTCTTGACTTTCTCCTTTCTGAACGTGATCGCGTTGTAATGATGGGCGATCAGCGCATCCGTCTCCGGATTGTACTCGTCATAATCAATGCCGTTGATGATACCGCACAGGCAATTATTTCTCGCACGCATCAGGCCGTCCAGGCGCTCACCGTAGAATGGCATCTGAATCTCCCGCGCGTAGGTCTCGCTGACCGTGGTCACATAATCGGCGTAGACAATGCCGCCCTTTAAGAAATTGGCGTCCCTGTAGGCCTCCAGCTTATCCGGCGTAAACAAGTACTCCGGAAGGCCTGTCATATTCATGATCGTCCTCGGATCCCAGGTGCCCTGGAACTTGAGGTTGTGGATGGTCATGATCGACTTCATACCCCAGAAAAACTCGCCGTGACAGAAACTGTCCTTCAAAAATACAGGCACAAGCCCCGTCTGCCAGTCATGACAGTGGACAATATCCGGCTTGAAACCGATCAATGGCAGACACGACAGCGCGGCTTTTGAGAAATAGGCGAACTTTTCCAGATCCCAGAGACCGCCCTCGTAGGCCTGATTGCCGGAAAAATAGTGCTCGTTGTCAATAAAATAGAATGTGATGCCGTCGAGCTCAAGCGTCAGCACGCCGACATAAAGATTCTGCCAGCCCATATCCATATAAAAATGCGTCACATAGCGCATATGATTTTTATATTTTTCCGGAATTATGCGATATTTCGGCAAAATCACCCTGACATCAAATTCTTCCTTATTGAATGACTTCGGCAGCGTACCCGCCACATCCGCCAGTCCGCCCGTCTTGATGAACGGCACGGCTTCTGACGCGATAAATAAAATATTCTTCATCCCAGTAAACTCCTCCGAACGGTTTAATATCATGTCTTATTATACAACATAGGAAACATTTTTTAAAGACATTTTATCGGATTTATTGACCATGATTTGCGGCAATTTGGGACGGTGTTTTACGACAAATGTCACATCAGATATTCATCTCGTACCGCAGTCTGATTTTATCCGCGACCATGGATATAAACTCCGCATTGGTCGGCCGCCCTCTGCCGCTGTCGACCGTGCTTCCGAAAATATCATAAATGACGTCCTTCTCGCCCCTCTCCCAGGCCACATCGATCGCATGTCGGATCGAGCGCTCCACACGGCTGACCGTCGTATTATTCCGCTTCGCGATCGTCGGATATAAAACCTTGGTGATGGATTTGAGCACTTCCCGGTTCTCCACTGCCATGATGATCGCATCGCGCAGATAGTGATAACCCTTGATGTGTGCCGGCACGCCGATCTCGTGGATGACACCGGTGACATCCGCCACCACATCCCGCATTTGATACATCTCCCCCGAAGGTAAGATCACACCCGAATGAACAGCTTGCGTCGCGTTTTCCGCCGAGACTTGCTTGATCTTATTGATGACAGCTCTGTTTTCAAAAGGTTTCATCAAATAATATACCGCCCCGCGACTGAATGCGCTCTCGGTGATCGTCTCATTGCCGATCGCGGAGATAATGATGAAAGCCGGGGGTTTCCTGACAGTCATGTCATCATTGATTATCTGCATGAGTTCCAGCCCGTCGATTCTCGGCATGATCAGGTCCAAAAGCACCACATCCGGCTCACTCTCCCTAATCATGCTGATCGCGCTGATCCCATCGTTCGCTGTCCCCACAACCTCGATACTCTTGTCCGCACTCAGGACCGTGTCGAGCAGATCGACAATCCTCTCATTATCATCCACAATCGCGACTTGAATCTTATCCACAATGTCATCCTCCTGTCCTATTTTTCGGCATAAAGCCCTGAATTTTTTGAACAGGTCCATTATATTCATAATTATATGACAATGCAAGGATATTTTACCGCATATTCTGACAATTTTCGACAAAAAATTGCATAGTCTGAACAATTCTGGCCAAAATTGTATCAAAAATTGTCGAATTCGGTCATTTTTTGTCAGATCGTGTCGAAAAACTTTCCGACTTTTTTCGCGCCGCACATCTGGCATTTTTCCGATAAAATGCCGCGTCACTGGCCAGAAAAACAGCCTGTGGCGGCTGCCAAACGCCTTTTGCCATCGACGGCACCCGTGTCCGGACACAGTCTGTCTCATCGCCTGATCAGATAGAAAAAATCTGCGCAAACCGGTAAAACACTTGGCCATCCGGCCACCCGACGTCGCGTCAACCGCGCAGCGCACACTCGTCCCTCCGGCCACCCGG
>CAYRDY010000043.1:0-10625 GCA_964423195.1 uncultured Catenibacillus sp. | reverse complement strand
GCCACCCGACGTCGCGTCAACCGCGCAGCGCACACTCGTCCCTCCGGCCACCCGGCGTCGCGTCAGCCGCGCAGCGCGGCCTTGGTCTTGTCGGCGAGCGCCTTCATCTCCGCAGCGCTCTCCAGGACCTTGCCGGTAATCCGGGCACCGCCGAGCATTCTGGCCAGCTCCGCCGCCGAGCCGTCGGCGTCCAGTTTTTTGATTTTTGTGGCCGTGTGCGCATCCGCCACCGACTTCTCGATCAAAAAGTGTGTGTCCGCCATCGCCGCGATCTGCGGCAGGTGCGAGATACAGATCACCTGACGGCTAGCCGCGATCACCGCCAGACGCTCCGATACCTTCTGCGCCGTGCGGCCGCTGATACCGCTGTCAATCTCATCAAAAATCAGTGTCTCGATATCATCCGCACCGGCCAGCACCGATTTGACCGCGAGCATCACGCGGGACAGCTCGCCGCCGCTCGCCACCGCCGCGAGACTTTTGAGCGGCTCGCCGGGATTGGTGGAGATCATAAATTCCACCTCATCGATCCCGTTTTTCGACGCATGCGTCGCGGGGCGCACCTGAATCTCAAACTGCACATCCAAAAAATTCAATTCCAGCAGCGCATCGCGGATCTGTCCGCCGAGTACCGCCGCCTCCCGTCTGCGAATTCGGCTGACCTCACCCGCCAGCCGGTCATAATCCGACTTCGCCGCCTGACATTTTTCGCCGAGGCCGGCGATGTATTCATCATAATGTAAAAGCTCATGAAGACGCGCTTCTTTTTCCTCTCTATAGGCGAGAATCGACTCGATTCGCTGCCCGTACTTCGCCTTGAGATCGTTGAGCAGATTCAGGCGGCGCTCCACCGAGTCAAAAGTTTCCTCGTCAAATGTGAGCCCCTCCATGTAGCCCGCAAGCTCACGATTAAAATCATTGAGCAGATTTTCGACATCCTCAAGCTGGCTCAACAGTCCCGACACCGTCTCATCATACGACGCCGCCGGATAGAGATTCCGCAGCGCACGGCTGACGGCATCCGCCGCCGAATCCTCTGTCAAATGATAGGCCTCCCCGGTGAGGTCAGAAATTTTTCGGGCATTGACCATTTTTTTGTACTGTGCCTCCAGCGCCTCATCCTCGCCCGGCACAAGCTGCGCCGCCTCAATCTCCTGAATCTCAAAGCTGATAAACGCCTGCTCGCGGCGCCTGCTCTCCGCGTCGGACGCGGATTTCTCCAATTCCTGCGATAATTCCAGATACGTCTGCCACGCGCGCGCCATCTCCCCCTTCAGGGAATTCAGCTTTTCCCCGGCATAGTCGTCCAAAATATCCAGATGTTTCGAGATATGCAGCAGTGACTGGTGATCGTGCTGCCCGTGTATATCAATCAGCGCGCCCGATATCTCCGCCAGCGCTCTGGCCGAAACGATCTCACCGTTGACACGGCTGACGCTCCGCGACTGTCCGATGCGCCGTGTGATGATAATTTGTCCGTCATCGGCGGGAATATCCATCTCCCGCAGCATTTCCGTGATTTTTCGGTCATCGGTCCTGAAATAGAGCTCCACCAGAGCACTTTCTGCGCCCTGCCGGATCATATCTTTTGACACTCTCCCGCCCAGGGCCAGACTGACCGAGCCGATCAGAATGGATTTTCCGGCGCCTGTCTCGCCGGTCAAAATATTTAAATGTTCGCCAAAATCGATCGCCAACTCATCGATCAGCGCAAGATTTTTGACATGTATGCCCAAAAGCATTGACTGATCCCCCCAAAACATCTATAGTGCCGAGACAACCTCATCGATCAGACGCATTACGCCAAAGACATCATCCTCGCTGCGGACAGCGCAGAAAATCGTATCGTCACCGGCAATACATCCCACAATCCCCGGTATTTTCATGCTGTCAATGGCCGTCGCCACCGCCATTGCCATCCCCGCGGCCGTCCTTATGACGATCAGATGCGCCGCGACGTCCCGTGACACAAATCCATCCCTCAGCACCCGCGCAAATTTTTCGGAGGAAGGCTCCTCCCTGCCCGCGACCAGAGCATACTTCTGCCGCCCGCCGCGCACGGAAACCTTGGAGAGATTCAGTTCCCGAATATCCCGCGAAACCGTGGCCTGCGTCACATTAAAACCGGCCGCGTTGAGACGGCTGGCCAATTCATCCTGGGTCTCAATCTCGTATGTATTGATCAGTTCGATCAGCTTTGCCTGTCTTTTTGCCTTCATAGTCCACCTTCCCGCGCAAGCGCCTAGACGTTGCCCATTTTATTTCTGAGTATCTGATAAAAATTTCTGTTGTTGACCTTGATCAGTCTGACTCTGCCGCCTGCCTCGCCGATCTCCACACGGTCGCCCGTCCCCAGTCTTGCGCCGCCCTGGCCGTCGTAGGTCACCATCGCCTCCTCCGGCTGATCCAGACTGCGCCTGCCGATCTCGATCGTGATCCGCTCACGCCCTGAGACGACAATGCTGCGGGCGGTCAGTGAATGCGGGCAGATCGGCGTGATCACCAGTAGGCTGGTCTCCGGGTAGACGACAGGGCCGCCCGCGGACAGATTGTACCCCGTCGAACCCGTCGGCGACGAGACAATGATCCCGTCGGCAGCGTAGATATCCACCAGCTCATGATTGACATAGAGCCTGAGCTCCACCAGCCTCGAAAAGCCTGATCTGGAGACGACCACATCATTGACCGCCTCCTCGGAACAAACCGCCTGTCCCCGGCTGTATGCCGTGCCACAGAGCATCATCCGCTCCTCGATTGTATAATTATCCCCGATCAGATCATCCAGGCAGGCACAGATGTCATCCGGCTCCACAGCGGTCAGATAGCCGAGGGTTCCCAGATTGATGCCGAGCATCGGCACGCCCGCATGGGCATAGGCTCTGGCCGCGCGGATGAGCGTGCCGTCTCCGCCCAGCACCAAAATAGCGTCCAGCTGACCGGCAAACGCCTCTCTGCTGCCGGAAAAATCGCGCTCCAGCAGACACTGCTTCCCTCTCCCGGCAAGATACCGGCAAATCTGCGCCGTCACTTGATAATCCGTATCTTTTTCTTTATTGGTCACAATTCCAAATCTGTCCATCATTTTCTCCCTGTCGGCTATAACGTCTCATGCGCCGTCGCCACAACATCCTCCGGCACAAAAGAAAAGCTGTCATAGATCCCCTCGTCATGTTTCCTCAGCCACAGCAGATACTCGATATTGCCCTCCGGGCCCCTGATCGGCGAGAAGGAGAGTCCGCACAGCTCAAAATGCTGCCCAATGGCAAATGCCATCACCCGGCGGATCACCTCAACGTGGACGGATCTGTCCCTGACGACGCCTTTTTTGCCGACCTTTTCCCGCCCAGCCTCAAACTGGGGCTTGATCAGGCAGACCATCTCGCCGCGGGATGACAGCAGCGTCCGCGCCACCGGAAGAACCTTGGACAGCGATATAAAGGAGACGTCAGCCGTGGCAAAGTCAATTGCCTCCCCGATGTCCTCCGGCGTCACATAACGGATATTGGTCCGCTCCATGCAGACGACCCGCGCGTCCTGCCTGAGTTTCCAGTCCAGCTGTCCGCGCCCGACATCCACGGCATAAACCCTTGCCGCGCCGTTTTGCAGCATACAGTCTGTAAAGCCGCCGGTGGAAGCGCCGATATCCATGCAGACAAGCCCCGCCACACAGATCCCAAACTCGCGAAGCGCTTTCTCAAGCTTGAGTCCGCCGCGGCTCACATAGGGCAGGGTCCTGCCTCTGATCTCAATGACTGCTCTGTCCCCGTCAAACATCGAACCGGCCTTGTCCTCGCGCTCGCCGTCCACAAAGACCACGCCGGACATGATCATAGCCTTCGCCTTCTCGCGCGAGGGCGCCAGCTCCTGCCTGACCAAGAGTGTATCCAGTCTCTCTTTCATAAAATAACCCGTCACCGCCTCTGACGCTGCCGCATCAGGTCTCACGCGTCATCAACCGCCGCGATATTGACCGGCGACGCTGCGATCCCCAAGGCACTGCCGGATCCGCGCCGCCACGGAGGCTGCGTCGATTCCAAGCGCCCGTGAGAGCTCACTGATGCTGCCCTGTTCCACAAACTGATCCCTGATGGCAATATTTAAAATCTCCGGCAACTCACCCGCCGTACTTTCCTTCATCTCGCACGCAGCGTCCGGTCCGCGGTTCTCCCGCGCATATCCGCCGTCCGGCGGATGTCCTTTTGCCTCATACCACGCATCGACGGCAGTGCCGAATCCACCGGACAGGACATTCTCCTCCATCGTCACGATCAGGCGGTGTCCAACCGGCAGTGTCTCAAGCAGCGCCTCATCCAGAGGCTTGACAAAGCGGACATTCACGACGGTGACGTCCAGCCCGTCCTCCGCCAGCATTTCCCGCACTTCCATCGCCGTCCTGACCATGCTGCCCACGGCCAGCAGTGCCACATCGCTGCCCCTGACAAGCATCTCGCTCTCGCCGCGCACGATCGGCGCCCGATACGCCTTCAAGCCGCCGTAGGCGGCGCCCCGCGGATAGCGAATGGCCAGCGGCCCGTCAAAATCCGCCGAGAATCTGATCATATCAAACAATTCATATTTATTTTTCGGCGCACAGATCGTCATATTCGGCATCAGATTCAGATAGGACAGATCAAAGACGCCCTGATGCGTCTCGCCGTCCGCGCCGACCAGACCCGCGCGGTCAACACAGAACACAACCGGAAGATTCTGCATGCAGACATCATGGACGATCTGATCAAAGCCGCGCTGAAGGAAGGACGAGTACACGGCAAAATAGGGCTTCAGGCCCCCTTTTGCCAGTCCCGCCGCAAAAGTGACCGCATGGCCCTCGGCGATGCCCACGTCAAAGAAACGCTTTGGAAAACGCTTTTCAAACCGCGACAGCCCCGTCCCGTCCGGCATCGCCGCCGTCACCGCAACGACACGCTCATCGGCCGTGGCGATCCGGCAGAGACTTCCGGCGAACACATCCGTATAGGTATGTCCGCCGCCGGTGCTTGCCGCGCCGGTTTCCACATCAAACTTGCCGACACCGTGAAAATGCGCCGGCGCGTTTTCCGCCGGGGCGTAGCCGTGTCCCTTCTGAGTGATGACATGCAGGACAATCGGCCGACGACTTCGCTTGGCCACCGTAATGCCACGGATCAGCTGTGCGATGTCATGGCCGTCGATCGGCCCCAGATAATCGATGCCCAGCGCACCGAAGAATCCGTCAGAGATCAGAAGCTGTTTGATCGAATCCTTTGACCGCCGCACGCCCTCCGCCACCGAATCGCCGATGCGCGGGATCCTGCGAAGAATGCTCTCGACGTCATCTTTCAGATTGATGTAGGACTTGCTCATGCGCAGATGATTGAGATATTGCGAGAAGCCGCCCACATTCTCGGAGATGGACATCTTATTATCATTTAATACGATGATCAGGTTGCTGTCAAGGCGGGCGATATTATTTAACGCCTCATAGGCCATGCCGCCGGTCATGGAGCCGTCGCCGATCACCGCCGCGATCGTATATTTCTCCCCCAGCAGATCTCTGGCCTTCGCATATCCGAGTGCCGCCGACAGCGACGTGGAGCTGTGCCCCGTGTCAAAGGCATCACATGCGCTCTCCTTGCCCTTCGGAAAACCGCTCATGCCCCCATAGGCGCGGAGTCCCTCAAACGCATCCCTTCGGCCAGTCAACAGCTTGTGTGTATAGCACTGATGGCCGACATCCCAGATGATCTTATCCCTCGGCAGCTCCAGACACAGATGCAGCGCCATCGTCAGCTCGACCACGCCGAGATTGGAGGCCAAATGTCCTCCGGTCCTGCTCACCGCGGTAATGATAAACTGCCGTATCTCCTCCGCCAGATCGTCATATCCCTCCGGAGGAATATTTTTGATATCATTCGCTTTTTTGATTAAACTCAGGTAATCAGACATACTTATCCCTTTTCATCTCCCGCGGCACACTCCGAAATATCGCATTCAAAATGCCGCGCTGTCTCCCGTCTGATAGGGAGCTGTCAGTATTTCCGGTACACAAGCGATCGGATCAACTGCTCCAAAAACGTGCCCCTGCCACCGATCTCTCCCAGCATCGCCACGGCCTCCCCGGAAATCTTTTCCGCCGCCGCGCGGGCGCCCTCAATACCGTAGAGTGTCACATACGTCGTCTTCTCGTTTTTTTCGTCGCTGTGCGCCGGCTTTCCCAATACATCAAGGCTGCCCGTCACATCCAGTATATCATCCTCGATCTGAAACGCCAGTCCGACCCCGGCGGCAATTTTCTCTGTCACTTCGATCTGCGCCTTTGACGCGCCGGCCAAAACCGCCCCGATCATCATCGCCGCCTCGATCAGCGCCCCCGTTTTCTTCCGATAAATAAATTGCAGGACATCTTCTCTCACCGCCTGCCCGCTCATCTCCACATCGACCGCTTGGCCGCCCAGCATCCCGTCAATGCCGGCCTTCTTGGAAAGAATGTTCATCGCCGCAGCCGCCCGCCGCAGTTCTGACGCGTCCAGCGCGGCATCCAGCGCCGACCCCGCCGTCTCAAAGGCGAGATTTAAAAGCGCATCCCCTGCCAGTATGCCCATCGCCTCGCCGTAAGTCACCCATGTGGTCTTGCGTCCGCGCCGGTACTCGTCATTGTCCATGGCCGGCAGATCGTCATGGACCAGGGAATACGTGTGAATCATCTCCATCGCCGCCATAAACGGCGCCAGCAGGCGCTCGCCGCGGAAACTGCCATTCGGCGCGCCATCCCCGGCCGCCGTTTCGGGCCTCATGCCGCCAAGCGCCGACGCTGAGGATATATCGCTGTCGTCCGCGCCTGATCGCATACCGCCAGCCGCCGCTTCTGCCCCTGCAAACAGGCGGTATGTCTCCTGCATCAGCATCGGCCGCAGGCGCTTCCCTCCTGCCAGAACGCTGTAATTTACAGCCTCGGCGACCGTCTTCTGATAAAGTGTCTCCGCTGGCAGAAACCGGCGAATCACCGCCTCGATCTGCCTTGCCTTTTCCCTCACCTGTGCGTCAAAGTCCATGGTCTTCCCCGTCCTCTGTCTTCAGCTCAATGATTTTCTTCTCCACTGTATCGATTGTCTCATTACAATATTTGACAAGTTTGACCCCGTCCGCGTATACCTTAAATGATTCCTCCAGGCTCAAATCTCCGCTCTCCAGCGCCGCCACAGCCGCTTCCAATTCCTCAAACGCCTTCTCAAGGCTCTTCTCTTCCGCCATCATACCCTCCGTCAATCTCTTCCACACACGCCCGGATCCGTCCGTCCGCCAGCGTAATCTCTATCATCTCGCCCACGCTCACCTGCGCCACTGTGCGCACCGGCCTGCCGGCCGCACGCACAAATGCATAGCCGCCGCCCAGCTTTTCAAGCGGCGACGCGCTGTTTAAGCGCTGGATATATAATTCCAGACGATGCCGGACGGATGTCAGCTTCACGCGCATCAAGCCGTCCAGTTTTTCCTCCAGAACCGTCAGATCCTGCCTCTTTGTATTTAATTGCTGCGCCGGACTTAGAAGGTCAAGCGATCTCTCCAGATGCGCAAGCCTCGTGCGCATATTGTCCGCACCGCGCCGCATGCCGCTGTTCAGCCGCATCGCGTACTCGCGGATCCGCTCCAGCACCGCGAATATATCCGGTACCGCCAGCTCCGCGGCGGCTGAGGGCGTCGGCGCCCGCATATCCGCGGCAAAATCCGCGATCGTAAAATCCGTCTCATGACCCACCGCCGAGATCAGCGGCGTCCCACATTCATAGATAGCGCGCGCCACGATTTCCTCATTAAAAGCCCATAAATCCTCAATCGAGCCACCGCCCCGGCCGATGATGATCACGTCCACGCCATAGGCATCCAGCGCCCTGATGCCCTCCGCGATTGTCTCCGCCGCGCCGTCACCCTGCACCGCCGCGGGATAAAGGACCAGCTGAATATAAGGGTTGCGCCGCCTTGAAATCTGAATCATGTCCCTCACAGCCGCGCCGGTCGGCGCCGTCACAATACCGATCTTTTTCGGGAATCTCGGCAGCGGCTTTTTGATCCGCTCCGAGAAAAGTCCCTCATCCGCCAGCTTATTCTTCAAGCGCTCGAACCTCTCATACAAAACGCCCGTGCCATCGCGCGTGATCTCATCGGCATAGAGCTGATATCTGCCCGCGCGCTCATAGACGCCGATGCTCCCAAACACGGTCACCTGCATGCCGTCGGCCATCGCAAACCGCAGTCCGCGCCGCTGTGCGGCAAACATGACACAGGCGATCGCCCCGCCCTCATCCTTGAGCGTAAAATAGATATGGCCCGAAGAATGATATTTGCAGTTGGATACCTCGCCGCGCACATAGATTTGATTTAACGCGTACTCATTGGCAATCAGCTGCCTGATATACTGATTGACCGCTGAGACAGAATATATTTCTCTCATCTGATTCTCCTGCCGCCTTCCGCCGTAAAACGACACAGCGCTTGCGATGCCGCGCCGGATCACTCTTGACCCCAAGCCGACGCGCCAGACCACGCGGGCTTCGCGCCGACGCTTCAGACCACTGTTGGCCTCAAATCACCGCGCTAGACCAGTCTTGCCAGCACCCCGTTGACAAACGCACCCGATTCGGGATCGCCATAGCGCTTCGCCAGTTCCACCGCCTCATTGATCGCCACGCCCACGGGCACATGGTCGTCATAGCGGATCTCATAGAGCGCCAGACGGATCAGCGTCAGCTCCACCCGCCCGATGCGCTCGATCCGCCAGCCGATCACCTTGTCGCTGATCGCCGCGTCAAGCTCATCGAGTTTATCGATGATTTTCAATGCCCGATCCCGCAAAAATTCAAGCTCAGACTGCGTCGGCCCGGACAGGGCCGCCGTATAAAGTGCCATCTGTTCCTCATATTCACTCTGATCGTGAAATTCCACCCGGAAAAGCATCCTGAAAACATGTTCCCTGATCTCTGACAGATCCATGTCGGCTCCTCTCTTTCTCCGTCACGGCGCGTCGGCAGCTGCTCAAAACGGCCGATCTACTGCCGCAGGCATGACCTCGCGTGAAATGATAAAAGGCTGTCTTTAAACATAACAAAGACAGCCTGATTTTGCCAAGGCAAAAACTATTTATCATTGTCAAAGTTCACGTCTGCAATGCGAATATTTACTTTGGAAACATGAAGTCCGGTCATCGTCTCGATCGCGCTCTTCACCTTTTCCCGGACGGCATGCGTGATCTCCGGCACGCTGTAGCCATAGGCGATCTGAAGCGACAGGTCAACCATGACTTCCTCCTCGGTCACCTGAATGCGCACGCCCTTGGACAATCCCCTGGTGCCGGATCGGCCAATCTCGTCATTGGAGATATTCCCTGACAGCGCCGTCACACCCTTGACCTCAGTCGCCGCCCTGCCAGCTATGATCAGGACAACCTCATCCGCGATCTTCACCGTCCCCAGATCCTCTATATCTTCCTCAGCATATTCCTCATCAAAATCTTTGGACATTTACGAACCCTCCATACCAAACCATTTCAAAACTTCATCCGCACGAAGCTCCCGCTTCGCCCTTTAAGCTCGCGCTCGCTAAGTGTTCATAGTATACCATAATTTTTTGTAGACGTCAAAGATATTTTCCTTTTCCTTTCTTCGACACCAACCGTGTCGAAGTATACACGGCGGTAAAATGTGTGAGACGTTAGATAAAGTCGAAGCAAGAGGCCGAAAAATCGGTGTGGCGGAGGGCAAGGCCCGTGGTGAAGAGACCATGTTACTTCAGAATGCTCGCAGCTTGATGAGAACGATGTAGTGGACAGCCGAGCAGACGCTGGAAAAGCTGATGGTTTCAGAAAATGACAAAGGAAAATACGTCGCAATTCTAGAAGCAGAATAAAAAAAAAAGAAAACCCGAAATATGCACAAATTCTGTGATATTTCGGGTTTTTTAATGTCTAATCGGAAAAGATCTCTAGAGCAAAGTAAAAAAATGAGAGACATATTAATCGGGGACAGCCCAAGGCCGTCCCCTTGAAATTTTTTTAAAGTCAAAACTCCCCCGCGTGTTCCCTCAATCGTCTGATCGCTCGTCAAATCGTCCATACCGATCTATAACGATCCCGTTCAACGCTTCCGGTCTTTGTTACGATTTTGGGAACAAATCAGAATTTTTGTTGAAAAAATCGCTAATCATTGTGGGGCTACTGAAATCCACCTTGTCGCTGCTGTTTACAAACATCTGCAACGCCGCAAGGTAGGCATTTAGATCCTCCTTCGCCTTGCCTGATTCAACGTATTGATTCCAACCATCTGATGTCTTTGTATCATTTTGTTGATTATAACCTTCAAAGTTGTATTCATTATCATTAAGTTGTGCATTTCCGAAATCTTTCTCAAAAGAGGTCATCTTATCACCGCTAAAACCGACCCCCCAGAGACCGAACAAATCGCCGTAATACTTTGTAAAATTATCACTGTTTTTACAAAATTCACTGTATCTGTATCCACTCAGTCTCACAAAAAGCATTGGCAATGCCGCCAGACCTCCACCCGCATCTTGAATCTGCTGCTTGTCTCCACTCAGAACTGCATCGATCAGAGTATCTGTATCCACGTCTCCGTTTATTGTCTCCTGAGCTATGC
>CAYRDY010000042.1:17341-19064 GCA_964423195.1 uncultured Catenibacillus sp. | reverse complement strand
CCCCCTTCGATTTCCAGCTCCGCATCAAACCCTTCAATGGATGAGGCCAGTTCTTTCCGCAAAGAATTGGCCTTTTCCAGTAATTAGTGAGAATTTACTGAATAAAAAGGCTGAAAACCCGCATAAACACTGGATTTTCAGCCCAAATGTCTGCTATTCGAACTCGATCGTTCCGGGCGGCTTGCCCGTGCAGTCGTACAGCACGCGGTTCACGCCCTTGACCTCATTGACGATTCTGTTTGTCACTTTTTTGAGCACGTCCCACGGGATCTCGGCGGCATCGGCGGTCATGAAATCGCTGGTGAGGACGGCCCGCAGGGCAATCGCGTAGTCGTAGGTCCTATCGTCGCCCATCACACCGACGGAACGCATATTGGTGATGGCCGCAAAATACTGGGCATAATCCCTGTCAAGGCCGGCATTGGCGATCTCCTCGCGGTAAATGGCATCGGCCTCCTGCACGATCCGGACTTTCTCCTCCGTCACCTCACCGATAATGCGCACGCCCAGGCCTGGACCCGGAAACGGCTGGCGATTGACCAGATACTCCGGAATGCCGAGCTCAAGGCCGACTCTGCGCACCTCATCCTTAAAGAGCATTCGAAGCGGCTCGATGATCTCCTTAAACTCGACGACATCCGGCAGACCGCCGACGTTGTGATGAGACTTGATCACCGCAGACTTGCCGAGACCACTCTCGATGACATCGGGATAGATCGTGCCCTGCACGAGGAAATCGACCGCGCCGATCTTCTTGGCCTCCTCCTCAAAGACACGGATAAACTCCTCGCCGATAATCTTCCGCTTGGCCTCCGGCTCCACCACACCTCTCAATTTGTCATAATAGCGCTGCTGCGCATTGACCCGGATAAAATTCAGCTCATAAGGGCCATCGGGGCCGAATACGGCCTCCACCTCATCGCCCTCGTTTTTGCGCAGGAGGCCGTGGTCGACAAACACACAGGTCAGCTGTTTTCCGACAGCTCTGGATAAAAGCACGGCGGCCACGGAGGAATCCACGCCGCCGGAGAGCGCGCAGAGGACCTTGCCGCTGCCGATGCGTGCGCGCAGGGATTTGATCGTTGACGTCACAAACGAATCCATTTTCCAGTCGCCAGCACATCCGCAGACGCGGTACACAAAATTGGAAAGCATCTTCATCCCCTCCGCGGTGTGCATGACCTCCGGGTGAAACTGCGTCGCGTATAATCCGCGCTCCGGACAGGACATCGCGGCCACCGGACAGGCCGCCGTGCGCGCTGTGCTCTTAAATCCATCGGGCACCTTTGCGATGTAATCCGTATGGCTCATCCAGCAGACCGTGTGCGGGGACACATCCTCAAACAAAAGATCCGATGTGTCGACATCCACCTCCGTATGGCCATATTCGCTGACCGGCGCGGTCTCGACGGTTCCGCCGAGCAGATGGGCCATGAGCTGAGAGCCGTAGCAGATGCCAAGAATCGGAATGCCCGTCTCAAAGATCGCGCTGTCATAACTCGGCGAGCTCTCATCATAGACGCTGTTCGGCCCGCCGGTAAAAATAATTCCCCTCGGATGCAGGGCCACGATTTCCTCAAGGCTCATCGTATAGGGCCTGACCTCGCAGTACACATGACATTCGCGGACACGCCTCGCGATCAGCTGATTATATTGTCCGCCAAAATCAAGGACAATGATCATCTCATTTTTCACATTCATCCCTCCAGTCGTCTCGTCAATC
>CAYRDY010000042.1:0-17241 GCA_964423195.1 uncultured Catenibacillus sp. | reverse complement strand
CGCACATTTACACAAAAGGGAAGCATGATGCTTCCCTTTTGGCAGTTTTATCTATTAATGTTTAATTCTTTTTGTCAGCGATCGCCGCCTGCGCCGCCGCGAGTCTCGCGATAGGCACGCGGAACGGTGAGCAGGACACATAGTCGAGACCGAGCTTATGGCAGAACTCGACGGATGTCGGGTCACCGCCGTGCTCGCCGCAGATGCCGAGATGCAGATTCGGATTCACCGGCTTGCCGAGGTCGATGGCCATCTTCATCAGTTTGCCGACGCCCGCCTGATCAAGCTTCGCGAACGGATCATTCTCAAAGATCTTGGCGTCATAGTACGCGTCAAGGAATTTGCCGGCGTCATCGCGAGAGAAGCCGAAGGTCATCTGTGTCAGATCGTTTGTGCCGAAGCAGAAGAAATCGGCCTCCTTGGCGATCTCATCCGCGGTCAGGCATGCCCTTGGAATCTCAATCATGGTACCGACCTCATATTTGAGGTCGCTGCCCGCTGCCGCGATCTCCGCGTCCGCCGTCTCAACGATAATTTTCTTGACATATTTCAGCTCTTTGATATCGCCGACCAGCGGGATCATGATCTCAGGGCACACATTCCAGTCCGGATGCGCCTTCTTGACATTGATGGCCGCGCGGATCACGGCGCAGGTCTGCATTCTTGCGATCTCAGGATAGGTGACAGCCAGGCGGCATCCGCGATGGCCCATCATCGGGTTGAACTCATGAAGGCCGGCGATGATCGTCTTGATCTCCTCAACGCTCTTGCCCTGAGCCTCAGCCAGCTTCTCTATATCTTCCTCCTCTGTCGGAACAAACTCGTGGAGCGGTGGATCCAGGAAACGGATGGTGACCGGATTGCCCTCAAGCGCCTCGTAAAGTTCCTCAAAGTCGCCCTGCTGATACGGAAGGATCTTTGCCAGTGCGGCCTCTCTCTCCTCGGCGGTGTCCGCGCAGATCATCTCGCGGAATGCCGCGATCCTGTCCTCGTCAAAGAACATATGCTCTGTGCGGCAAAGGCCGATGCCCTCCGCGCCGAGCTCACGGGCTTTCTTCGCGTCGGCAGGCGTGTCGGCGTTTGTCCGGACCTTCATGGTCCTGAACTGGTCCGCCCATGCCATGATCCTGCCGAACTCGCCGGCGATCTGGGCGTCCACAGTCGGGATGATGCCCTCATAAATATTGCCTGTCGTGCCGTCGATAGAAATGAAGTCGCCCTCATGATAGACTTTGCCGGAAAGCGTGAATTTCTTGTTTTCCTCGTCCATGGCAATCTCGCCGCAGCCGGATACACAGCATGTGCCCATGCCGCGGGCAACCACGGCCGCGTGGGATGTCATGCCGCCGCGGACAGTCAGGATGCCCTGTGCGGACTTCATACCGGTAATATCCTCCGGTGAGGTCTCAAGGCGGACGAGCACCACTTTCTCGCCTCTCGCGGCCCACTCCACGGCATCGTCGGCTGTAAACACAACCTTGCCGCAGGCGGCGCCCGGTGAAGCGCCAAGGCCCTTGCCGATCGGCGTCGCGGCCTTCAGGGCAGCCGCGTCAAACTGCGGATGAAGCAGGCTGTCAAGGTTGCGCGGGTCGATCATGGCGACGGCTTCCTCAGGCGTCCTCATCCCCTCGTCGACGAGGTCGCAGGCAATCTTTAAGGCGGCCTGAGCTGTCCGCTTGCCGTTTCTTGTCTGCAGCATGAAGAGCTTCCTGTCCTGGATCGTGAACTCCATATCCTGCATATCTCTGTAATGGGTCTCCAGCGTATGGCAGACCTGCGTAAACTGCTCGTAAACTTCCGGCATGACTTCCGCCAGCGCGGAGATCGGCTGCGGTGTGCGGACACCGGCGACCACGTCCTCGCCCTGAGCGTTCATCAAAAACTCGCCCATCAGCTTCTTCTCGCCTGTCGCAGGGTCACGGGTGAAGGCAACGCCTGTGCCGGACTCGTCCGACCAGTTGCCGAACGCCATCTCCTGGACGTTGACGGCGGTGCCCCATGAATAAGGGATGTCATTGTCACGGCGATAGACATTCGCGCGAGGGTTGTCCCATGAGCGGAACACGGCCTTGATAGCGCCCATCAGCTGCTCTCTCGGATCATCCGGGAAATCTGTGCCGATCTTGCTCTTGTACTCGGCCTTGAACTGATCCGCGAGTTCTTTTAAGTCGGCGGCGGTCAGGTCGATGTCCTGAGTCACGCCTCTCTTCTCCTTCATCTTGTCGATCAGTTCCTCAAAATATTTCTTGCCGACTTCCATGACGACGTCGGAATACATCTGAATAAATCTCCGGTAACAGTCGCGCGCCCATCTCTCATTGCCGGTCTTCTTCGCGACGACCTCGACGACTTCCTCGTTGAGGCCAAGGTTGAGGATCGTATCCATCATGCCCGGCATGGAAGCCCTGGCACCCGAGCGCACGGAGACAAGCAGCGGATTGTCAAGATCGCCGAATTTCTTGCCGGTGATCTCCTCCATCCTGACGATTGCCTCGTTGATCTGACCCATGATCTCGTCATTGATCTCTCTGCCGTCCTCATAATACTGTGTGCAAGCCTCTGTGGTGATCGTGAATCCCTGCGGGACAGGAAGTCCCAAGTTGGTCATCTCAGCAAGGTTGGCGCCTTTGCCGCCCAGAAGGTTCCTCATATTCGCATTGCCTTCCGTGAACATATACACCCATTTTGTAGCCATTCTCTGATTCCTCCTAAATGTGTTTAAATATCATTCCGCAGTGCCCCGCTCCAAAGCTCCGCTTTGGAGCTCGCGGGCTCGCGGTCCTGCTCCTTGCAGTTCCGCAGTGCCCCGCTCCAAAGCTCCGCTTTGTCGCTCGCGGGCTTGCGCCCTATAAAAACAATGAACGGCAACTTCGGATGCAAGCATCCGGCTTGCCTTTCATTGTTTTTGCACTGCTTAATGCCATCGCGAAAATTATACCATATGACCGCAATTTTTTTCAATCAATTTTATAGATATTTTTTCCGCAATTATGCGTTGTTTTATTGTCGAAAAAGTCAAATCGACTGCCTCCAAATTTTTTTCCGCACGCGCAGGCAAAAACAGATGGAGCGGAAAATCCAGTCGATGACCATGCCGATCCACACACCGATGATTTTCAGGCCAAAGTTGATGCCGAGGACGCGGCTGAAACCGATGCGGAAGACGAGCATCGAAAATATTGAGATGACCATGGTGAAGCGCACGTCATTGGCCGCGCGCAGCGCGTTTGGCAGAGTGAACGACAACGGCCAGATGGCCATGCCGCAGATGCAGTGGATCATCACCAGGGTCCGAGACAGCTGATAGGCCTCGTCCGAGAGATTGTAGAAGGGCAGGATCACCGGCAGCATCAACAGCAGAAACAGATCGACCGCCCAGAAGGCAAGATAGGTCAGCTTCATCAGCCGCTTGAGATAAAATCTGACCTGATCCCAGTCGTCCGCGCCCACGCAGCGCCCGATCACCGTGATCAGCGCCAGCCCCATCGCCTGTCCGGGAATGATACTGAACCCGTCCAGCGTATTCGCCACCGCGTTGGCCGCGATCTGAGCCGTGCCGAATGTCGAGATCATGCTGACCAGCAGCAGGCGGCCGAGCTGAAAGACACTGTTTTCAAGGCTGCTCGGAATCCCGACGCCCAAAATCCGCTTGATCATTCGGGGATCAATTTTAAAGCGCAGCAATTTTTCGACGTAGATCACATTTTTCTGATTGTGCAGCAACTTAAGAACCACGGCCGCGGCCACAATCCTCGATAACAGGGATGACAGCGCCACGCCGCCCGCCGCCATGTGAAAACCATAGACGAACAGAGCGTTGCCGGCGATGTTGAGCAGATTCATCACCGCCGACGTGATCATGGAAATCCTGGAATTGCCCATCGCCCGAAACAGGGCCGCGCCGCTGTTATAGAGGGCGATGAACGGGTAGGAAACCGCGGAGATGGTAAAATAGATCAGAGCGCTGTCCATAATCGCGTCATCCACGCTGCCGAACAAAAGGCGCAGCAGTGGCACCCGAACCAACAGGCAGACGACCATGATCACCACTGAGGCGAGCGCAGTGATATAGATGAGCTGATTGGCCGAGGCGCGGGCGCGCTCATTTTCCCTGGCGCCGATCAGCTGGCTCGCGACCACCGCCCCGCCGGTGCCCAGCGCGGCAAAAATATTGATAATGAGCACGTTGATCAGATCGACCAGAGACACACCGGACACTGCCGTCTCTCCCGCCGAGGAGACCATGACAATGTCCGCCATGCCGACCATCACCGCCAGAAACTGCTCGATCAGCAGCGGTATGATCAGCTTTCGTATATCTTCCCTCGAAAATAACTTCCCATTCATCGACAAGTTTCCTCAATAGGCCAGCTTTTCATCCAGATAGCTTTCCAGATTTTCAATTTTAATGCGCACCTGAGCCATCGTATCGCGCTCGCGCACCGTGACGCAGCCGTCCGTCTCGGACTCGAAATCATAAGTCACGCAGTACGGTGTCCCGATCTCGTCCTGCCTTCTGTAGCGCTTGCCGATGTTGCCCCTGTCGTCGAACTCACAGTTCCATTTTTTGGTGAGGGTCTCAAAAATTTTCTCCGCCCCGGCGTTGAGTTTCTTTGAGAGCGGCAGCACGCCGACTTTCACCGGCGCCAGTGCCGGATGGAGATGCAGGATATTCCTCACATCGCCGCCCTCCAGCGTCTCCTCGTCATAAGCGCCGCACAGAAAGGCCAGCACCACGCGATCCGCGCCCAGTGACGGCTCGATCACATAAGGAATATATTTCTCCTTTTTCACCTCGTCAAAATACGTCAGATCCTCGCCGGAGACGTTCTGGTGCTGCGTCAGGTCGTAATCGGTGCGGTCGGCGATCCCCCACAGCTCGCCCCAGCCGAACGGGAACAGATACTCGATGTCCGTCGTCGCCTTTGAATAGAAGGACAATTCTTCCGGATCGTGATCCCTCACGCGCATCTCCTCCGCCTTCATGCCCAGGTCTCTGAGCCAGTTGATGCAGAAGGACTTCCAGTACTCAAACCATTCGAGATCGGTATCCGGCTCACAGAAAAATTCCAGCTCCATCTGCTCGAACTCGCGGGTGCGGAAAGTGAAATTGCCCGGCGTGATCTCGTTTCGGAATGATTTGCCGATCTGGCCGATGCCAAACGGTATCTTCTTCCTCGATGTCCGCTGCACATTCTTGAAATTGACAAAAATGCCCTGTGCCGTCTCCGGCCGCAGGTAAACGGTATTCTTCGCGTCCTCGGTCACGCCCTGGAATGTCTTGAACATCAGATTGAACTGGCGGATATCCGTAAAATTGTGCTTGCCGCAGCTCGGACACGGGATATGGTTCTCCTCGATATATGCCGACAGCTTTTCATTGGACCAGCCGTCGACGGAGGATCCCAGATCGATGCCGTTCGCTGTCGCGTAGTCCTCGATGAGTTTGTCCGCCCGGAAGCGCTCGTGGCATTCCCGGCAGTCCATCAGCGGATCAGAAAACCCGCCCAGATGTCCTGAGGCCACCCAGGTCTGCGGGTTCATCAATATCGCGCAGTCCACGCCGACATTGTAGGGATTTTCCTGGATAAATTTCTTCCACCAGGCCTTTTTGACATTATTCTTGAGCTCCACGCCGAGATTCCCGTAGTCCCAGGTGTTTGCCAGGCCGCCGTATATCTCGGATCCCGGATATATAAAACCTCTGGCCTTGGCCAGAGCCGCAATCTTCTCCATCGTTTTTTCCATAATCAACCTCCGGTAATTTTCGTTAAATTTTATCAGGCCGGCGCCCATCCGTCAGACGCCAAAACTTTTTGACTTTTCCCGCGCCGGCGCGCAAGCTATATTCCCTTGTCCTGTCACGCGCCGGCGCGCAAACCATAGCTTTTCAGCCTTTCCCGCACCGGCGCCCATCCGCATTATTAGAGCATCGCTTCCAGCATCGCCTCTGATTTGAATTCTTCGCCCGCGGCTGAGCGCATGCACGCGCCGATGACAGCCTCCAGATTCTCAAGGACGTCCTCACTCACCGTAAACGTATAGAGCCTGCTCACCTCGGATGAGATGATATACTGCATGGCATAGAGCGCCGACGGCAGCACCGGCATCGCGCGCACGGCAAACTTGCGGCACTGAGGGCAGACCATGCCGGAGAGGTTTGGCGCGAAATCTTCCAGCGGCGCCTCGCACCCGCACTTGACGCAGGAGAAAACCTGCGGGTATTCGCCGATCAGCACCAGCATTTTGAGATCAAAAACCCGCCGGATCAGGCGGATCGGGACTTTTTTTCGGCACGCGGCGTTGAAAGTTGCCACTAAGAGATTGAGCACCGCCGTACTCTCCATATTCTCCTTGGTGAAGTATCCCGCGACTTCCAGGCAGTAAAAACCAAGCAGCGCACCGGTGATATCGCCGCGCAGCTCCATAAAATATTTGCTGATTTCCGCGCCGATCAGGGTATATGAACTTCGACCCTCGACCAGGGTGAACCTGCCAAAAACACACGGCTCGGTCGCCCCCAGCATGGCGCTGTTCGGGCGGCGGCTGCCCCTGGAAAAGGCCGTGATCTTCCCGCGCTTATCCGTGAGGAGCACGACGCGCTTATCATATTCACCTATCGGCATCGTGGAGAGCACCATGCCCGTCAAAATGATCTGCTGCATCATCCCGTTTTCCCTTTACCGCCAAATATTTTACTCTGAAAGCCCCGTCAAGCGGCCATGCAGACGGCAAGCTTGCTTGCAAGGCTGCATGGACATTTGACGGGCAAGGTGGTATGAGCAAAAAAGCGGCGCGACCATAGGGAGCGACGCGATTTGCTACATCTCTTTTTTGTCATATCCAAAGTTTTTGATCAAAAAATCACTGTCGCGCCAGTCCTTTTTCACTTTCACCCAGAGCTGCAGGTTGACCTTCACGCCGAGGAGATCCTCAATCTCTGTGCGCGCCTCGGAGCCGATGCGCCGCAGCATGTCGCCGCCCTTTCCGATGATGATGCCCTTGTGGGACTCCCGCTCGCAGACGATCGTGGCGGTGATGTCCATGATATGGCCTTTGGGGCGGCGCTTCATCTGCTCGACGGCCACCGCGATCCCGTGCGGTATCTCATCGCTGAGCAGGCGCAGCGCCTTCTCGCGGATCAGTTCCGCGACGATCTGGCGCTCCGGCTGGTCCGTCACCACATCATCCCCGTAATACTTCGGTCCATATGGTAGGTACTTCATAATCGATGGGAACAAGTCCCCCGTATTCTCGCCGGTGCGCGCCGAACAGGGGATGATCTCCGCAAAATCACAGACATCCCTGTATGTGTCGATCACGCTCAGAATATCTTCTTTTTTTACTGTGTCTATTTTATTGATCACCAGGATCACCGGGGTACGGCAGCGCGACAGCAGCTCCGCGATATGGCGCTCACCGGCGCCGATAAAGGTCGTCGGCTCCACCAGCCACAGCACCACATCCACCTCACTCAGGGTGCGCTCCGCCGCCTCCACCATATATTCGCCCAGCTTATTTTTCGCCTTGTGGATGCCCGGCGTATCCACGAACACGATCTGCCCCTCCTCACAGGTATACACTGTTCGGATGCGATTTCTGGTCGTCTGTGGCTTGTTCGAGGTGATCGCGATCTTCTGCCCGATCAGCCGGTTCATCAGCGTGGACTTGCCGACATTCGGCCGCCCGATGATCGTCACAAATCCTGATCTGAAATTTTCTCCCATAAATGCCTCACCAGCCAAATATAGCCTCACGCATAAAATTCCCCGCAGCCGGACACGGGTTTTATCACAGATTTCTCACCGAGCCGAACATGGCTTCGTGATCCCTGATCTGCCGCTCGCTGCCGACCACACAGAGATAATCATCCGACACAAAGGCGTCGATGAGATCACCGAAACCGCGGATATCCTCTATCGTGGCGTTCAGCAGCTCATCGCGCCGCCGCTGGATCTTTTCATAGGACAATCCCGTCATATAGGCGGTCAGGGAGCGCTCGCCCTCCGCGGACGGCGTCAACGGCATATCGAGATTGCTGATAGCGCCGATGATATATTTGGCCATATCGCGGGCGCTGCAGTCAAAATGCCGGATATAGTCGCCCGCGCCACGGAAGACTTCAAAACTCTCTGCCAGATTCGGATCCCTGTATGTCACAAAAAACGCGTTGCCGGACGGGGAGAAATTGGACATGCAGCCGTAGGCGCCGCCCTTGACACGAATATGATTCCAGAGATAATCGTAGTTCATGATCACCCTGAGAATCTGCAGCGCACCGCTGTAGGCAAATCCCTTCTCCCTGAAATTGCCGGCGATCGCGTCATACTGCACCATGCCCGGCGTGATCAGTCCCTCATTTTTTCGGCTCGGCGCAAATGTAAGCGTCCCCGCCGTGACATCCTCCGTATAAAAATCCGACACCAGATCCCGCATCAGAGGCTCGATTTTCTCAAAGCCCGCATCGCCCGCCGTCAGGTCAAGCATCGCGTTTTCCGCGCGGAAAATGAGCCGCCGCACCTGTTCGAGGCTGCGCACGACCGTCTCCTTCTCCGCCTCAAAATGGCTGTCCAGCGACTTGATAAAATCATAAAAACCGACCCCGCTGGTCATATCCCGAAACCACGCCGATTCATCAAAATAGGACGTCGCCAGCAGCATAGCCGCCAGATTGCCGCTTCCGGAGAGGGACAGCGAGAGTCTGGACCGCAGCTGGCCGATGATCTCGCGCAGCCGCTTTGTGTCCGAAAAATCCGTCTCAAACAGGATTTCCCGGATCAGAGAAATCAGTTTCTCCGACTGTCCGAACAGGGCTTTGCCCTCGACAAAAAACACCGGCCTGAAAGCATGGATATCCTCATCCGACGAATAGACGACCGAATCCGCGGTGATGCCGCCGGTATACATATTGATCTCATCGGTCAGTTCCAGATAGGAATGGTGCTTTGTATCCATATTGCCGAGCACTTCACTGAGGAGCCCGACGTATGGCAACAATTCATTGGAGATGCCGCGGATGTCAAACAGTACCTTGAAATAATTGATCCCGTTTGTCTCGATATCGTGGCGCAACAATGTCATCCCCGCGACAGAAGTCTCCTGATTGGTGAGTCTTCGCGCACTGCGCTCAATGTCCGAGACCTCGATCATCGGTATCATCTCAAGCTCTTCTGCCGTCGACGGCGTTTCCTGGAACGCCTTGAGTGCCCGCGTGTGGGCCACAAGCGCGTCGATCTGTTCCTCCGTCATCGCGGCCTTTTTCGCGGCCAATTTCGCGGCCAGCGCCGCGTCGTTTTTCATGGACAGACCCGGCTCCGGCTCCAGCACCAGCAGCGACGTGTGCGGGTTGTCCAGCAGATACTTTTGCACCAGTCCCTCAAAATAATCGGTATCCAGCGCTTTTTTGAGCTCCGCGAATGTCTCATAGGCCTCCAGATGGATCAGCGGCTTGTCCTCATCGTAGAGCCAGCTGTCATACATCTGAATGCCATACATCAGCCCCTTCGGAAAACGGTTGAAATCGGCCTCGCGGAATTTGAATTCCAGATAATTGATCGCGCCCTCCAGAGATTTTTTATTGATGCCATCGCGCACAAGATCACTTAGGGTCTTCCTGATCACATCCATAAAATCCTGTTCGCGGCCCGCGTCCGCGTCCTTGGCCACCACGGAGATATACGGCTGCAGAATGCCGTTGTCATAGCTGCCATACACGTCCCTGCCGATACCCGCATCCATCAGCGCCTTCTTGAGCACGGCGCCCGGCGCGCTCATCAGCACATACTCAAGCACCTGAAAAGCCAGGTAAAGTTTCGGGTCAAGGCTGGTGCCCACGACGGCGTTATAGCTGTAAAAGGTCTTGCCGTCCGACGGCTCATCCGAGGAGACCGAATATTTTTTGCGGCAGACGCGCATCGCCTCAAACGGCGCCTGCATTTTGATGGCAGAATCGACCGCCTGATATTCAAAATGCGATAGATAATTTTTATCGATGAAATCCAGACACTCGTAAACGTCAAAATCACCGTACAGATAAATATAGCTGTTGGACGGGTGATAATAAGTCCGGTGAAAATCCAGATAATCCTCATACGTCAGGGTCGGAATGACGGCCGGATCGCCGCCGGATTCACTTGAATAATTGGTATCCGGAAACAGCGTGGATGTGATCTCTCTGTAAAGCACTTCGTCCGGCGTGGAAAAAGCGCCCTTCATCTCATTGTAGACCACCCCGTTGATCGTCAGCTCCGCGTCCGGGTTCTCCAGTTCATAGTGCCACCCCTCCTGCTCGAAGATCATCCTGTTTTTATAGATATTCGGGTAAAAAACGGCATCCAGGTACACATGCATTAGATTCATGAAATCCTTGTCGTTGTAACTGGCCACCGGGTACATGGTCTTGTCCGGATAGGTCATGGCATTTAAAAAAGTATTCAGCGACCCCTTGACCAGCTCCACAAACGGATCCTTGGCCGGAAAATGCTCCGAGCCGCACAGCACGGTGTGTTCGATGATGTGCGGCACGCCCGTGTCGTTGTCAACCGGCGTGCGGAAGCCGATATTGAATACCTTGTTGGTGTCGCTGTTTGAGACCAGCAGAAACCGCGCCTTGGTCTTGCGGTGCGAGATCAGCGCCGTCTGACCATGGATCTCCTCGACATACTTTGTCTCTCTCAACTCATAGGCCTCCGGCAGATGAGCGAAAATGTCATTTGAAATGTCATTTGTCTTCAAATAATTCAACTCCTATCTCCATATTTCATAGGCGCCCATGCGCCTGATCTATCAAAAAATATTACCCGCGGCCCGTGCGGCCGCATAAAAGCCAACTCCAGTCCGCGTGGCCGCGGCTCACAGTCCGCATGGCGTCCGGCATCAATCCGCGCGCCCGCGGCCTGTGCCCTCTCAATAAAGCACAAAAGCCATAGTCAGCGGAACCCCACAAACTATGGCCGGCATCTGTCATCAGCCGTCAGTCAATGTCGTCATAATCGTCGTCCTCAAGATCATCATCGTCGAGATCGACATCGTCCTCATTCTCATATCCGGCGTCCTCATCCTCGGCTTCCTCGCGGGCCGGCTGGTCATCCGCGGTACGCGCAGGCCCGGAGAGCTTTGTCTCCAGCGGCGGCAGCAGATCCTCCGCGCGGGTCTGAACAGGCTCATAGGCTGGGATCTCGACCGGCGTCGCAAGCTGCTGCTCAAGCGCCTCCCTGTTGCTTGTCAGAACATCCAGATTGTAGGACAGACCGCTAATCAGGCCCTCGTAGTTTGACTTGGCCACATCCAGCGTCCCGCCGATCACCTGCTGCAGATTATTGATCAGCTCCTGGGTGTACTGCAGCGCGCTGCGGCGAATCCCCTCCGCGTCCTCATTGGCCGCGTTGACCGTCTCCGCGGCCTGCGCCTGAGCGGCATCGAGAAGCTCCTGCGCCCGATCATAGGCCTGCGCCATGATCTGATTCTCCTCGACGAGCTGATTCACATAGACATTGGTCTCCTCGACCATCCGCTCCGCCTGCGCCTGGGCGTCGTTGATGATCTTTTCTCTGTTGGAGATGATCTTCTGATAGCGCGTGATCTCCTCCGGCGTCTTTAATCTCAATTCCGTCAGCAATTCATATAATTCATCCTTCGGCACAATCACCTTGGACTGTGAAAAGGGCTGCGGCTTGCAGCTCTCGATAAACTCCTCAATCTCGTCAATCAGCTGTTCGATCTTGCTCGTACTTGAATCTTTCATGTTCACTTCTCCTTACTTTCGTATTTTTCTTTCAGTAACCTGGCGACAAACTCCGGCACAAACGAGGATACGTCTCCGCCATGGGATGCATATTCCCTGACAACACTCGAACTCAGATAAGAGTACTGGACATTGGTCACGAGAAACATCGTATCCATCGCCGGATAAACGATCTGATTGGACTGTGCCCACTGCAGCTCATACTCAAAATCAGTCACTGCCCTTAAACCCCTGACAATCACATTCGACTGGCATTCTTTCACAAAATCAACCAGCAAACCGTCGAAATGGCGAATCTCGATATTTGGCAGATCCCTGCATACCTCTCTTAACATATTAACACGTTCTTCGACAGAAAACAACGGATTTTTTGCGCTGTTATTCAGAACACCGATGATGAGTTTTTCCACCATCCCCGCCGCTCTCTGGATAATGTCCATATGCCCGTAGGTCACCGGGTCAAAGCTGCCCGGATATACTGCTGTCTTCATAGCCGCTCTCAACTTTCATTTTTTAAGATAAATACATGTTTATTGGTTTTATACTTTTTTTCTCTCTGGATCTTGAATCCGAGGCCGCCGACATAGGAAAAATCCTCACGGATATCGGCCTCCACAATGATGGTCGTGTGCCCGTCGGCCAACGGCAGGCCGCTTAAGGCTGTCAATATCTCCCGCTCAAGCTGCCGCCCGTAGGGCGGATCCATGAAAATAAAATCCGCCGGCCGGCCGCCGCAAAGCTCCCAGAGCTCCTTTAAGACCAAACGCGCGTCCCGCATCAAGACCTGTGCCCGCGATTCAAGGCCCGTGCGCCTCAGGTTTTCGCGGATGCACGCGCAGGCCGCGGGATTTTTTTCCGCAAACCATGCGAACGCTGCCCCACGGCTCAGCGCCTCGATGCCGATGGCGCCGCTCCCGCTGAACAGATCGACAAACAGAGCGCCGTTCAGGTCGAAACTGATCATATTGAATAACGTCTCCTTGATCCGATCCGTCGTCGGCCTCGTGTCCATCCCCTCCGGGGCTCTCAGCTGCAGCCGCCGCGCCGTTCCCGCAATGACTCTCATAAAATCAATGATCATCCTCTCCGGCTGTCATTTTCATTTTAATCTAACTGTAACGTTTGTCAACTTAATTTCGCGCCAAATTGAAAATAATCGCGATATTACCGCTTCCCCAGCTTGAACTGCATCATCATCTCGTTGGTGAGGCTGAAATCATCGGGCTGCAGCACGATCTCCTCCCGCTCTATCCACTCGGCAGAGCTGAGTTCGCCCGAATCCATATGAATGTGAGCGTCGCCGTCCACATCGCAGTAAAAGCCGGCCAGGATGTCATTGGCCATGCCCCACGGCTGTGACTTGTAATAGCGGATATTTTTCACCCGAATACCCGCCTCCTCCATCACCTCGCGCGCGACCGTCTCCTCCAGCGTCTCCCCGATCTCAGTAAAACCGGCGATCAGGGCATGATGGCGGTAACCCGTGCGATATCTGGTCACCAACAGCCTATCGCCGTCCGTGACGCCCACAATGACCGCAGGCATGATGCGCGGATAACAGGTATATCCGCAGCCAGCGCACACCATCGCCCGCTCCTCATCCGACCGCTTCATCGGCCGCCCGCAGCGCCCGCAAAACCGGTTGTCCCTGTACCAATCCGCCAGGTGTCTGGCCGTCATCGCCGCAAATACCCTGTGTTTCGGCTCAGGCGCCCGGTCTCTAATCTCCAAAAATTCGTGGAACGCAAAGCCCTCCGGAACCGCCGCCGTGTCCGTATTCAATAGAAAATAGGTCTCCGCGTCGATGGCAAAGAGGTAGGTCGTCTCCGGCAGGACTTTAAAATCTTTGGCTCTGGGAAATTCCAATAAAGTACGGGAGGTATCGTCGGCGCGCGACGACGCGCCCGACGCGCCGCCTGTGTCCGCAGATAGATCCGTCAAAGTGACTGGGCATGCCGAAGCGTCGGCGAGGACATACTTCACCAGCATCTTGGAACCCCTGAAATAGAAGATATAGCTGTCCGGCCGCGGCGTACTCCCCGGCTGATAATGGTTAAACAATCGGTGCGGATAAATGTCCTGAATCATTTGTATGGCCTCCTGCATGGCTGTATCCATCGGTATTCATCGAATTCCTTCTTGCTATCCGGCGGCCTCAGCGGATCGCTGTCCCCTCCGGCACGAGATCATCGACAAAAATGACCCGGCAGCCGCAGGCATTGTTGGTCGCCGCGAGGAGCATCCCCTCACTGGTCACGCCGGTGATCCGCGTCGGCCTGAGGTTCGCGACCACAATGATCTTTTTGCCGATCAGTTCCTCCGGCCGATAATCGTCCTTGATCGAGGACACGATCGTCCGCTCTCTGGTGCCGTCAAACAGCGTCAGCCTGTAACAGCTGTGTGATTTTCTGATCTCCTGACATTTGACGACGCGGCAGACTCTCAGATCGATCTTATTGAAATCATCGATGGCAATTTCCTCCTTGACCGGCGCGACCGGATCCGGATCGCCGTAGACGACTTTCTTCTCCTCCGGCTCAGGCGCTTTCTTTAATTCCGACAGCGACACCATCTCCTCCGCCGTCCGCTCATAGGAAAAATCGAGCAAACCGATGAACCGCTCTTTATCGATCGCATACAAAAACAGGTAAAGCCTCGGTCCCTTCTCCTTATTCAGGAGCAGTCTGTAAACATTCTTAAAAAATGCGCCCTGCAGTTTCTTTAATTCCGGATTGTCAGCCCCGAAAACTTCCTTGGAAATATCGTACAATTTCACATTCAGCTGATCGAGCGTGTATTCCTCATTGGCAAGATAGTCATGCAGGATCTTGATCTCCCGCTTCTGATCATCCGTCAGCGTGTCGTAGACCTCCCAGTTGCGATGCGGCACGAGCTTGTTCACATTTTCCGGCGCGCAATTCTCAAGCCAGTATTTCGCCAGATTAAGCCTCTCCTCAAAATCGGCGTATTTGTACGGCTGCCCGATCTTTTCAAAGACGGTCTCAAGCATCGGCACATTAAAATCGACGATCGAGCCGAGCTGTACCAGCAGTGACATCGGAACGGTTTTGATCTCCTTATCCGTCAGCAGACAGCACTGCATGACAGACGTCACATGTTCATCGGCCTCGCCCTTTCTATACATATTGTACTGTTTATCAAACTCAAAATACTGGCGCAGGATGCCGTCATCAAAGCAGAGATCAAACGCCTTGTTGGTATTCACCCTCGCGTAGAGCCAGAGCAGAATCTCCGGCTGATAGATCTTCAGCAGCGTCTCCGGCGTCATATTTAAGCCTGAGGAGCCGGACATTTTTCCTGTCGTCCCCCGAATCCCTATAAACTCGTAGCCGACAAATACCGGTGCCCTAAACCCAAAAATCTTCTCCGCGATGACTTTGCTCGTATCGTAGGATCCGCCCGGTGCCGCGTGATCCTTTCCCCCCGGCTCAAAATCAACCTTCTCATACATCCAGCGCATCGGCCAATCGACCTTCCACGCGAGCTTGCAGTTGGTGTCCCTGTTAAAATCGAAGGTTCCCTTATGACCGCACTTGCACGTGTACTGCGCGATCTTTTTTGTCTCATCATAGGCGGTGATCTTCGTCGTGTCCCTGTGGCATTCACTGCAGTAAATGCTCACCGGAAAATAGGCTTCCCGCTCTCCCTCGACCGCGTCCTGTGTCCTAAAGGAATCCAGGATATCAAATATCTCTGCCCGCTTGTCCAGCGCCGTGAGAATATGCGCCCTGTAGCAGCCTGAGCGGTACATCTCTGCCTGATATTTGTATTCCATCTGAATGCCGAATTTCTCGATGGATCTCTCGAATTCTTTTTCAAAATATTCCGCGTAAGTGGCCTCCTCTGTGCCGAAAGGATTCGGCACATCGACATACGGACAGCCGATGTATTTCTCAAACCCTTCCGTCACCTCTTTGACATTGACCGGTACTTTCCTCATTCTGTCATACTCGTCCCATGAAAAGAGCAGCCTCGCCTTTTTGCCCTTCCGCTCCAGCGCCCGCGCGACAAACAGACTCGTCGCGATGTCCCTGAAATTTCCGATATGGATAGAGCCTGACGGGCTGATGCCCGCCGCGCACACATATTCCTCTTTGTCCGGATTCCTCCTGATGATCTCATCAGCAATCGTGTCTGACCAATGCATATTCATCTCTCCTCTTCTACGAAACAAGCCATCACACGCCACTATGATAACAGCCGATCGCTTCACGCTTCACGCTGCCTGCGCTGCGTCCCGTGTCGGCCGGTATTGAACATACGCGAACCTGTCCATAACTAAAAACCCTGTCTAAACTATTATCATAAATCGCTAGGTATGTCAAGTGAGACATCATCGCTCATAGAGGCTAGACCCATGGTGTACAGAGGAATGCCTGCCTTCTACCCATTTAGATATTGCTTTTATGCGGGAAATCAAATATAATCTTTAGTAACGAGGAAGCAGTTATTATGGCGTTATGTTAGCCAGAGCGGCGGCCGACAAGTTAAGCTTGATCTTATGCGAAACATCATAACCAATATCGAGAATAAGTACGGAGATCACATATGAATTTGCATCTTGATGAAAGTTTGGTTAAAGGTTATTGTTCCGGTCCTCAAAGGGCACGGGTGCTGACAGAATCGTGGGCTGAGCGCAATATGTTCTGCCCACGATGTGGCAACAAGCACATCATTCATTTTAGGAATAATATGCCAGTTGCTGATTTTTACTGCAGTAAATGTGGGAACCAATTTGAGCTAAAGAGCAAAAATGGACGTTTTGGGGCAAAAGTAAAGGGTGGTGCCTATGAAACTATGATTAAACGGATTACTGGAAATGAAAACCCTGATTTCTTGTTTATGTGCTATTCGCAAAACACCATGACTGTAAAAGATCTTATAATGATCCCTAAGTACTTTTTTGTTCCTGAGATAATTGAGAGAAGACCTCCTCTTGCGAATTCTGCGCGACGCGCAGGGTGGGTGGGGTGCAATATCTTGATTGAGAAAATACCAGAACAAGGAAAAATTGAAATAGTTCGTGATGGGCAAGAGGAAGACCGAGAAAAAATCCTTAAAAAAGTGCATATGAGCCAAGGGTTAAAAACGGATAACTTGGATGTTAGAGGATGGTTAATGGACGTGCTAAACTGCGTGAACAGAGTCCCTTCTGATGTGTTCACATTGGAGGAAATGTATGTTTTTGAGGAAGAACTTTTTGAAAAGCATCCTGAAAACAACAATATCAGACCAAAAATACGCCAGCAGCTTCAATTGCTGCGCGATAAGGGCTTTATTTCCTTTTCGGGTTCAGGAACATACAGAAAAGTAAAGTTATGAGTAGGTGAAGAAAGTTATAGAATCCTCAAGAAAGATAAATTTTCTGCCGGTTTATATTCAGAAAGTGAGAAATCAAATAATGGCACAAGCCTGAGCAATTATTGCACATTCTTCTTTACACCAACGCTTTAAAGTGGTATACTATGAGCGCTATG